>NZ_CP029495.1:0-319304 GCF_003325475.1 Chromobacterium phragmitis
TATACAGGCTCAGGAGAGTGGGGCTAGTTATGGATGTCTGGGTCAATACTCGGCAACATCCACTTGTACTAATGTCTGGTGGAATGGCGGTGGACGTTCATACACTCGCGCCTGCACTCCGATGCAATAACCTTCGCAACAAAAAAAGCCCTGACGGGCTTTTTTTTGCAATCTGCTGCTGAATAAGAGAGTGCAATTGAACTAGCGGCATGAAAAATACTACTAGCGACTTTAATACTGCATCTCTGCAGGAATGGGAATATATTATATAAACAGGAGCAGGAATAAATCAGATCGCGCCTTGATAAGTGGAAATGGCAAGTCTACTGATCAGTTGTCAATTTGCAACTTTCCAATAAAACCGAAAAGCTGGACAAAATCATTTGCGCAAAATTTTGTCCCTGCAGAGTAAACTCCAGAAGCATATGGGCCGGATATATATGTGGCATTTGGATGCCATCCATTCAGTGAAACTGCCCATTTTCCTGTCGCAGGAACAGTCCAGCATCCATAGTACCCGTCACTACCGACCCAAACGTGGACGGGGCTGGTGCGAGAACTTCCCTGACATTGAAAACCCAACGACCGGATTGACAAGAAAGTATCAAGCCAGCGCTTGATCGCGCAATCGCCCCCTCGGGACTGCATCCAGGCTCGTTCTCCGCAACCACCTTGTTGGGGTACAGCGTATTCCCCTGAACCATGTTGCCTGCGACAACATTCTGAGCGGCTTTGACATCATTCGAGGCGCGGACATCATGCGCCGCAACAACATCCTGCCCTGCTTCCACGTTCTGTCCGGCCGTTACTTTCCCTCCCGCCGCGACATCTCGCCCCGCTGACACATTCATATTGGCGAAAACGGAGGCGCCGGCCTTCACATCTCCTCCCATCGTTATGGTGCCGCTGCCCAGTATGTCCTTGGCGTTCAAGATGTCATGAGCATCCATATTCAGGTTGCCCGTCATGGGTTTGGTGCCGTCGCGACGCAGAAATTCGTCAAAGTCGGCGCGGATATATCCGCCCCTCATCGCGACGATGCCTCCCGGCGCGCCCGCAACTGGATTGGGAATGGCCTCCACCGCGCCTCCGGGGCTATGAAAGGTCAGGTTGGCGTTACTGTTCGCATTGCTGGGAGACAAAAATGACGCGCCGCCATTAATGCCAATCGCCTGGACCGCCGCGCCGGTTGCCATGTAGTCCACCCTATCGCTCGCGCCCGGGAAAGGCATCAGCAAAGGGCGGTCGATATAGGTCAGGGCATTGACGTTGCAGGTAGCCTGGTCCACGCAGGATCCCCCCCGGCTCAACCTGATCACGTAGTTTCCGCCTGGGATCGGCGGCGTGGCGCCGAAGCCGCTCAAGCCTGCTATGCTGGCGATTTCCGCCGCAGTGGGCGCCGCCGCATTTTGCACAATGACGCGGCCGCCGGCATCCTTCACTTGCGAAGGACCGCCGAACAGCGCGGAAACGATCTGCGGGTGATATTGCACGACATAGCTGTTCACGCCCTTGCCCAACTCCGCCAGCGCGCCGCCCACAATCTCTCCGCGCGATACGCGCCACTCGTTGACCTGCCGCACGCCAAAATAGGAAAGCACCATCCCGATCATGACCACGGCGATCGCCACGCCTATCAATATTTCGCCTGCCTGCTTTCTTCGCATCAAACACCCCTGCTTTGCACGTTTCTGCGGCGCTGGCTTTCAATCTCGCCGTCCAGCCGCGCGTATTCGCCTCTGGCGATGAACTGGGACAGGTCCTTGCGCTCGCGCAAATCCAGCGACAGCACTTGGGGAATGCCGTTATCCAGCCGCTGATGGAACGACATCCGCAACGCGTCCGCGATGAACTCATCAGCCTGAGACTCTCCGCCGGAGCGGGCCAAAGCCGCCAAGCGCCGCAGGCCGGACGATATATCCCGCGAATGGATGGTGGACAACACCAGATGCCCATCCACGGCGATGCGCAGCAATTCCGCCGCGCTGTGGCCATCCCTCACCTCGCCTATCATCAGCATGGAACGGTCCCGCGCGGGGAAAGAGCGCAGGGCCGCGGTGATGGATTCCGCATAACGCCGGTCAAAGTTGAACTCCTGGCCGGAGGGTGATTCGCCAACATCGATCTGGGTGCAATAACCCTCGCCATGCCAGCCTTCGATCACGATTTCAATCGGGTCTTCCACCGTTTGCGCGAAACCGCCGAACTTCTCCAGCCTGGACACCACCATCGCATTCATCGTGGTGGTCTTGCCCGAGCCGGTCAGTCCGGAAAACAGCACCAGTCCGCCGCTCTTTCGCAATTCGTCAGACAGCATCATGTTGGCGTGGCAGTCCAGCAACTTGAGTTCCGCCAGCCTGGGCGCCCGATTCATTACCAGCCGGCAGGCGTAACGGTATTGCTGAATGCGCTGCACCCGCCAGCGCATGCCCTGCAAGGTGACCGGAAATGCCGTGCGCCGGCCCACCGCCTGCTGTTCGATCAGCACCGCCTCGGTCATCTTGGTCAGGAAGCCCTTGAATTGTTCCCCAGGCTTGACCTGGCCAGGAAAAAGCACCGACTGCTGCCAGTCGCGGACATGCAGTTGCACGTCGGTGAAGATTTGCTGCTGTTGGCTCATGGCCGCCTTCCCAGACAAACACGGCCCGCGTCCGGCCATGCCGGCGCGAGCCAGACTCGCTTAGCGCGTGAACTCAAAGACAATATCTTGAGAATTGGCGGCGGCGCATGCATTGGCCATGCCAGTAGCGGACAACGGCACGGGAGTGGCAGCCGCCAAGTTCTTCACCACGGTGGAGCCCACGGTGATTCGCGTGAACATGGTTTGCACATTGGGAATCAGCTTGGAGCACGCTTCAGGGCCATATCCCCGGGAGGTGATAGATATCCCGTCATTGCTTCCGAACAAGTTCGACAGCGCCCATGCAACCGTGCCGCCAAAGCGATTATTGATGTTGCCGCCAAAGACACGATCCGGCGGCGCCAGCCTCAGATTGATGGCGGCAGCCGCATTCAACCCGCTCAAATCCGCCCCTGTGCCGGCCACCCGCCCTGCATTGGACACCATTTGCTGGAGATCGCCGGTTTCGGCGTTGACCTTGATATTGGTCATCACCGTCGGCACCGCCAGAAACGCGATGGCCATGATGAAAGCGATGATCGCCACGGCAACCGAAATTTGCACCAGGTCGAAACCCGCCTGGCGCTTGAGCGAGCTCCGGACGCCTGTTTTGCGGATGCTTTGCATATGATTCATACCCCCTCCAATCAAAATTAAAATGTTAACTATAATGTATACTATAACAAACTTTGAATTTGAAATGCAAAGCTAAATCGGCCCGCCTGTCATTTGCTGAATCTGGTTGCTGGATTCCAGCGCGGTCAGCAACATGCCCGCCACGGTCAACATGATGAAACCGCCGACAATAACGATCAGAATGTTCCGGATCATCGAAGATCGCTCGGCAATCATCTCGGCGATTTCCTCGATGGTGCCCAGACCAATCTTACGAATGCCGTCTTCAAAGTTGCTGCGCTCGGCATATTCGGCGATCCGGTCGAAAATCTCTTCGGAAAACAAGCCGGTATCCATCGCTTTCAGGATGCTGCGATTGTCGGTGAGCGACACGCGTATCCTCGCCAGATGCCAGCGCATCCACGGAGTGGCGCCCTGCTCCAGCAGGCATACCGCGTCAAAGGTTGCGGTATGCGCCTGGGACATGGCCGCCAGGGATACCAGAAATTCGCTCGCTTTCAGGTCGCGGTAGATGGAATACGGCAGCCTGCGATCCAGGCGGTTGCGCATCGGCCCCGTCCAGCGCGGCAGAGACCAGAAATACGCGACCAGCAAACAGGCGGGCACGCCGTATATCAGATACCAGAAATCCCTGATCACGTGGGACATCCAGTACAGGATGCGTCCGATCAAAGGGAATTTGTCCGGCGGCATGATCTGCTCCATGATGGGCATCATCCCCAGCGCCACCCCCAGTTGCACGCCCGTCATCAGCATCAGCAGAAATATGGGCAGCGACACCGCCAACTTGATGGCCTTCGCGTTGCGCTCCCGAATTTTCACCACTTTGGCCAGGAAGCGGAGCGCCGACGGCAAGTCCCCTCTTTCACCGGATCCGATCACCATCAAGTCATCGGCCGGCACCGTGCCCTCCCATGCAGACTTCAAGTTCTTGGAAGCCGCGCGGTCACGCCACAACGCGAACAAGGGCGCCATGCTGTTGCCACGCTCCCGCGCCAACGCATGCTTCTGCGAGAACAGCTCGTAAGGATTGGCGCCATCCTCGATCGAGTCGGCCAAATCACTGTAAAATTTGGCGCGCAGCTTCAAGAATTTCCGCTTCGCTCTAGCCAGGCCAGCATATTGTTGCTTGCGGGCCGCCCCCCCTCTCAGCATTTGCCTGATACCCTCCATCATCGCGCGCCCCCCGCCAGCCGATAGTCCACCGTTCCGGCCTGAATGGCCTGCAGCAGCTTGGCGCTGATCCTTTGATCTTGCCGCAGACCCTTCTCAACCAGATCGCCCAGCGTCACCAAACCGATCTCCTTTTGAAACACCCGGCCATCCCATACCTCGCTCAACCAAACCTCCCCGGCATAACCCGTCCCGCAGCAGGGCGCCTCCGTGTTCCGCGTGCGGACACGCTCAAAGCTCGCCCCGCGAAAATCATTGACCACTTCGGTCAACTCCCTGGCGGCCTGCTCCGCATCCACCGGGTTTGCGCAAATCGGACACAGCGCCGGCACACGTCGGGTATTGACCCCCATGAGCACACGCCCCTTGGCCCACTCAGGTCGCTCCCCCAGCAGGAACATCAAGGCCGACTCCGCATTGGCCTGACGGCTTGGATACACCGCGATCACCGGAGAGGAAAAGCCGCGCAAACAATCCGCATCCGGATTCGCCAGCACCGTCGCCACGCCGGCAATGGCACTCTCCTCGCCATATGCCGCCGGCACTCCGCCGCGCCACGCCTCGGCCAACAACGATGCCGTCAAGCGCCACGCCATGCTGCCAGATACGAACACAATGGCCCCCGGCCGCGTCAACTCCGCCAATAGACGGTCTATCGCCACCCGATCCGTCAAACCAAAAGCGGACAATGGCGCGGCCTTGCCCTTCCGCTCCAGACTCATCGTCGGCTCGCAAAGCCACAGCGCGTCGCCATTGAGCGAATGAACGGCGCCCAACCTGCCCAACAATTCACGCGCGGCGGCATCATCCGCCACGGCAAGCGGCTCCAGGCCATAGGCAGATTCTTGCAACAACAGCCGCCGCCCCCATCCCGCCGTTGCGGCATAAACCCGGAAGGCATCGCAAATGTCCACCGCATGCGCCACCTCGCCAGCCTCCACAATCTCCTGCCACAAGAAACGGCGAAGAGCCCAGGCGTAGACATGAGAAGACAGCGCCACGACTTGAACGGTCAGCCGCTCCGCCTCCGCCTGGTCGCATGCGCGCCGCACCTGATCGGAGGCGTCTCCGCGCGAAGCGTCCGCCACGATCAGCAGATCCTTCCCCCAATGCTCTCCTCGCATGAAAAAGTAGCCATCTCCCCCCAGCCTATCCTCCATGCGCAAAAAAGCCGGCAATTCGCCGCGAGCGGAAACTGCAACGGCAGCCAAATCAGAAAACGCCAGATGCAAGGCCGGAACCGGCCAGCTCGCAGCGGCGTGGGCGGCATGGCTTTCGCCATCCACCAGCCCTAGCGCGTCCAGACACTGAGACATCTGCACAGAGTCCCGCCCCAGCATGCCGCTCTTTATCGCGACGCGAGCCCATTCCGGCAGCGACTGATGCTCACGCGCCACGTCCCCGGCGACATCTCCGCCCGGCGCCTCCTCTGGAGCGGCAAATGAGATATCCTCGGAATACCCCATATCAAAAGCCTCGGCAGCGCTTGCGCTCTCGCCCCTCGCCTCCTGCGCCACCCTTTGCAGCAATGCCATCCGTTCAGGAGCGATGCCTCCATTCGAATGAACGCCGCGAGGCGCCATGCCGCCTTCCGCCCCCCGCATGTCGGCTGCCGGAAACGCATCGCCCCACTCCTGGTCGAAATAACCGGGGGGCATGGATGAAACTGCCATCGCCTCCCCAGGCTCAGCATGTGCCCCCTCCCTCCCGCGCTCCCAGGCAGCCGTCAAGCCATCCTCGCCGCTTGCCTCTCGAGCGGGAGCCTCTTGCTGCCAGTCAAAATCTTCATCCAGGTTTTCATCCAGTTCCCGCAATGGCGGCTCCGACGTCACCTCTTCCTTGGCGAAGCCGAATCGTCCCAGCAAATTTTTGAAAGCGTCTTCGCTAGCCATTTCTACCTCTGTTTAATTGGCCGGATTGAATGGGTGATATTTCTTCAATTTGCGGAACGCCGACTCCACATCACGCGGATCAAGCAAACCCAGCGACATCTTGTAAATAGCATGCTCCATCGCCGTCTTTCCAAACATGCCGGCATCGTAAAGCTTTCCATTGCTCAGGGAGCGCCAATACCTTTCCGCCTCCCAGAAACGTCCTTCACGAATCATGGGCAACATTTCTTCAGTCACTTCGCACACCTCGGCGACAACCGTTTGCCCCACGGTTCCCAGATGGCGACAATGCGGACATCCTTCGCCTTCCGCTCTGATTTTCTCTATATCCAAACCCATGGAGGCGATAGTCATCAACAACTCCTCATCCAACACCTCCATTCCCGGCCGACAGCATTCCGGACACAACACTGGCACCAGCTTCTGATAGACCAATGCCACCAAAAAATCGGGAGAAGCCATGGCATGCAACGGCATGCCTATCTCGTCACCCGACAAACGTGGAATAATTCCAAAACAACTAGAAGCGTGAACAGTGGACAGCACCTGATGGCCCGTCTCCGTCATGGACTTGGCAAAGGCGCCCGTCTCTCTGTCACGCACTTCGCCGCTCATGATTTTGTCCGGATCCCCACGCAACACAACCTTGGCAGCCGCGCCAAAAGGCGTTTCGCCACTCTCTTTCTTTCCATCCTCAGCCTTCCGCTGAATAGGAATTTGGGTAACGTGAGGCTGAATATATTCAACTGGATCTTCTATTGAGTAGAATTTCTTGCCCGAATCCCGCTCATAGGTCATCAAAGTTCTTAAACTGGTTGTCTTGCCGGAACCCGTTTCACCGGCTATAACCAGCAAACCCGGAGAGCGGTGAACACCGTCTTCCAAAATTTCTATATGATCCTCGGCATACCCCAGCTGAGAAAGGCTCATGATATCGCTTTCCACGGCCTCATTCAGCAGGATCCGCAGTATGACATCCACCCCTCTATTTTCTTTTATGCTTTGAAATCGGAGCTGATAATCCCTGCCCTTGACAGAAATGGGAATAGAACAACTTTGATGCTTGTGCGGATCAAAGTGACCGTGACTTCGGCTGCTGGAGTCAGCCCGGGAGTTAAATGCTGTCGAAACCGCATCCATCATGGCATTAAAATCCCGTGACAATCTGTCCCGAGCATCTGCCTCTCTCAGCTTGCTATGTATCCGAAATTTGACCACCACTTGATTTTTATCGCGAAATTCAAAATGTACATCAGACGCCTTTAGCTCGATCGCCTTCTCAACAATCAAATCAAAGTTTCTGTAACCGCCCGTTTTAGGATCTCCGTCACGGGAGCTTGCTTCTGTGCTGTGCTGTTGCAACTGGGAGTGAATCAGGAGTATTTCCTCCATCGTCCCGACAAACACCCCCAAACAATTTAGTTTAGCCCTCGCATGCACGCCAGAGTCAAAGCGTTGCAAAAGGTCCGTCGCCTTCAATTGGCGATACGCGATATCTTCCAACAGTAAAATATACTGCCTGGCTTTTGCAGACCCCAGCACCATGGAGTTGTTTTCATAGCCAGACAACGACAGATCGCTTTCTTGCTTCCAACCATAGTGACGAATGGTCTCCGACTTCAAAGAAGCAACTCGCCTGACTGGCAAACCACCCTTGATGCCCGCGGAGCGTTCTCGCGCGCTCTGCATGACATGCGAGGGGGGAGCCGTACCCGTGCCTGAAAATTTAGCCAGCCATTTATTAAACATGGTCAGATGACCCTCATACCCACCTAGTTAACGCCGATCAGATGATGCGGCGCCCGCATCCATCAATAGTCTCTTTCGTTTTCCACCTTTGCCGATGTCGACAAAATCCTCTCCGATTTGGACTACCTTCCACCCCTGAACAACCTCGTTTCGACTGACAATCTTGCCGTACTTCCCATCTACAACGAGGTATGCTTTTCTTACATTTCCGCTTCCCTGTATGAAAACGATGTCGAAAACCTGGGAAGCGCCATCCTTGCCCGGAACAGCAGTCCCCTGCATGGGAATCGGGGGAGAAACGGAAGGTATAGCCGGCAGACCGCCAGGCATGCTTACCCCCGCGGAAGGGGCTGGCGTGGTTAGCGTTCCTTTTGCGAAAGTGTCGATGGTATCCGCGGATGCAATGGAAGATGCCAAGGACAGCACTACAAAAAACTTACTTAACATAGAATCTCCCTTGAGCTGAAAACTCTGGCGATTTCTCATTGATCACAACGGTTACCTCAGTCAACGACATATTTCCCGCTCTCTCCAGTAAACCTGCAATCGAGTCAATAAAGGCCAAATGCCCCTTCAGCGACCAATCTCCTTTTGAAACCAACTCAATCGCCCCCCTCCTGTTTTTCAAAGCAGGAGGCTCCGCTATCAATGGCTGCAGTTTGGATAAAGATACACTCATCATCTCTTTACCCTGCTCGATCTGCTTTCCAGCATCGACCAAGATTTGCATGCGCACCCCGCCTTTCAAATAAAACTGATCCTGAGGAATGGGCACAACCTGCCTGGCTTGAGACTCTGGAATCGTCAGGCTTTCCGATGCCGTATCCATATCCTGAAACTGGCTGACCTGCCTCTCTTTCAGCAAGGTTTCAAACGTGCCGCCTGCCCCGCGCTTCCATACCAATATGCAGGCCTGGTCTTTGCACAAAAGGCGATCCACCTTCCAGCCCCCTGCCTCGCTGGGCAAGACCTGAATCAATCGCTGAACCGACCTTGCATATTGGACGCCATGATTAAGCGGCTCCTGATCCAAGGCTTTTTTCAACTGCGCCCGGTACTCAACGACAGGATCCGGCTTGGCCGCCTCCGCCTCCGCGATGCGGGCCTGGGCCTCTTTCTCAGACGCGTCCGACCACCACCACACTCCGCCCAGCGTTCCGCCCATGACCGCGAACAACAAAGCGATGCCAAACCAGCTTCTCGATGGCAGCTGCTTGAACTTGTAATCGCGTTTTTCTTCATCCGTCAGAGTGGTCGTGATGTCGGCAAGATTGACGTAACGCGTAACCTGGATTCGCTCGTCGTCGATATCCCCCAGGATGGTTACCCCTGCGCCGACCTCTTGAATGAACTGAATGGCGGCATCGATCGCCGCGCTCCTGGGGAGCACGCGATCGTCTTCCGGCTTTCCGTCATGGATGGACAGGAAAACGACCTTCGAATTGTCGGCCGGGTCGCCATGCAGAAACACGACGTTCTGATCATCCGTGATTTCGCGCAACAAACCCGCAAGCGCGAAAAACTCACTCTTGCGGACATTGCCAGGCAAGCTGGCCAGGCCGACAACCCTCGTCCCCAGCGCGTTCTGCAAAGCCAGAAAATGTTTTGCCCCCCGCCGTCCGGCAAGCTCTCGGATTTCATCCGCTTCCTTGCTCAGACCCAACAAGCCTTCCCACTGGACTTCGATGACCAGATTGCCCGGAAGCACCCTGGACATGTCACACTCCCTCGGTCAGTTGGGGCGAAATCACGATAATGATTTCTTCATCATCCTGGCCGGCCGACTTTGAGCCGCCTTCGTAAGCAAACACCCCTTTCCTGGAGGTATTGTTCTTGGCCCTGCGGAAGCCGCTCAATATCAAGGTCTGCCCGGACTTTAGCGAGGCCCGCTGCATGGTCTGGACAGATGTGGTGTTCGGAGTCTGGATCGTGCTTTCGCCCGAGGTGACCTCCTTCAGCTCCAGCAATTCCGACATGTCGATCTGCACCTGCAGCATCACGCTGCGGTTATCCAGCAAGGTGGGAAGCATGTTCATCACAAAACCCGTCGTGATCATGCCTTGCTCGACGCCCGCGAGAGGACTGGCGCCATTGTTGCCGGCCGTGACCGTCACTTTGGAGAGGTAGCCTTGATTGTTGGTCACCGCCACAGGCGCCGGCTGGTTATTCAAGGTCACCACATTGGTATTCACCACCGTACTGACTCGCCCTTGCTGGCTGAGTGCTTTGAATAGAATGGACGACCCTGAAAACTGGCCGGAATTCATCGTGATGCCGAAAATCCCCGACCCTTTCAAGGCATCGCCCGCAGTTTTGAAAGACGCCCCCCACCCGCTGCTGGCCGCCCGATAAACAAGATTCCAGTCGATCCCGGCAGCGGAGTTCTCCGTGAGGCGGACGGAAAATACCTGGACGGAAAGACTCACCTGCCTGCCCAAGACGGCATTCTCTCCATCGATATAGCGACGCACCCGGTCGACCACGTCGGCCGAATCCGTAACCGTGATGGAGCTCGTCATTTCCGATGGGATGGCCTTGCCCATCGGCGATAGCATGCTGGAAACCGTATCCGACAACTTGTCCCAGTATTTGAGTTCGGAAGTCATGCTTACTGATGAGTCCGATCCGAAATTCAAGGACATACCGCCGCCGGAACCGCCAGAACCACCGCCAGAGGCGCTGCTCTGCGAACTTTTTCCCACCTTGGCTGAGTAACTGGAAGTGCCAGGCATGGTTTTGATCTGGAAAGTCTTGGTCACCAAGCGCGAAAATTCGACGGCTCCATTCCGGTAAGACCAATTCGTCCCGGTTCGATTGGCGATAGCATCCAGCAAACCCTTCAGCGAGCCGGAATAATTCAACTGCGCGCGCGGCTCCATATCCATGGCCTGGCCAGACGCGCTTGCCGCCGACATGCCGGATAGCGCCATCCCGCCGGGAATCGGCGGCATGCCTACCGGTGGCGGCGGCATGGTCGGGGAGGATGCGCCGCCCCCCGCCGCAGAGTTGGACTTGGTTGCCGCCAGGCCGAAGATATCCCGAGCTAAACGTATCGTTATGCCTTGCTCCTTGGCCACCTGCTCCGCAATCAAGGAAATCGGCAATGACTTGCCCGTTGAAAAGCTGGCGGATGTGGAAAAACGGGCGGGCAACGTGTCGACGTCATCTACAACGATGGAACGCTGAGCAAACCAGGCGCCATTGCTGCGCTCCAGCAACTCCGTGGCGGGAAAGGCCAGATTCGCCTCAGCCTTGCGCAACACCGCCTGGGAATTGTCTATTCGTTCATCCGTTTTTTGCAGCATCCCCGGCGTGCCGCATCCCGCCAACAGCGCGCTTCCGCACGCGACAGCAAACATCCTTCTCATTTCCACTTTCCTCATCGTGTCGCGTGAATGACGCGGAGCACTCGATTCGCGTCGTACACCTTGACGCGGACGGGAGAATCCGTATTTTGCAGCGAGCGCGCCACCTGCTCGATCACGTCAAGGAAAGAGCCGCTGAATGTCGCCGGGTAGTCGATCGGAAAGTCTCTATCCACCTCCCAGGCCAACTCCCAGCCATTTGCCTTGGCAAAATCACGCAACGCGGTCGAAACTCTCCCCTGCCCAGGAGTCAACTGGAGCGTTTTGCGTTCCGCACCAAACGCAATCGGCTTGCCGTCCGCACCATAAGCGCCTGCAGCACTTCCTTCCGCCTTCTGAGCGGCCATGGCAGACATCGGCTCCTGCTCCAAGTAGAGGAAGCCGGCTTGCGCGTGCCCAGCCAATGCCAGAAACAGAATGGGGAACAACATTGCTCGCTTCATCTTCACGCCTTAAATATTTAATTTAGTGGCAATGATATCAAACTTTTTTACACATTGGTCAAGCTCGCATTGCCGACCTCCGGCAAGGGCAAGCCTCTCTGCTGCAAATTCTGTCGAATCACATGGCCAAGGTAGCGACGCATGATGACCAGACAGCCATAAAGCCTCACATCCCGCAACGGCTTGCGTTCCCCCAGCTCCATATAGTAGTGCGCCATCACCCCCGCCCCTTCCATGAAAACGGTTTTGCGCCCCACGCTGGCCAGCGCCGCCCAGATCTCCGGGTAGCCATGGCGAAACAGGATAGCCCTTGCCCAGTCGCAGCTGACCACTCCAAACCGTTCCCGATGATGGTGCAGGAGGCGCACCATGACGGTAGCGCGATAAGCATGCTTGTCGCACGCCAGCCTGACCAGTTTCCTGCTGACCCCCAGACGGCGCGCAAAGCCCACGAGCAGAGGGTCCTCCGGGTTGGATGGCGCCCCAAGCTGCCGCTCAAGCGCCACCAAGAATTTCTCGTCGAAATCCGACGCATCATGATCAAGACTATTGCGCTCCAGCCATTCGGATACCTGGTACAACTGCCTTTCCTTTGGATCTACCCCCCTGGCCCTGATGACCAGATTAAACATCTTCCGATTTGCAGGCCGAGATGACCAAATACTGCGAACTTGGCGCTCCCTCTTGATATGCTTTATCAAAAAAGGGGTAACCGGCATCGCGAATAGCCAACCTAGAAAGTAGTCCAACAAAATTGCACGATACAGTGTCGGCTCACTCTTCAACCAATATGCCCCATGGTAAAAAACGTCCCCTACCAGTGGCAATCTGGAAAAAAATAAATATCGCTGATAAGTGCTTTGCAACCATCGCGAAATGATGTTATCAAAGAAAAACACTGAAGCAACCAGCAAAACCATTATTGCAATGATGATGAAAAATCTATCATCTCCAGCGCCCTCCCCCCTAGCCGCCATCAAACAGGGCTCCTATACCATGGCCTCGCATAAAAAACCCGGCCAGCCACCTTGGACTTGACATAGCGAAATGCCTGCTCGATCGGGACCCCTTTATATTCAAAATAAATCAAAAATACAAATATTAAAAACGTGGCAAGCACGGTAAACCATCTAAATTTCAGAATAATCACAGGTAGAATATAAAAGGCTCTAGAATCCAACCAAGGCGTAAACCGAGGCGACTTCGCCGCATAAACCCACAACTGATTATCCATCGCTCATCACCACAAGGAATCTTTCTTAACAATGTAATGTGGGCGATCTTGACCACTTTTCACAGAGTAGCTCTCACTTGCCGAGGGCGCGACAATAGAAGATTCAGTCCCTCCTACCCAGCTGGCCCCAACAGCTACCCCTGCCATGAAAATAAGAATCGCAACTGCGACCTGCATACTCTCATAAGAAATCCGCGCCGACATGTTCTTTAACATTCCCGACACTCTTCCCGTAGCACTTTGTTTTTTTATCATTGCCCTAACCGCTCATTAGATAAGTTAAAACATCCTCTTGACGAACCTTTCCCTCTTGAATCAATTCGAGAGCACTTTGCCTCATTGGCCTGCCATAAATATTCACCTTTTCTCTCATCAACTGAAATACTCTATCAGTATTCGATGCAATTTCCTGGGCTATGCTCCCAGCCCCACCCAGCTTGGTAAAATCAAGGCACTCACGAACTGGAATACGCTTCCCATCCACAGTCGGAACCAAATGCTGGCAAACCACATACTTCAGAGTCGTAGCCAAGTTATAAATCATTACAGATCGCATGGCTTGCGGGAAAAATTTAGACCAATAATCAAATAACTCAGGTATTGTATTCGGGTGCATGGTTGCATAAACCAAATGACCAGATTGCGCCGCCCATATCGCAGCTTGCGCCGTTTCAGCATCACGAACTTCCCCAACCAGCATATGAGTTGGTGCCATCCGTAAATGCGCCCTTATTCCATCAGAAAAACACTCGACAGATGTTCCAACCTGCAGCTGATCTACCACAGCGGTCTTAGCCGCCACATGCCCATATACAAACTCGACTGGGTCTTCAATTGTTCTCAATATACATGACGAATTCTCTCGTTCTACATGATCTCTGATCAAAGAGGATAGGGTCGCAGACTTTCCGGATCCTGTAGGACCTGTAACTAGAATCAAGCCTGAGCGTTGAGTTCGGCTTACATAAACCAAATCATCTGGCGTCTTCGCCTCCTCCAGCGTCCAAGGGTCCGGCTTAATTCTCCGAAAAGTGGCTGAAGGGCCTGAAGTTTCACTCTGCATGTCTCGTGCCACCGCAACACGATATCTCTGGTTATCCACGCCTTCATAGACAAAGTCCAATGATTTAGCCTTGCCCATGACCGTATCGTAACCATTGACATTATCTTTGTATGCCGCAGTTAGCAAACTACGCATTTCATTTTGCTGAAGGCGCCGTGACATGATCAACATATTGCGCCCATGCACCTTTGCTACAGGATAGGTATCCTGCTTCAAAAAAATATCACTGGCATCTTCATATCTATTTAGAATTTCTTCCAAATCCATGCGTGTCAGTTTTGATCCCTCATCGAAATCTCTTTCGGTCAGAATCATTGCCAAGCCCCCTCCTGCAGCTCAACCTCGCCATCATGAGCGATCGACCTCCATCGAGTAAGATCCTTCACAAAGACAACAGGTTGGGCAATAACCTTTCTCACGACTTTAACATCAATGCCGCCATTAGCCTCCGCCACTCTCTGCTCTTGCTTAATCACTTTTGGCGGATCCACCATATTTTTCAACCACAACATTTTGTAAAGCATCATCCCATTGAAGCTTTCATTGAGCTGTGCCAGCTTGGATTCATATGCGCTCTTGGCGGCAAGCACGCCGGTGGCCCACCCCTGTTTCACACCATCATTCCATGCTTGCTTTTCCTCTGCGGTTTGCGGCTTCAGCGCAGCATCCGGCTCCCTTACATCAGGCACAGGTTGCTGCATGTAATCCCACCATGTTGGCACCGCCGTGACAAAACGAGCATCTTCTTTGACTCGATACGAAGCCTCGACGGAAACCACGCTGGAAGGGCCATCAAGCCGGACAGAGTTTTTCGCAGACGACAGAACCGGTGGCAACAAAGAATCCGGAAGTAATAATTTTGAGAAATCAAAAATTTTGGAAAGTGAGGCATCTTGCTCTTGCAACATGGCATTCAAACGCTCCGTCTCGCGCGATTGCCCCAACTGGGCGCCATATGACAATCCTGCGCCATATATGGCTTTTAATTTAAGTGCAGCCTCTTCGGATAAGTATGTTTTTGGCTGCCAATTCAGCGCACTTTGAAGAGCCGTCCCATCTTCAATTGGAATTTGAACCGCTGCCCTGGCCGCTCCTGTCAGGAAAAACAGTACAACCGACAAAAACACGCTTCGCATTTAACCATTACTCCACTCGTTGGTGCAGACCCAACTCTTCTCGGACCTTTCTCTCCCCTGCGCCATCATCCACATATGGCCCAATCTGAATCTGAAATTTTTTCCCTGACACAGCCACCTTGGAGTCGAAACCTTTGGCCTTATACCCCTTTGCTACTTGCTGAGCCAATGCTCTAGATGAAAATATCCCTCCATCCATCGCATACTTTTGAATCAATGGCTTCTTCAATTCGACACGCGACTCGGCATCCCTCACCTCATCGATGGTTCTGGTGTAATCCAGAACTATCGTTTTGGATTTTTCATCAACGGCGAGAACAAATGGGAACTGGTCTCCAATCGAACGCAACACGGCAATGGCGGGCTGGCCCACGCTTTTGATCCGAACGATACTATCCACATCAGGAGAACCTCGCTCTTCGAAGCGCCAGCCGATCATGTCAGCCACATTTTTCACGACTCCATGCGGAACGCCTACATATTCTGTCGAATAAGGTCTGTTCAAATCGTCACTGGTCTTGACCGCCAGACTAGCCTTTAGCTCTTTCAATGCGCGGTCTCCGCTGTTCACCACAGTCATGCGCGCCAACAACTGCTGGCTGCGGGCCGCATCCTCGGCGGCTTTCGCCAACATCGCCAACTCCGGACTCGGCTGCGCCTCCCTCACAACCGGCGTAACGCATCCCGCCGCGGCAAAGACTGTTATCGCCAGGGCAAACTGAAAGCGGATCCTCATCACAATTGCTCCATGTTTATTTTAATATTAATAATATCAAACTTTTTGAAAAATATCTCGACTTGTCTTGCGGGCCAGCCACCATTGCTAGCGTTCACCTTGCGCCATGAGACTGCGCCGCCACTCATCCATACGCTCCGGCACCCGCCGCAACTTTCTGAAAAGCATGCTTTGAGGATGCGCGCAGGCCCACTCGCACAATGAAAGCAATGACTCATGCGACATGGCCAGAGCGCGCTCGACAAGGATATGCGTCGGCAACAGACCATGAAGTCGATACCAAATCGCGTCAGCCAAACCAGGAGGCGGGGAAGAGCTTGCAATTTGTTCCTCGTTTTCCACCGCCCACTGCTCCGGCACGGAAACATCCTCTTCTTCATCCATGAACCATCGCCGCAATATGTCTCTTTCTTCGGCTCGCATCGAAATCACCGCCCAACCACTTCAGCGACAATCTCCCGGATAATGTCCGCCTCGCGCTTTGCGCCGCCCCAAGCATCTACCCGCTTATCCACTTCTCCGGCCGCCCCCCCGCCTGGGAATTTTCGCGCCAAACGCGACAAAGCTTCCTGATAGCCGACAAATTTCGATACCTGAGAACGAATTTCCACATCGGATGGCGTCGTTGCATATGCCCATAACTCCACTGCACCCGGCTTGAAATACAGTACTCTCTCCACTGTCGCGCCTTTAATCCGACTATAAAACAGCATTGGCGCTCCCAACGAAGTCAAGCCTTGAATGCGATTGGCCAATGCCTCATCGGCATATTCACTCAAGTCCATCGTCTTCTTAAGATCGTCCCTCACCTCCTTGGAGTCAGCGCGCAGCACCCAAATGTTCGTAGCCAAATTCATGATGGTTTTTGGAAAATCGGTATGCTCTTGAGACGCCAGGGCGATATGCACCTTGTATTTTCTTCCAACCCGCACCAAGGTTTCAATCATATTCAACACCATGGGAGAGCTGATATTATGCAGCTCATCATAAACTATGCGCTTTACTTCATTACGATTTTTTCTTAGTTGCCGACGATGATATTCCATATACGCTGCTGGACACTCCATGGTTGGAACTACATCGTCATCCATGTAGAATCCTCTCGCCAAGAATGCGCTGGTTGCCAAATACATCACTTCGCCTTGTTTTTGAGATGCCGCCCCTTGCCCGCCTGTCACATCCGCCAGATCGACCGCCACGATCTTGGCATTTGAAAAATCTAGTTCAGTCTCATACGCCAGTAAAGGGAAGCGACTACTGATCGATCCCAGCATGCGATTAACGAAATCCAATATTGATGAGCCGCCAGGAATCGTAGCGTCAACATAATTATCTTTGATGCTTGGAGTTGCCTGCATGACCTGGCTAAGATCGGGAATGATGGGAACGGCATAACGCTGAGCGACAGAGGCGGCCCTGATCTCATTCTTGTTGAAAAGCATATCCACCACATTCCACCAACTATCCCCCTCTTCAGGGTGTAAATTACAGCGGCGAAGCGCGTCATCCACCTCTGCATTCCGACGCGGCTGATATCTTTTTGGCTTTTCTACAGAAAAATACCGATATGCTGCAGAGATCAGTGTATCCACTAATTCAGCAATTTCCGCGACCGGCTTATCCTGCCCAACCGGCGTCAACAATAATGTAATAAAATCCACCAAAAACCCTTTCTCATCCGGCACTGCGGATCGACAGCCAAGCATCGTATCAAAAGGGTTCATCGCATTACGCTTATCAATTGATAGGCGATAATGTTGTGCTAGATATTGTTTATCCGCTGGAAGAGACTCTCTCACTGAGTCAATCAGGCCTTTCGATGAATAGCCAACATCCAAGATAGCCATTTTTGGAATATCGTCTTTACCTGGCTGGAGAATGGATGCCAGATTCAATGCTTGCAACAGAACGGACTTGCCAGAACCCATGGTGGCAAATATGACATCCACCCATGCCTGCTGAATGCTAGAGCCGACCTGATAAATAAATAACTTGCCATCTTCGGTCAACATCATCATGTTCCCATAGTTCCATGGCGACGCAGGTCTCTCAATGGGCAATATTGCAGATACAATCTGGCTTGGGATCACCAATTCAACGCCCATATTTCTAAATCCAGGCAGTGTACCAATTGCCATCTCCACCGGATTTCCATACTCTTGAACAACTTGCCCGCCGCCCCATCCATTCAATGCCGCAGCTAGCTCTGTAAAGTTATCATTGGCCTCTTCGACGCTCCCCCCCCAGGTTGCGACAGAAATTTTTAAACCAAGAAACGTTGCCAACCCTTCTTTTTCAAGGTCTTTCACCTCATTGATCGCATCCACAATTTTTGAATTCTCCCCTCCCAGAGTGGTAAACTTCAAAAATTGGGCTACAGTTTTTCTGGATGTCAGTCGACTGGATGCGCTACCTGATATCAATTGGAAAGCTATTCTAAATGGTATGTTAGAATTTATTTTTGCCGTTGGCAAAATCCTAAGCAAACCATTGAAAACCTCTGGTTGTGAAATAGGAAATTCAAAATAACCCGCTGCATAGAATCGATTTCCAATTTTTGAGACACCAGCTTCTGGCAGATTTGTCGCATTGCGTCGAAAAATCTGTAGTCCAGGCAATGGCGGGATAAAGTCATCCTTTTGTCCTGCCATTTCAGGCTTGGCTTTTGATGGAATGCTCTTTCTCTCTCTCATGGAATCTGGCGTAATCGGCTGTAAACCTTCCCCTCCGCCATCCCACAAATTCGCATTCATAACAATAGCCTCTTCAAAAGACAGGCTTTTGGCTTTCAAACTGAATATACTGACCAACCCCTCCACATACTCTTTGCAAACGCCAAGATGCCGATTCCTCAATGCTGGAATAATGGATTCACTTTGCGCCATTTCACCACCGCTCCAGGAAGCAGCAATTTTTCGCATTTCCTTCGGCAAAATGGATGGAGATGTAGTCACAACAATCATCGCCGTTTCTGAAGCAACCGTGTTACTCAAAATCCTTTGTCGCTCGTCGAGAATGAAATTGACATCCATGCCAATGCGTTGCGTTGCAGCGCGTATGCTATTTGTCAACTGATTGACTTCTCTTCTTGCAGACTCTTTATCTCGCTGAAAAATAAAATCTATGGTGATACCATTCTTGCGCGGCAATGAACCAAGTAGTATGGACAGCTTTAATAGCCTTTCTTTATAAGCATCGCCATCAAAAGCCTGCAGCGCCCCATCCAATTGATACACCGACATGAGACTGCCGCCCCGAAGCGTGATGATGCTGCCGGACCCAGTCCTCCAAACACACTTATCCCAAAGCGCTCCGCCGCGCAACCTGGGTATACGCTTCATGAAATTATCAAATGCTTCAAAAATGGTCGTCATTTCCACCTCTTTTTTATATTTCCCAACACTTGGATTGTCTCGTATCGTACACATGACGCTCACCACATTGATTGAGTGCCTTGACATCCATCATTTCGATTTTTTCGCCACACTGCTCTGCAAACTTCTTTGCATTTCGCTTCAAAAAGCACGCAGCATGGACTCATCAAACTCTCTTAGCGATTCGATTCCATGCGGTCTGTATTCATATGGGAAGATGAGCCGCAGCCCATTTCTAGTCAATAATTCAACGGCTTCAGCATAAGAGTGCTCTCTAGCCTTAAGCAGCACCTTGAGATGAGTGGGCAACATATCCAGCGTGCCTTTTCCCATGTATGCTTCAATCACCTTGGAGGACTGGCTAAGATATGCATCTAGATTTGGACATAGATTGCGTTTCATGATCCATGGCAAGCCGCGACAAATTCGATTGACGGCGACTTGAGTCCTGCCTTTTATGCCCCCCCAGTACGCTCCAGCGCGCAACGCGGCTCCGACATGCTGGGTCGCACGACAGTAATGACAGAGCACCAACCAGTTTTCTTCAATCAGGCTCTGATAATCGCCATCCAGCGGCTCTCCCTCCAGGAAGGACAAGGCGCGGTAACCACAAAAAGCGCAACAATGCCCCCTGGCCTCGAACAGTTCGCTGAGAAAGCTGCTGTCTGGCTCCGCCGCCAGCTGGTATAGCTCGCCATCCTCAATGCCTGGATAGTCCCGGTTCTTTAACACCAGCCCATTAATCATTTATATGTTTCATAAAATTATAATTATAACGAACATTATATACGAAAATTTCACTGGCACACCAATGAAAAACCCGCCGGGACTGGCGGGCTTGCGCAAGACTGGCTGCCTTGAGACGACTGGAAAATTCAGCCCCCATGCGGCAAGGGGCATCGATGCATGCGGCGCCATGCTGCGACATCCGTTTGCCGCCAGCGACTCCTTAGAATAGCGATGCCGCGCCCAGTCCGATCCAGTTCGGCGCGAAATAAGCGATCACGCCTCCCAAGCCGGCAAGCACCGCGGTCTTCATGTGCCCCCGATCTTCCCGCCCCGGCTTGCCGCTGACATATACGTTCCATGCCGCGAATCCCATGCATGCGATCCCCACCAGCTGCAGCCCCGTGGCCAACGCTGTTTGCGCCGTGCTGAAGATGGTGTTGACCTTCTCCACCGTTTCCACCAGCGATCCTTCGCGAGTCACCTGAGGCGCAGCGGACACGGCTGCGGAAACGCCCGACAACGCCATCACCAGAGGAGCGTACAGGTAGTGGATGCCGATTTTCTTGCCCTTCATTCACATCTCCTAGTTAAATATAGATACTATTTAATTAAATTTTTCACATCAGGCCAGGGAAAGTGTTTTTTACCAGATTCCAACAATCCTCCATGTAGTACAGCATCACCCCGGCAAGAAAAAGAACTATGACCTTCCAGCCATCGCCCGCTTGGGCAAAGCGCGCATCCCCAGCCTTATACAACGACCAGCCCGCCTTCCCCATGGATAGCAGACCAAGAAACTGGCATCCGGCATACACCGCCTGCCGAATCGCGTTTCCCGCCTGCAATGCATCGCCCGTCAACAGCGTTTGGTCAAACATCATTTGCCTCCGATAACCGCATCATCGAGAAACAACACGCCTACCAGCTCGTTCCTGTCCAATACGATTTCAGGCTTATTGAACCGCGCGGCGCCGGCCGCCGCCAGTTGGGACACAGCCTCCACCGTTTTCCCAAGGGCATACTTCCCCGGCTGATCGATTTTCGGCACAGTCGTAACCGAACCACCCGTCGAAATGGTGGTCTCGCCGCCACTGGTCAGAGCCGACGCATAATTCCCCAAGAAGGCTCCAGCGGCCAGCATGCCGAACCGGTCCAGATAGTGTCCGTTCACCGCGCTCGCAACCGCTTGAGAATTGGTGCTCTTATCCACGAGAACCGCATCTACGGCCACAACCCTGCCATCGGCCAGACGCATCTTGGAAAGCTTGACAATCAAAGCGTCATAACCCTCCGCATAGGATCCAAACAGCTGCGCGTCGCGCCTAACGCCATCCTCCACAATTCTCACGATGACCGTGGTGCCTTGTTGATACGATGAAGTCCGGCTTACGGTAACGGCGGCCAACCGTTCGCCGATCGAAGCGACTTTCTGCGCCCGATCCGCCGGGGTTCCCGGCGGCAGGCCATGCGCTTCTTCCTGCCTCCCCGCATTAGATGGCGCATGGCCATACCAATTGACCACCTTCTTATCCGGAGCGCCCTCCTTGGACCCGCCGCCTTGAAACCTTCTCATCCAATCCGTCTGCCGCTGCACAGCCTGGGCGTCGACAGGCGGAGGCATTTGCCCCTGTGGGATCGGCGGCATCTGCCCGCCCCCCTGAGACAGGGCGCCGCCATCTGGACGCTCGCTCAACGCGCCGACTTCAGCCACATAGGCCCCGCCGCTCGCGATCGCATCCCTCTGCCTCCCCTCTTGCTGCCCATTCAGCAAGGCGTCTGCCGTCGGATAAAGCGCGGGCTGGCTATGGTTATCCATGCCAGGCAAAGCCCCGCCGTCCGCCTTCCCGGACTCTTTCAATTTCTCGGGCGTGCTGGCCAGGCTGATTTCATCCGCTTTCTTGCCGTCCTTCGCCGCATTGAGCCTCTTCAGCCCCCAGGCGCCGCCAAAGAACAACAACGCGATCACCCCCAGAACGGCCAGCCTCTTCTTGCTCGCCGCGCCCCCATGGCCCGCCTCCCCCGCTTGAGGCGGCTGGCTATCGAAATCCACCGCTTCCTTCTTGTCACTCATCAGGCAACCTATCGAATCACAATTGCTCGAGACGCGCCGCCTACACCCGCCACCACCGATGCTGGCCGGTAGTCGAATTCGTAGGCCACGCCCCCATCGTCGTCCCGTGTCGTCGTGCGGAAATTCCTGGGAGACAACAAGGTTACGCCCGGCCTCATCTTGATGAAGTAATGGCCATCCGAAATGCGCTTCCACACTCGGAGCGCATCTCCGCCGGAATGCGCGACCACGACCATCTCGTCTCCCACCGTCTCCTTCAGCACCGACAACAAAGCACCGGACAACGGCGTCTGGTATTCATCGCCCTTGCCCGCCCCCCCTCCCAGCCATGTCAATCTCAAATCCGCGGCGAAATCCACCTTTTCCCCGCCTTTGGGAAAAGACGACCGCACCCGCACCACGACCGGTCGAAAAGAACCGGAGGGGAAAATCGTCACCGTCGTCGCCCCGGACCCGACCGGATCGATCACGATCGCATCCTTGGCCTCGCTCCCTCCGCCATTGCCCGAGCCGGGGCCCGGCGCACCTTGCGCATCTCCCGGAATCGGATAAACGGACAGAATCGCCAAGCCAGGCACGTTGCCAGCGATCTTTACCGGCTGGCCCGCCACATCCGTCAACCGCAGGGTAAGCGGATATCCAACCGCGACATTGACATCAACGGTCTGTCCCGCTCTCACCGGAATGGTCTTTTGCTCGCCGGCAACCGACGGCGAATCCCTCAACTTCTCCACGCGCTCCACCTGGCGTCGATAAAGCTTGATCTGGCCGGGATCGAACGGGACCGCGTCCTTAACCACCGCGCCAAAAACCGGATCGGCGTCCATCGCCCTTTGCAATGGATCTTTCGATGCTTTCCTGATGGGTTGCGCACCCGCCGGAGCTTGCCTTGAGCCCGCCGACGACACGGCCAAGCGCGGATCATTGGCGCTGCCGGTCTGAAACTGCCCGGCGCCCGCCTGCGGATCCGCCGCCACGACCTGCGCGGACCACAACGCCAATGCGAGCATGCCTAATGGTTTCTGCAGCATGCCTACCCTCTGTCCTTGATCATGTAAAACGCAAGAATCCGGTAGTCCTTGACGCCATTCACCGTCAGCAACCCTATAGCCACTTTGAACTTCATCGTATTGTCGGAACGTTGCGTCCGGTTCAGATAAGACAGTGTGCCTTTCGCCTCGAATTCCCAGGCATCCACCCCGCCCTGCACACCCTTTGCCACAAGAACCGGCGAACTGGTGAACTTCATATTGCTGATGAGCTCGTTCTGCACCACTGAGCGGAAGGTTCCGGAAGCATCGAGCTCATTCTTGAAAGTCAGCCAAGCGTCTTCCGTGAAGAACTGGCGCGATGCCTCCGAGAAATGAGAATCCAGCTCGGTCCAGTTGTAATTCAGTATCTTGGGCAGCGCATAGCTGACCCATTGCCCTGCCTGATCCTCGTTGAAAACCGGCGACGCCTTGGTCAAAAGCTGGTATTGCCTGCCATCCGGCGTGACTGCGATAAAGTTGGGAGGCGGGTCTTTCTTCTTCACCAAGGCGACCAAGCCAATCTGCTGCAAGACACAAACCACCGCCAAGCCCAGGATGACCAATGTCTTGCGGCGGCCGTCATGGCGCAGATTGCCCTCTTCGCCCAGGCTGCTCCTCAGGGCCTGATCAATCTCTTTCTCGTTCATATCTAGCAGAGACATTGTCTTTCCGAGGTTTTTATTTAATAAAATATATACTTCATCAAACATTTTAACAACCAACCCATGAAATTGCCAACTGCTTTTATCCATAGCCATTGCCAGCCCAACTCATTCGGCGTATCAATTGCCGTCATCCATTCGTCCGGAAACCGCCATGCATGACGATCACCAACTGGCCGCGCTGGCTGCCGCAGCCGCCGCGGCGCTGCTGCTGGAACTGCGCGGCGCCGCCGCCCAAGACAGCAAAGCGCTTGGCGCTCGCGGGGATGCGGAATCCAACGCCTTGATCCTTCAAACGCTGCGCGCGGCTCGGCCGGAAGACGGCGTGCTGTCCGAAGAATCCGTCCCGGCGCCCTCCAGGCTGACGCAGCACCGGGTCTGGATCGTAGATCCGCTGGACGGCACCCGCGAATATGGCGAATCCTGCCGCGAAGATTGGGCGGTGCACGTGGCGCTGTCCGTGGATGGCCAGCCTGCCGCGGCGGCTGTCGCCCTGCCTGCCCGAGAAGAGTTGTTTGCCACTCCCGCCCCCGCGCTCGCCCCCGCGCCGCCAGGCCGGCTCAAGATACTGGTCAGCCGCAGCCGGCCGCCAGCGCTGGCCGAACGCGTCGCCGCCCGGCTGGACGCCGAGCTGGTGCCGATGGGCTCGGCCGGCGCCAAGGCGATGGCGGTGCTGCGCGGCGAGGCCCACGCCTACCTGCACGCCGGAGGCATGAACGAATGGGATACCTGCGCGCCGGTGGGCGTGGCGCTGGCAGCCGGCCTCTACGCGTCGCGGATAGACGGCTCGCCCTGCGTGTTCAATCAGGCGGACGTGAAGATGCCGGACCTGCTGATCTGCCGGCCGGAGCTGGCGGAGACGCTGCTGGCGGCTATCGCCGCGGAAGCCGGCTGAGACGCCGCCACTGAACAGCCCCATCTGAACCCAAACGCGCGCGGCCGCGATACTGGCGCCGGATCAACACGCCAGAAGAAAGGCCGCACCATGTCCGAAGTAACCGTCACCATCGGCGTCTGCGGCGACGCCGCTACCATCAATCTGCCATCCTACACTCCGCAATCGCCAGGCGCGCGCAAACGCGGGATCGAAGGCAAGCTGCGGGAAATCCTCAGCGGCGCGGACAGCGACGGCGATGGCCATCTTCTCGCCTATCGCGTACCCCAGGACTTCCCCACCCCCTGGGAGGCAATGGACTTCCTGCGCGGCAAGCAGATAGGCGCCGGCACCCTCGTGCGCATCAGCGTAGCCGATGGCGTATACGCCTTGCCGCCAGGCGCGACGCTGGAACTGTCCCACCCACAGGGCGACCAGATTCAGCTGATAGGGAATCAGACCGACCCGGCCAAGTGCGTGTTGATGGCCAACTTTCCGCCCACCAACAACGCAGTCGCATGCTCAAACGGCCATCGTTTCGGCCTGCTGGACGGTTTCCGCGTGGATCTGCCGCAGAAGGCGAGCAAGCCCAACAATGTGTCTGGCATCATCGCCGTCAACGGTTCTTACATCAATCTGGGAAGCAAAATCCAGGTCAACAATTTCTACTACGGCATCAATGCTTCCTACGGTTCGACCATCAACGCGGATTTCGCTCAGGTGAGCAATGCCGGCGATGTCGGCATCTGGGCTTTTTGCGGGTCGCAAGTCAGTGCCCGCCATGCCCGCTCCAGCAATTGCATAGACCGGGACAATAAATGGGGCTACGGCTTCCAGGCCGAATACGCGTCACAAATCGACTGCGAAGGCGCTTATGCGAGCGGCAACCTGAACGGCGGCTTTGCAGCGCTGTCCGGCTCCGTCACCCGTGCGCTCAACACCATCAGCGAGAACAATCTAGGATCCGGCTATTTTTCACTATTCAGAGGAGTCGTCGAAGCCTGGGGCGGGCAAGCCCGGAACAATGGCAGGTTTGGCTGGGAATGCGCAGACGGCAGCGGCATGATTTACGGTGTGGACTCCCAGCAAGATACATTGGGAACATGCAATCACTACGCCACGCTAGACACCGCCGGTGATCAAGGCCGCCTGCTTGCAACGCGAGGGCCGCTGCGCATGGATACCGCAACCCATGAAAGCATCTACTTCAACACTGGCGGCGGCCTGCAAGCGGAAATCCGAAATCAGGACCAGGCTGAAAACCATGTGCTCCTGCAAGGCAGCCAAATCGGTAAGCCCGCGCTAGTTTCCGTGGATGGAAAAGATCAGAACATTGATCTGGCGCTACGCCCCAAAGGCTCTGGCTCTGTCCAATTGGGTGCAAGCTATCACGAAGGTGCGCCGATGGGAGCCCGCTTTATCGAGGTCAAAGGTGCCGACGATGCAAAACGCCAAGTATGGGTAGCAAGCGGCTTCATGGAAATCAAGGATGCCGATGGCGTGATGCGCAAAGTATTGCTGGCCTGACAAGGCTTCCGATCAAGAGGGCGCGCTGCTCCCTCTTTTTTGCAGATCAGGCAGGCATGACGCCGTTTGGCAGCCACGCTGCTATCGGCCCCAGATTGAGATGCCTCTCCAACATGTCCGCCAATTTGTCGATATTGGCCTCGCGCAGCGCCGGGTAGTCCAGCGCCTCGGGCTCCGCCAATCCCGCCCAGCGCAGGATGGCCTGGCAGGCGGCGGGCTCGTCGAACACGCCGTGCAGATAGGTGGCGAAGATCTGGTCGTCTTCCGAACGCGCGCCGTCGGCCGAGCCATCGTCGAATCTCACCGCAGGCTTACCCAACGCTGGCCCGGCGCTGACCCCCATATGGATTTCGTAGCCGGCGGCCTCGGCGTCGCCCAATGTCAGCCGGCCGCGCATCCGCGTCAGCCGCTTCTCCGGCGCCAGGGTGGTTTCCATGTCCAGCCAGCCCAGGCCGTCGCCGCTGCCCGGCTCGCCTTCCAATCCATCCGGATCGTGCAGCTTCTTGCCCAGCATCTGCAGGCCGCCGCAAATGCCCAGCACCTTGCCGCCGTAGCGCAGATGGCGGCGCAGCGCCTCCTCCCAGCCTTGGGCGCGCAGCCAGGCCAAGTCCGCCAACACGTTCTTGCTGCCGGGCAGCACGATCAAATCGGCCGGCGGGATGGGCTGGCTGGCGCGCACCAGGGTGAACTCCACCTGCGGATGCAGGCGCAACGGATCGAAATCGGTGTGGTTGCTGACGCGCGGCGCGGCCGGCGCGGCCACGCGCAGCTTGTCGCCGCCGCCCAATGCGCCGCCGGGCTTGTCCAGCCCCATGCTGTCCTCGGCCTCCAGGTGCAGGTCGTACAGATAGGGCAGCACGCCCAGCACCGGCTTGCCGGTGTGGTTCTCCAGCCAGTCGACGCCAGTCTGGAGCAGGGACGGATCGCCGCGGAAGCGGTTGATCACCAGGCCGACGACGCGCGCGCGTTCGGATTCGGACAGCAGCGCCAGCGTGCCGGCCAGATGGGCGAACACGCCGCCGCGCTCGATGTCAGCCACCAGGATCACCGGGCAGTCCACCGCCTCGGCGAAGCCCATATTGGCGATGTCGCCGTCGCGCAGATTGATCTCTGCCGGGCTGCCGGCGCCCTCGGCGACGATGCACTGGTATTGCGCCGCCAGCCTGGCGTGCGACGCCAGCACCGCCTGCATCGCGACGGGCTTGTAGCCGTGATAGCCGCGCGCCTCCATATTGCCGATGGCGCGGCCCTGAATGATCACCTGCGAGCCGGTATGGCTGTTGGGCTTGAGCAGCACCGGGTTCATGTCGGTGTGCGGCTCCACGCGGCAGGCCAGCGCCTGCACCGCCTGCGAGCGGCCGATCTCGCCGCCGTCCGCCGTCACCGCGCTGTTGAGCGCCATGTTCTGCGGCTTGAACGGCGCCACCCGCACGCCGCGGCGGGCCAGCAGCCGGCACAGGCCGGTGGCCAGCGCGCTCTTGCCGGCGTCGGACGTGGCGCCCTGGATCATGATGGTTTTGGCGGTCATGGCGATCTCCCTGCGCATGGATGGCTGACAACGCTTAGAATGGCGGCTTGATTCATTCCGGCCGCCCCGCGCGCAAAACGCTTGCGCATTGGATAATTCCGAGCGGCGGCCGGCCATTATATAGGACCGCTTGTTGAATTCCGCATTGTTTCTGCCGATCGCGCTGCTGCTGGACCGTCTGCTGGGCGAGCCGCCGCGCTGGCATCCGCTGGTCGGCTTCGGCCGGCTGGCCAAGGCCATGGAGCGGCTGGCCTACCCATCCGCGCCGGAGGCTGAGCCGGTCTGGCGCATGCGGCTGCGCGGCGCGGCCGCCATCTCGCTGCTGATCCTGCCTTTCACGCTGCTGGCCTGGGCGCTGGCGAAACTGCCGTGGCTGGGCGCCATCGTTCCCATCGTCCTGCTGTATCTGGCCGTCGGCGCGCAGAGCCTGGCCCAGCACGCCGAAGTGGTGCGAAAAGCCTTGGCCGACGGCGACCTGGCCCTGGCCCGCGAACGGGTGGGTTGGATCGTCAGCCGCGACACCAGCGAGCTGGACGAAGCCGGCGTGGCGCGCGCGACGATCGAATCGGTGCTGGAAAACGGCAGCGACGCCGTTTTCGCCGCGCTGTTCTGGTTTCTGGTTCTGGGCGCGCCGGGCGCGGTGCTGTACCGGCTGTCCAACACGCTGGACGCGATGTGGGGCTACAAGAACGATCGCTATCTGCACTTCGGCTGGGCCGCCGCGCGCTTCGACGATGTGCTGAATTACGTCCCGGCGCGGCTGGCCGCCCTCACCTATCTGCTGCTGGGCCATGCCGCCGACGGCTGGCGCTGCTGGCGCGCCCAAGCCCCCACCTGGTACAGCCCCAACGCCGGCCCGGTGATGGCGGCCGGCGCCGGCGCGCTGGGCGTCAGCCTGGGCGGCGGCGCGCGCTATCACGGCCAATGGAAGGAACGTCCGCCGCTCGGTTGCGGTCCCACGCCCACGCACGAAGACATCGGCCGCGCGGTGCAGCTGGTCAACCGAGGCATGTGGCTGTGGGCGGCATTGTCGCTGGCGGCCGCCATTTTGATCGGAGCGATTCATGCTTGAACACGGAGGCGGCCTGCTGCGCGCCGCGGCTGAATACGGCATTCCGGCCGGAGACTGGCTGGACCTGTCCACCGGCGTCAATCCCAATGGCTGGCCGGTGCCGCCGCTGTCTGCCGACAGCTGGCTGCGACTGCCGCAAAACCATGACGGACTGGAAGCGGCGGCGGCGGAATATTATGGCAGCGACAAGCTGCTGGCCATGGCCGGCTCGCAGCCGGCGATCCAGCTGCTGCCGCGGCTGCGCTCGCCCTGCCGCGTCGGCATGCTGGCCCTGTGCTACGCCGAGCACCCCCACCACTGGCAGAAGCGCGGACACCAGCTGTTCCGCCTGTCGCCGGATGAGCTGGCCGCCGGCATAGACCAGTTGGACGTGGTATTGCTGTGCAACCCCAACAACCCCACCGGCGACCGCTTCGACCCGGCCCTGTTGGAAAGCTGGCGGCAGCGGCTGGCCGCGCGCGGCGGCTGGCTGGTGGTGGATGAGGCGTTTCTGGATGCCGCGCCGGAAGACAGCATGCTGCCGCGCATCGGCAAGCCGGGGCTGATCGTGCTGCGCTCCATCGGCAAGTTCTTCGGCCTGGCCGGCGCGCGCGCCGGCTTCGTGTTCGGCTGGCCGGAACTGCTGCGGGCGCTAGCCGAAGAGCTGGGGCCGTGGGCGGTGGCTGGCCCAGCGCGCGAGGCGGTGAAGCTGGCGCTGCGCGACACGGCCTGGCAACAGGCGATGCGAACCAGGCTTCGGCGCGACAGCTCCAGACTGCAACGCTGCCTGGAGCGGCACGGCCTGCCGCCTGCCGGCGGCTGCGAGCTGTTCCAGTGGAGCCCCCATGAAAACAGCCTGTCGACGCATCGCTACCTGGCCGGCCGCGGCATCCTGACCCGCTATTTCGAGTCCATCTCCAGCCTGCGCTTCGGCCTGCCCAAAACCGATCAGGACTGGGTTCGGCTGGAGCAGGCGCTGACTGACTGGCGACGCTTGTAATCAGAACCATTACTGTTCACAGCCCACCGCTAGTCGCGTATCATCCGGCTCAATCATGACGGTGCCCCTCGAGGGTGAAACGGGAACGCGGTGCGAAACCGCGGCTGCCCCCGCAACTGTAAGCGCAGAGTCCACGCCAGACGCCACTGATCCATTGCGGTCGGGAAGGCGGCGCCCGGGCGATGACGCGCGAGCCAGGAGACCGGCCGTCATACGTGTCGACGCAAGCAGAAGCCGGACGGGGTGTGCCGGGGGATACGCACAAGCTCCGCTCATGGATACAAGACGGAAGGAAGTGCCCTCGCCTGCGCGACGAGTATCGTCTCCGAGGGCACCATGCAACCATCCACCACGCTATCCGCTGGCCGCCGCCTGGCGCGCCACGCTCCCATACTCGCCGGACTGATCCTGGCCAACCTGCTGGCCTGGGCCTGGGCTTTCGCCGCTTTCGCCGACTACCCGGCCCAGCTCGCCACCGCCCTGCTCGCCTATCTGTTCGGCCTGCGCCACGCGGTGGACGCCGACCACATCGCCGCCATCGACAACACCGTGCGCAAGATGATGCAGGAGAAACGCCAGCCATCCGCGGTGGGCCTGTTCTTCTCGCTTGGCCACTCGGCGGTAGTGGTGTTCGCCGTCGCCGCCATCGTGATGGCCGCCACCGCGCTGCAAAACCGCATCACCGGCTTCCGAGAAATCGGCGGCACCATCAGCGTCTGCGTGTCCGCATTTTTCCTGCTTGCGCTGGCCATGATCAACCTATCCTCCCTGCGCGCGGTATGGGCCGCCTTCCGCCGCGCCCGCGCCGGCGAGGCCATCTGCGACGAGCAACTGGACCTGCTGCTGAATAATCAGGGCCTGCTCGCGCGCCTGCTGCGCCCCTTGTTCAAGATGGTGACCAAGAGCTGGCACATGCTGCCCATCGGCTTTTTGTTCGGACTGGGCTTCGACACCGCCACCGAGATCGGCCTGTTCGCCATCGCCACCACCCAAAGCGCGCACGGCGTGGCGCTGTGGCACATCATGGTGTTCCCGGTGCTGTTCGCCGCCGGCATGGCGCTGGTGGATACGCTGGACAGCCTGCTGATGGTGGAAGTGTACGGCTGGGCCTTCGTCAAGCCGGTGCGCAAGCTCTGGTACAACCTGACCATCACCTTCGTCTCCGTCGTCGTCGCCGTCGGCATCGGCGGGCTGGAAGCGCTGGGCCTGCTGGTCAACAAGATGCGGCTGTCAGGCGGCGCATGGGACGTGGTGGCGGAGATGAACGAGAACCTGGCCCACTTCGGCTACTTCGTGGTCGGCGTATTCCTGTTCACCTGGCTCGCCTCCGCCGTCATCTACAAATGGAAGCGTTTCGACCAATTGTCTCCGGAGATTCGATGAGAACGCACGACAAACACGTGTTGATGTGCACCGGTCCGCGCTGCACCCCTGACGGCCAGGGCTCGGAAGCGATGTTCCTGCACCTGGGCCGCGCCATAGACGCCTGCGAAGGCCTGCGCGCCAAGCGCACCCGCAGCCACTGCTTCGCCGTGTGCAAGGAAGGCCCGGTGATGGTGGTGTATCCGGATGGCGTCTGGTACCGCAAGGTCAGCGAGGCCGACGTCGAGCGCATCGTCTGCCAGCATCTGAAAGACGGCTCGCCCGTCGAAGAATTGATCTTCCATAAAACCGGCATCGGCGACATCGAAACGGAACCGCAGGCATGAACGCAGAAATCGCACTATTGAGCCACGCCGGCACCGACCTCGCCGCGCTGTCGCGCGCGCGCTGGCCGGAAGATTTCCCCGCCGTCGCCGGCATCGCGCTGCAAGGCATCAGCGACGAAGCCGCGATGCGGGCGCTGCTGGACGGCCAATTGGCCGATGTCCGCGCCATCGTGCTGCGCGTGCTGGGCCGCGCCGACGCGATACCTGGCCTGGAGCAGTTGCTGGCTCACGCCCGACGGCTGCAGGCCGCGGTCATCGTGGTCAGCGGCACCGGCGAGCCGGACCCGGAGCTGCAGGCGCTGTGCAGCGCGCCGGTATCGCTGCAGCAGGACGTTCACGCCTATCTGCAGGCCGGCGGCAGCGCCAACCTGGGCGAGATGATGCGCTGCCTGGCGGATAGACTGCTGCTGACCGGCTTCGGTTATCAGTCGCCTCAACCGCTGCCCGAGCACGGCGTCTACCACCCGGAGCTGGCCGCGCCCTGCTCGCTGGAAGATTGGCTTGAAATCCGCGATCCGGACTGGCCTAGCGTCGGCCTCTGCTTCTACCGCGCCCACTGGCTGTCCGGCAACACCCGCTTCATCGACCTGCTGGTGGACTGCCTGGCCGAGCGCGGCGTCAACGCGCTGCCGGTGTTCACCTCGTCCTTGCGGACCATAGACCAGGGTGGCCTGCCGGCGGCGCTGGCGCTGCTGGCCGACCCGCGCGCCCAGGTGTCCTTGCTGATCAACACCACCTCGTTCGCGATGGGTGACATCAACAACGACGGCCCCACCCAGCCCGGCTGGGCGGTGGAAGCGTCGGACCAGCTGGATCTGCCGGTGCTGCAAGCCATCACCAGCAGCATGACCCGCGAGCAGTGGGAAGCGTCCGACCGCGGCTTCAACCCGCTGGACACCGCGATGAACGTGGCGCTGCCGGAGTTCGACGGCCGCATCATCGGCGTGCCGCTGAGCTTCAAGCAGCCGGCGGAAGCCGGCCAGGCCGAGCAATACGCGCCGCTGCCGGACCGCGCCCGCCGCCTGGCCGGCATCGCCGCGCGCTTGGCGCGGCTGCGTCATGTGGAAAATGCCGACAAGCGCATCGCCTTCATCTTCACCAACTCCAACAGCAAGGCCTCGCAGATAGGCAACGCGGTGGGTCTGGACTCGCCTGCGTCCCTATACGCGATGCTGCGCGGCATGCAAGGCCGCGGCTACCGGATGGATGAGCTGCCGCCGGACAGCGATGCGCTGATGCACGAGCTGATAGACCGCGGCGCTTACGACCAGGACTACCTGAGCGCCGAGCAGATGAAAAACGCCGCCGCGCGCGTGCCGGCCAAGCGCTACCAGGCCTGGTTCGACGAGTTGCCTGACGCGCTGCGCGGCAAGATGCTGCAGCGCTGGGGCCAGCCGCCGGGCGGCGCCTACGTCGACGGCGACGAGCTGGTGTTCTCCGGCCTCGATTACGGCAATGTCTTCGTCGCGCTGCAGCCGCCGCGCGGCTACGGCATGGACCCGGATGCCATCTACCACACCCCGGACCTGCCGCCCACCCACCACTACTACGCGCTGTACCGCTGGCTGCGCGACGACTGGCGGGCCGACGCCATCGTCCACGTCGGCAAGCACGGCACGCTGGAATGGCTGCCGGGCAAGGGCGTGGGCCTGTCGCAGAACTGCTTCCCGGACGCGCTCTTGGGCGACATGCCGCTGTTCTACCCCTTCATCGTCAACGATCCGGGCGAAGGCTCGCAGGCCAAGCGCCGCGGCCACGCGGTGATCATCGACCACCTGACGCCGACGATGACCACTGCCGACAGCTACGGCCCGCTGGCGCAGCTGACCCAGCTGGTGGACGAGTACTACCAGGTGGAACTGCTGGACCCGAACAAGCTGCCGCTGCTGCAGCAGCAGATCTGGGACCTGATCAAGGAAGCCAAACTCGACACCGACCTGGCGGCGATGCTGAAGCACGACCACGATCACGGGCACGAGCATCATCACAACCATGGCCATGATCACCACGGCCACGATCATGATCACCCGCATGGCGGACACCGGCACGCGCCCGCCGCCGTCCACGGCAAGTACCGGACTCAAGCGGCCAAGCCGGCGGCCGCGATGAAGCCGGCGACGGCCGCGGCGGCGAAATACCGCCCAGCCAAGGCCGCGCACGGCCACGATCATGGACACCATCATGGCGACCACGACCATCACCACGGCCACCATGATCACCATCACCATGACCATCACGGCCACAGCCACGACCACCACGACCATGACCACGACTGGGACGACACGCTGAACGAAGACGGCGTGCCCTTGAGCCTGGCCAAGATGGATGGCGTGGACGTCGCCCACCTGATCGAGGACATAGACGGCTATCTGTGCGAGCTGGGCGCGGCGCAGATCCGCGACGGCCTGCACGTGCTCGGCAACGCGCCGCAGGGCGAGGCGCTGGTCGACATGCTGCTGGCGCTGACCCGCTTGCCCAATCTGGGCATCCCCGGCCTGCCCGCCAGCGTGGCGTCGGCTTGCGGCGGCGACTGGCCGCTGTGGCAGCAGGACCAGGGCAAGCGGCTGGCCGAAGCCCCCGCGGCCTTGCAAGCGCTGGCCGGCCAAGCCTTGGTCACCCGCGCCGACGCGCACGACGCGGTGATGAAGCTGTCGCGCGCGCTGATCGCCGAGCTGGCCGCGCGCGGCTACCACGCCGCAGCCATCCCGGCCGCTGTCGAAAACATCCTGCCCGGCATCGAGCCGCACGCTAATCTGGAGCGGGTGCTGAACTTCGTCTGCGCCGAACTGTGCCTGAAGCTCGCCCGCACCGCCGAGGAGATAGACAATCTGTTGCGCGGCCTGGAAGGCGGCTACGTGCCGGCCGGCCCCAGCGGCGCGCCGACGCGCGGCATGGCCCACATCCTGCCCACCGGCCGCAATTTCTACTCGGTGGACCCGCGCAGCCTGCCCTCGCAAGCCGCCTGGCGCATAGGCGACGGCCTGGCCCGCGAGATGCTGGCCCGCCACCTGAAGGAAACCGGCCAGTATCCGGAATCGGTGGCCATCAGCGTGTGGGGCACCAGCGCGATGCGCACCCACGGCGACGACATCGCCGAAATCCTGTCGCTGCTCGGCGTCAAGCCGCGCTGGCAGCAGGAAAGCCGCCGCGTGCAGGGTCTGGAGGTAATCCCCCTGGCCGAGCTGGGCCGGCCGCGCATCGACGTCACCGTGCGCATCAGCGGCTTCTTCCGCGATGCCTTCCCCCACCTGATTGCTCTGGTGGACGAGGCGGTGCACACCGTGGCGCGGCTGGACGAGCCGGCGGAGCAGAACTTCCTGCGCAAGCACTACCTGGCCGACCTGAAGAACGAACTATTGGGCAAGCTGCCCGACGCCGACGCGCAATCGCTGTACCGCGTGTTCGGCGCCAAACCGGGCAGCTACGGCGCCGGCATCCTGCCGCTGATCAACGAGCAGAACTGGCAGAACGACGCCGACTTCGCCACCGCCTACGTCAACTGGGGCGGCTACGCCTACGGCCGCGAGGCCAACGGCGCCGACGCCCGCGACGCGCTGCGCCACCGGCTGGCCGGCGTTGAGGTGGCGCTGCACAACCAGGACAACCGCGAGCACGACATCTTCGACAGCGACGACTACCTGCAATACCACGGCGGGATGATCGCGACGATACGCAGCCTCAGCGGCCGCCAGCCGCGCGCCTTCTTCGGCGACAGCCACAATCCGGAAGCGCCGGCGGTTCGCGGGCTGAAGGAGGAAGTGCTGCGGGTGTTCCGCTCGCGGGTGGCCAACCCAAAGTGGATAGCCGGCATCCAGAAGCACGGCTACAAGGGCGCGCTGGAGCTGACCGCCACCGTCGATTACCTGTTCGGCTACGACGCCACCGCCCAGGTGGTGGACGACTGGGTCTATGAACAATTGGCGCAAAGCTACGCGCTGGACCCGTCTATGCAGCAGTTTTTCGCCGACAGCAACCCGTGGGCGCTGAACGCCATCACCGACCGCCTGCTGGAAGCCGCGCAGCGCCAGCTGTGGGCCGAGCCGGACCCGGACACGCTGGCCGCCCTGCGCCAGCTGCACCTGGATAGCGAAGCGCTGCTGGAAGCGCGCGGAGAAAACAAAGCATGAGCCCGATTTACCCCTTCGCCGCCATCGTCGGCCAGGAACAACTGAAGCAGGCGCTGCTGATCTGCGCCGTCGATCCGACGGTCGGCGGCGTGCTGGTGCGCGGCGACAAAGGCAGCGCCAAGAGCACCGCCGCCCGCGGCCTGGCCGCCGTGCTGCCGGCGATACGCCGGGCGGCCGGCTGCGGCTACAACTGCGAGCCCGACCATCCGCTGCCGCTGTGCCCGGTGTGCTCCGGCGACGCGCGCGCGCTGCATGACGGCCCGGTGCCCTTCATCAACCTGCCGCTGGGCGCCACCGAGGACCGCGTGCTGGGCAGCCTGGACTTCGAAAAGGCGCTGCAGGGCGGCAAGCAGGCGTTCAAGCCCGGCCTTTTGGCGGCGGCCCACCGCGGCATGCTCTATATCGACGAAGTGAATCTGTTAGCCGACCATCTGGTGGACGTGCTGCTGGACGCCGCCGCGATGGGCGTCAACACCGTCGAGCGCGAGGGCCTGGCGGTCAGCCACCCGGCGCGGGTGACGCTGCTCGGCACCATGAACCAGGAGGAAGGCGATCTGCGGCCGCAATTGCTGGACCGCTTCGGCCTGATGGTGGACGTGGCCGCGCCGCGCGAGCCTGCCCTGCGCGCCGAGGTGGTGCGCCGCCGCCTGGCCTTCGAGGCCGATCCGGCCGGCTTCGCCGCCCAGTGGCAGGCCGACAGCGAGGCGCTGCGCGAAAACATCGCCGCCGCCCGCGCGCTGCTGCCGCAAACCCGGCTCAGCGACAGCCTGTTCCACTTCGTCAGCGAACTGTGCTGCGAATTCGACGTCTCCAGCCTGCGCGCCGACATCGTGCTGAACAAGGCCGCGCGCGCGCTGGCCGCGCTGGACGGCCGCGCCGACGCCAGCGCAGAAGACATCCGCGACGCCGCCCGACTGGTGCTGCCGCACCGCCGCCGCCGCAAACCGTTCGAGCAAAGCGGGCTGGACCAGGACAAGCTGGAGCAGATGACGCGGCAAGCGTCCAACCCGCCCCCTCCGCCAACGCAAGACCAAGGCGACGCCACGCAGCCGCCGCCGGATGGCGACAGCGAGCAGGAACAGAATCCATCCGGCCACGGCTCGGAGCAGATTTTCGCCGCCGCGCCGGCCGGCGACATCGCCCGCATCCGCGTCCAGGCGCCCTCGTCCGGCGACGCGGCCGGCCGCCGCAGCGACGGCGCCAGCCGCCAGCGCGGCCATTACGTGCGCGCCGAAGCCAATCCGCAGCCGGCACAGCTGGCGGTGGACGCCACGCTGCGCCACGCGATCTTGCGCGATCCGGACAATTTTTCCGTCACCCGCGCCGACCTGCACGACAAAGTCCGTGTCGCCAAGCAAGGCAACCTGATCCTGCTGGTCGTCGACGCGTCCGGATCGATGGCCGCGCGCCAGCGGATGGAGCAGGTCAAGGGCACGGTGCTGAGCCTGCTGGAAGACGCCTACCGCCGCCGCGACCAGGTGGCGCTGATCGCCTTCCGCGGCCAGCAGGCCGAACTGCTGCTGCCGCCGTGCAACCGCGTCGAGCAGGCCGAGCTGGCATTGCGCGAGCTGCCCACCGGCGGCCGCACGCCGCTGGCCCACGCCTTGGCGCTGGCCGCTGACACGCTGTCCCGCCAACTCGGCGGCCCGGCGCCGCTATTGGTCATCCTCAGCGACGGCCGCGCCAATGTGGCGCTGGACGGAGACGGCGACCCGTGGCGGCAGGCGCTGGACCTGGCCGGCCAGCTGGCCGGCGCGCCGGCGCTGGTGCTGGACACCGAGCAAGACTTCGTCCGCCTGGGCCGCGCCCGCGAGCTGGCCGAGGCGCTGGGCGCGGAATACCTGGCTTGCGACGCCCTCACCGGCGAGCAGCTGACATTGACGATTCAACAAAGACTGGGCCGCTGAGATGACGGGCAAGGTTTACCTGATAGGCGCCGGCCCCGGCGACCTGGAAATGCTGACGCTGAAGGCCGCGCGCTGCCTGCAGCTGGCCGATGTGGCGCTAGTGGACGATCTGGTGCATCCGGACATCCACACCCTGCTGCGGCCGGATACCGAAATCGTGCCGGTCGGCAAGCGCGGCGGTTGTCCGTCGACGCCGCAGGCGGCCATCGAGCAGCGGATGATAGACGAGGCCCGCGCCGGCAAGACGGTGGCGCGCCTCAAGGGCGGCGACCCCTTCGTCTTCGGCCGCGGCGGCGAGGAAATGCTGACGCTGCAAGCGGCCGGCGTCGAGGTGGAGATCGTCAACGGCCTCAGCGCCGGCCTGGCGGTGCCGGCCACGCTGGGCATTCCGCTGACCCACCGCCATTTCGTCCACGGCGTTTGTTTCGTCTCCGGCCACCCGCACCAGGACGGCGACGAACCCAACTGGCAGGCGCTGGCGCAAAGCGGCATGACGCTGGTGATCTATATGGGCGTCAAGCGGCTGCCCTTGATCCGCGCCGAACTGCTGCGCCACGGCCTGAAACCCGACACCCCGGCGGCGGCGATAGAAAACGGTACGCTGCCGCAGCAGCGCCAGGTGCTGAGCACGCTGGACGCGCTGAAACAAGACATGCGCGCGGCCGGCATCCACAGCCCGGCGCTGATCGTCATCGGACCGACGGTGGCGCTGGCGTCCTGTAGCCCGTCCGCCGCCAACGAAACAAGGAAGGAATACGCATGATCATCTGCATAGGCGCCGGCCCCGGCGACATCGGCTACCTGCCGCAACGCTCCGCCCAACTGATACGCGAGGCCGACGTGGTGGCCGGCTTCAACGCGGTGGTGGACGTGGTGCGCCCGCTGATCCCCGACAGCGCCGAAGTGATACAGATGGGCTACCGCGACCAGGTGGCCCAGCTGGACATCGTCGCCGAGCGCCACCATGCCGGCAAGAAGTGCGTGGTGGTGTTCATGGGCGACATCCACTTCAGCGGCTTCCAGTACCTGGAGCGGGTGGAGCGCGCCTGCGGCCACCCGGTGGAAACGATACCCGGCATCTCCTCGGCGCAGATCCTGGCCTCGCGCGGCAAGGTGTGTTTCGACGAGACCAGCTTCATCACCTTCCACCGCCGCGGCGACCTGACTCCGTTCAAGCGCCACCTGATTCACGTGCTTCAAGACGGCCGCAACGCCATCGTGATCCCCTGCCCGTGGGACGAAGCGCGCTCCTTCATGCCCTGGCACATCGCCGCCTACCTGCTGGAAAACGGCATCCCGGCCGGCCAGCCGGTGGAGGTGTGGGAAAACCTGACCCGCAACGAGGCGGAATGGCGCGGCACGCTGGCCGAGTGCGCCGAGCAGCGCTTCTCCGACATGAGCATCATGCTGATCCGCACGCTCGCGCCGATGGACAGCCAGATCGAGCCGACCCACAAATGAGCCAATCAGACTACGCCATCGTGCTGGCCGGCCACGGCAGCCGCGACCCGGACGGAGTGAACGAATTCATGCAGCTGGTGGACGCGCTTAAGGCGCGCGCCGGCGAGCGCCCCGTCGCCCACGGCTTTCTGGAGTTCGCCCGCCCGACCATAGACGAGGCGGTGGACCAGGTGATCGCCGCCGGCGCCAAGACCGTGGTGATGGTGCCCGGCGTGCTGTTGGCCGCCACCCACGCCAAGAACGACATGCCCAGCGAGCTGTTGGCGCTGCGGCAGGCGCACCCGGGCGTAGCCTTTCACTTCGGCGCGGCGCTGGACCTGCATCCGCGGCTGCTGGCGCTGTGCCGCCAGCGCATCGTCGAGGCCGAGGCCGCGTCTCCGCAGACCGTCTCGCGCAACGACGCCTGTCTGGTCGTCGTCGGCCGCGGCACCTCGGACCCGGACGCCAATTCCGAAATCTCCAAGCTCGCGCGGATGCTGGAGGAAGGCCTGGGCTTCGCCGCCTCCTTCGTCTGCTATTCCGGCACCGCCAAGCCGCTGGTGGCCGACGGTCTGCGCGCCGCCGCCATGCTCGGCTACCGCCGCATCGTGGTGCTGCCCTACTTCCTGTTCGACGGCGTGCTGGTCAAGCGCATCTACGGCGCGGCCGCGGACCTGGCGGCGCGCCATCCGGAGATCGAGGTGCTGAGCACTGCTTATCTGGGCCCGGCCCCGCAAGTGGCCGAGGTGTTTCTGGAGCGGGCGCAGGAAGGCGCGGAGGGCCGCGCGGCGATGAACTGCGCGTTGTGCAAGTACCGGGTGCAGATCGTCGGCTTCGAGCAGCAAGTGGGCGAGCCGCAGCGCGGCCACCACGGCAAGGTGCGCGGCCTGCTGGAACGCGAGCCTGCCGCCAATCAGCCGCCGGCCTGGAAACGCTACACCCCGCATCCGATCGAAGCGGAAAGCATGCGCATCATAGACGAGGGCCGCGACTGGTCCGCCTTCCCGGCCGAGCAGCGCACCGCGCTGATGCGGCTGGTGCACACCACCGGCGACTTCAACAGCGTCGACGATCTGTTCTTCTCGGCCGGCGCCTGCGAAACCGGCATGCGCGCGCTGCTGCGCTGCCGCCGCGTGGTCACCGATGTCACCATGGTGGAAACCGGCCTCAAGCGCGAGGTGCTGCGCCAGCTGGAAGTGGAAACCTGGTGCGGCGTGCACGACGAGGAAACCCGGCTGCTGGCCGAGGCCAGCGGCCTCACCCGCTCCGCCGCCGGCATCCGCCGCGCCTGGCAGAAGTTCGGCAACGACTGCGTGGTGGCGATAGGCGACGCGCCGACCGCCATCCGCGAAGTGGTGCGGCTGGTGCGCGATCACGGCTGGCGGCCGCAGTTGGTCGTCGGCCTGCCGGTGGGCTTCGTCGGCACCCGCGAATGCAAGGAAGAGCTGCGCGCGCTGCTGCAAGTGCCGCGCATCACCAACCGCGGCACCCGCGGCGGCTCGCCGTGGGCGGCCACCGTGGTCAACGCGCTGATGATAGACGCGATCGAACACGTCCATCAGCAGCAGCAACGGGAAGAATGAGCCCGGTGCGCCAGCCCTACGACCTCGCCGCCCCCGCGCCCAACGGCATGCGCCGCGGCCGCACCACCGGCAGCTGCGCCACTGCCGCCGTCAAGGCGGCGCTGATGCTGCTGCTGGACGGCGTCGACGCCGACGAGGTCTTCATCAGCCTGCCGGACCCGGATTTCTATCTGGCGGTGCCGGTGCAGAGCGTGGCCTGGCTGGACGAAAACACCGTGCGCGCCGAAGTGCTGAAGTACGCCGGCGACGACCCGGACAACACCGACGGCGCGACGATCTTCGCTGAGGTGAAAGTGAACGGCAGCGGCGCGCTGCGCTTCCTGGCCGCGCCCGGCGTCGGCATGGTCACCCAGCCCGGCCTGCGCATCCCGCCCGGCGAGCCGGCGATCAACCCGGTGCCGCGGCAGATGATGCGGATGGCGGTGGACGAGGCACTGGCCGGCCGGCCCGACCCCGGCGTCGACCTGGCGATAGGCTGCGTGGACGGCGACAAGATCGCCAAGCGCACCTTCAACCCGATGCTGGGCATCGTCGGCGGCATCTCGATCCTGGGCACCAGCGGCATCGTCGAGCCGATGTCGCAGGCGGCGTGGATCGCGTCGATCGAAGTCTATGTGCGGGTGGCGCTGGGCGAGCTGCCGACTGCCATCGCCTTCACCCCCGGCAAGATAGGCCGCGGCTACGCCGCCGACACGCTGGGGCTGGAAAAAAAGCAGGTGGTCCAGATCGCCAACTTCGTCGGCGACTCGCTGGACTTCGCCGAGTCGGTGCTGATCGAACAGGGCCGCATCCTCGACACGCTGTGGGTGCTGGGCCACCCCGGCAAGATCGCCAAGCTGCTGGACGGCGTGTGGGACACCCACTCCGGCAAGAGCGGCATGGCGATGGACGCCGTCGCCGGCGTCGCCGCCGACCTGGGCCATGCGCCCGAATTGGTGGCGCAAATCAAACAAGCGAATACCGTGGAGAACGTAGTGCAGATCATGAGCAGCCAGCCGGACGCGCGCGGCTACTGGATGGAGATAGAACGCCGCACCGCCGCGCGGATGGCCACCAAGGTGCCCAGCGTGCGGCAAGTGGCGGTGCGCCTCTTTGGCATGGACGGCACGCCGCTGGGAGAGGCCACATGAAGCTGGGCAAGCTCATAGGCATAGGCGTGGGACCGGGACCGGCCGGTTTGATTCCGGTGGCGGCGCTGGCAGCGCTGCGCGAAGCCGACATCGTCTACCTGCCGCGCGCGACCTCCAGCGACACCTCCGTCGCCCGGCAATGCCTGTCCGGGCTGGCGCTGGACGAAAGCCGCTTTCGCGAAATCGAGTTCGAAATGAATCCGGACCGCGGCGCGCTGTCGCGCCATTACGGCGCGCTGGCCGAGCGGCTGGCCGCCGAATTGGAAGCCGGCCGGAATGTCGCCTACCTGACCATAGGCGATTCGATGACCTACTCCACCTACGGCTACCTGCTGGCGGCGCTGCGCGAAATGCTGCCGACGCTGGAGACGCAAACCTTCCCCGGCGTCACCAGCTTCGCCGCCACCGCGTCGGCGCTGTCCTGGCCCTTGGGCGAAGGCAAGGAACGCATCCTGATCCTGCCCTGCCCGGACGAGATGGCCGCGCTGCGGGCCGATATCGACAGCCATGACCTCATCGTGCTGATGAAGATAGGCAAGCGGCTGCCGGACGTGCTGGCGCTATTGAACCAGATGGGCATCGCCCAGTTGTGCGCCTTCGCCCGCCGCATCGGCCTGCCCGGCGAAGTGCTGTGCGCCGACGCCTCGCAATTGACGGCCGAGGCCAGCGGCTACCTCGCCACCATGCTGATCCGCAAGACAGCCAGAGAAAGACGCCACTCATGAAAGTGTATTTCATCGGCGCCGGCCCCGGCGCCGCCGACCTGATCACGCTGCGCGGCAGCCGCCTGTTGGGCGCGGCGCCCATGGTGCTGTACGCCGGCTCGCTGGTGCCGGCGGAGATGCTCGGCCACTGCCGCCCGGACGCGGAGATCCACGACACCGCCGAACTGAACCTAGACCAGCAGGAGGCGCTGTATCGCCGCGCCCAGGCCGAGGACAAGGACGTCGCCCGGCTGCACTCCGGCGATCCGGCAATCTACGGCGCCACCAACGAGCAGATGCGCCGGCTGGAAGCGCTTGGTATCAAATACGAGGTCGTCCCCGGCGTGTCCTCGTTCACCGCCGCCGCCGCCGCATTGGGCAGCGAGCTGACCCGGCCCGAGGTGTCGCAATCCATCATCCTGACCCGCACCAGCGGCCGCGCCAGCGCGGTGCCGGAGACGGAATCCATCGCCAGCTTCGCCGCCCACCGCGCGACGATGTGCATCTTCCTGTCCGGCCAGCGGCTGAAGCAGACCGTCGCCGACCTGTCGCTGCACTACCCGCCCACTACCCCGGTGGCGCTGGTGCGCCGCGCCAGCTGGCCGGACCAGTCCGTCCACCGCTCCACGCTGGGCAAGATGCTGTCCGAAGTGAAGCAAAAGGACTGGCTGCTGACCACGCTGCTGCTGGTGGGCGAGGCGCTGTCGCGCGAAGGCGGCGTCGAATCCAGCCTGTACGCGGCCGGTTTCACCCACATCTTCCGCGACGGCGACGACCGCAAGACCAAGCGGACCAGCCTGCAGAAAGAAAACCAGGCATGAGCCGCGCCGTGTGGCTGGTGCGCGCCGAAGCGCTGCCCTTGGGACAGAAGCTGGCGGCGGCGCTGGACGCCCGGCTGTACCAGCCGTGGCTGGCGCCCGGCGTCAGCGGCCGCGAGCAATTCCGCGCCGCCTTCCACGCGCACAGCCACTGGGTGCTGGTGATGGCCAGCGGCATCGCCGTCCGCTATCTGGACGGCCTGCCGCAAAGCAAGTACAGCGACCCGGCGGTGGTGGTGATGGACGAAGCCGCCCGCTTCGCCATCCCGCTATTGTCCGGCCACGAAGGCGGAGCGAATGACCTTGCCTACGAAGCGGCGCGGCTGACCGGCGCGGTGCCGGCCGTCACCACCGCCACCGAAGCGGTGAAACCTCTAACGCTAGGCATCGGCTGCCGCCGCGGCAAAAGCGCCGAGGCCATCGAACAAGCGGTATTGCAGGCCTTGGCCGGCCGAGCGTTATCCGACGTGCGCGAAGTAGCGACGATAGACCTGAAGGCCGACGAAGAAGGCCTATTGGCATTCTGCGCCCGCCACGCGCTGCCGCTGCGCGTCATCGCCCGCGAAGACGTCGCCGCCCGCGGCTGGACCGGCGCGCCATCGGACTGGGTGCGGCGGAACGTAGGCGTGGACGGCGTGTGCGAGCCCTGCGCGCTGATCGCCAGCCCGCGGGGGCGGTTGATCGTGCCCAAGACGGCATTGGATGGCGTGACGGTGGCCATTGTCGAAGACAGCCTCTTTTAAATACGCAGGCCCAAATGACTTCGACGCCACCCATTCCCCCCTTCGTCCCCGCCGGAGCAAACATGCTTGGCAAGGTTTTAAGCTGCCGCTTGTTTGAGCCGCGCGACGCTAGCGCGCGGCGAGTTCGGCAGCGCCTTGCCGGGCATGTTTGCTCCGGGGTTTCGGGGAACGCGGGGGCGGCCTGGGGGTTGCAAGGGGGGCTGGCCGCGCAGCCCCCCTTGCCCCCAGCGGTGGAACCGCCCCTAAACATCGCCTGCGAAGCAGGCACGAAAAATGACTTTAACAGGCGGAACACCCCGGCCAAGCCGATGCTTCCGCCCTACGCAACAAATGGATAACTGAAAGAATGACCGGCAAACTCTACCTCGTCTCGGTCGGCCCCGGCCGCGCCGAGCTGATCCCTGACCTCGCCCGCCAGGCGCTGGCTGCAAGCGACGTGATCGTCTCCTACGACCTCTACCTGACCTGGGTGCAACCGTGGATCGCCGGCAAGGACATCCGCACCTTGCCGCTGACCCAGGAGCGCGAGCGCGCCCAGCTGGCGCTGGAGGAAGCCCGCGCCGGCAAGATCGTGGCCCTGCTGTCCAGCGGCGACATCGGCGTCTACGCGATGGCCACGCTGGCCTATGAAGACATGCGCGAGGACGATGTGTTCGACGTGCAGCTGATCCCCGGCATCACCTCGGCCAATTCCTGCGCGTCCCTGCTCGGCGCGCCGCTATCGCACGATTTCGCTACGCTCAGCCTGTCGGACCTGCTGTGCCCGTGGGAATGGATCGAAACCCGCGCCCGCCACATCGCCCAGGCCGACCTGGCGGTGGTGTTCTACAACGTGCAAAGCCGCCAGCGCCAGGAAGGCGTCTACCGCATCCTGGACATCATGCTGGAGCACAAGAAGCCAGAAACGCTGTGCGGCATCGTCCGCAACGCCTACCGCGAGGACCAGGCGGTGGAAATTGTCACGCTGGCCGAGCTGCGGACCCGCCGCTTCGACATGCTGACCAGCATCGTCATCGGCAACCGCTTCACCCGCCGCAAGCGCGAGTGGATGTTCACCCCGCGCGGCTACTTCAACTGGGACAACACCAGCGACACGGTAAAGGCCCACGCGCTGCCCGCCGGCGCCGCCTGGGTGTTTTCCGGCACCAGCGACGGCAACGCGCTGTCGCGCGCCATCGCCGACGCCGGCCGCGCGGTAGTGGTCAGCAGCGCCAGCGACTACGGCAACGAGCAGGCGCAGCAAGCCGTGCCCGGCGTCGCCACCGTCAGCGGCCGGCTGGGCGTGGAGCGCCGCCGCGAGCTGCTGTCCGGCAGCCGGGCTTCGGCCATCGTCGACGCCACCCACCCTTACGCCAGCGAGATGTCGCAGCAGCTGATGGCGCTGGCCGAGGAGCTGGCCCTGCCCTATCTGCGCTACGAACGGCCGGCCAGCGGCAGCGAGCATCCGGTGATCCGTTGCGCCGACAGCGACGCGGCCGCCAGGCTGGCGATGACGAAAGGAAAACGCGTTTTCCTCGCCACCGGCAGCAAGGAGCTGCACCGCTTCCTCGCCGCCGACTCGGAACAAAAGCATCAATGGTTCGTCCGACTGGCGCCGGACCCGCAGCACCTGCAGCGGGCGCTGGACTTAGGTCTCCCGCGTTCGCGCATCTGCGCGATGCAAGGCCCGTTCTCGCAGGCCGCCAACGAGGCGCTGTGGCGCGATTGGGGAATCGACTGCGTGATCAGCAAGGACGGCGGCGAGGCCGGCGGCTTCGACGCCAAGGCGGCCGCCGCGGCGGCGCTGGGCATCCCGTTCATCGTCATCGACCGCCCGCGACTGGACTATCCGCAAACATTCAGCGACTTTGACGCCGTGCTGGCGGCCCTGCCGCAGGGAGGCCAGGCATGAGCGCGCCGCGCCTTCCCGTCACCGTGCTGACCGGCTTCCTCGGCGCCGGCAAGACCACGCTGCTGTCCAAACTGCTGGAGAACAACAAGCAGCGCCGGCTGGCCATCCTGGTCAACGAGTTCGGCGAGGTGTCGATAGACGGCGGGCTGCTGCGCGACGCCGACGCCGGCGGCGTGGAAATCCACGACCTCGCCAATGGCCTGGTCGCCTACGACGACGACGCCGACTTCCTGCCCACCATGCTGGCGCTGTGGCAGCGCCGCCAGCAGATAGACCACGTGCTGATCGAAACCTCCGGCCTGGCGCTGCCCAGCGCGGTGATGGCCCAGCTGCAAAGCGAGGCGCTGGCGCCCTATTTCGTGCTGGACGCGACGCTGGCGGTGGTCGACACCCCGCTGCTGCTGGCCGGCCATTTCGCGCCGGCCGGAGACGGCGGCAAGACCGACGCGGTGGCGGAGCTGTTCGACCAGCAGCTGGGCCACGCCGACATCGTGGTGCTGAACAAGATAGACGCGCTGTCCGCGGACCAGCTACTGGCGGCGGAAGACGCCGTGCGCCGGCAGGCGCCGTCGATACGCTTCATCGAACTGGCCTATCAAGCCAAGCTGGACACCCGGCTGACGCTGGGCCTGCATCTGCACGAAGCCTCGCCGGCCGCGCACCGCCACTACGGCCCGGTGGCCAGCATGCCGGGGCTCGCGATGCGGCCGCTGGCCAACCAGGCCTTGCTGGACGGCCACAGCCACGGCGGCCAGGCCGCGCACAGCCACGGCCTGTCCACCCACAAGCATTTCCACGATCAGGACCCGGGCTGGCAATCGTTCATGATCCGCAGCAAGGAAGCCCAGCATGCCGACAAGCTGGCGGCGGCGCTGGAGGCCATCGCCCGCGAGGAGCCGCTGCTCAGGATCAAGGGCTTCGCCGCCTGCGCCGACGGCCCCGGCCGGCTGCTGGCCCAGGGCGTGCGCAAGCGCATCGAATTGAGCCGCGACGAGGCGCTGGCCGCGCCGCGCCAGGCGCAGCTGGTGTTCATCGGCTACCACCCCAGCCGTCCGCGCGTGGTGGCCTTGCTGCGCGACATCACCGGCGCGCACTGGAGCTAGGCGGTGAGCGCATTGGAACTATGCGGCCTGGACTGGTCGCCGGACGCCGCGACAGCGCCTGAGGCGAGGCTGCTGCGCGACATCGCGCTGACCGTGCGGCCCGGCGAATTCGTCGGCGTCATCGGCCCCAACGGCAGCGGCAAGACCAGCACGCTGCGCTGCGCCTTCCGCTTCAACAGGCCGCTGGCTGGCGAAGCCAAACTCGACGGCGCCGACATCTGGGGCCAATCCGCCGCCTCCTTCGCCCGCCGCGTCGCGGTGGTGCTGCAGGAATTCCCGGAGGACTTCGGCCTGACCGTGCGCGAAGTGGCCGACATGGGCCGCATTCCGCACCAGTCGCTGCTGCGCGGCGGCAGCGCCGCCGACCACGCCATCGTCGACGACGCGCTGGATCAGGTGGGCCTGGCGTCGCAGCAACACCAGCCTTTCGCCACCCTGTCCGGCGGCGAGAAGCAGCGCGCGCTGCTGGCGCGGGCGCTGGCCCAGAAGCCGGAGCTGCTGATCCTGGACGAGCCGACCAACCACCTGGACCTGCGCCACCAATTGTCGCTGCTGCGCCTGGTGCGCCGGCTGGGCATCGCCGCCGTCGCCACGCTGCACGACCTGAACCTGGCCGCCGCCTTCTGCCACCGGCTGTACGCGCTGAAGGCCGGCCGCGTCGTCGCCAGCGGCGCGCCGGAAGCGGTGCTGACGCCGTCCTTGCTGGCCGAGGTGTTCGGCGTGCGCGCGCTGGTGGATCGCCACCCGCAGGCCGGCCATCCCCGCATCACCCTGTTGGAAGAAGAAAACGCATGAAACTGAACCTGCCTTCGCTCATCGCCTGCGGCCTGGCCGCGCTGCTGGCCTCCCAGGCCCACGCCAGCGCTTACCCGCTGACCGTGGACAGCTGCAACCGCAAGGTCGTCTTTCAGCGCGCGCCGCAGCGCGCGGTCAGCCACGACATCAATCTGACCGAGATGATGGTGGCGCTGGGCCTGCAAAACCGCATGGTCGGCTATACCGGCATCAGCGCTTGGAACAAGCTGAACGCGCCGTTGAAACAGGCGCTGGGCAAGCTGCCGGAGCTGGCCGGCGACTACCCCTCGTCGGAAGCGCTGCTGGCCCGCAACGCCGACTTTTTCTTCGCCGGCTGGAACTACGGCCTGCGCGTGGGCGGCCCGGTGACGCCGGCCTCGCTGGCGCCCTTGGGCATCCAGGTCTACGAGCTCAGCGAATCCTGCGCCCATGTGATGAAACGCCCGGCGGCGAGCCTGGACGACGTTTATCGCGACATCCATAATCTGGGCCGCATCTTCAACGTGGAGCCGCGCGCGCAAAAAGTGGTGGCCGAGATGCGCGCCAAGGTGGACGGCGTCGCCGCCCGCGTCGCCAAACGCAAGGCCACGCCGTCGGTCTTCGTCTACGACAGCGGCGAGGACCGCCCCTTCAGCGCCGGCCGGCTGGCGATGCCCGACGCGCTGATCCAGGCCGCCGGCGGCCGCAACATCCTGAACGACGTCAACGCCAGCTGGACCCGCGTCGACTGGGAAACCGTGGTGGCGCGCAATCCGCAAGTGGTCGTGATCATCGACTACGGCAAGGTCACCGCCCAGCAAAAGATCGCCTTCCTGCAGAAACACCCGGCGCTGAACAAGATGGCGGCGGTGCGCGACAAGCGCTTCATCGTGCTGCCCTACGACAGCGCCACGCCCGGCATCGCCAACGCCGACGCCATCAGCGCGCTGGCGCGCGGCCTGCACCCGGAAGTCTTCGCCAAGTGATCCGCGCCATCGCCAACCGTCCGCCGGCCTGGCCCTTGCTGAGCCTCTTGCTGGCCCTGCTGGCGCTGTCGCTGCCGCTGGCCTCCGGCCTGGGCGCCGCGCCGGTTGAATTCGCCGTCAGTTCCAATGTGCTGCTGCACCAGCTGGGCCTGCCGGTGGAACCGGCCTGGCAGCCGGGCCAGGATCTGATCATCTGGCAGCTGCGGCTGCCGCGCGTGCTGCTGGGCGGCATGGTCGGCGCCGGCCTGGCCTTGGTGGGCGCGGCCTTGCAGGCCACCACCCGCAACCAGCTGGCCGATCCCCACCTGTTGGGCGTCAGCTCCGGCGCCACCCTGGGCGCGGTGACGGTGCTGCTGTTCAGCGGCAATGTGCTGGGCGGCGCCACCCTGCCGCTGGCCGCCTTCACCGGCGCCTTGCTGGCCACCCTGCTGGTCACCGGCATCGCCGTGCGCCAGCGCCGGCTGCAAGCCGAGCGTCTGCTGCTGGCCGGCGTGGCCGTGTCCTTCCTGCTGATGGCTTTGGCCAATCTGATGCTGTATCTGGGCGACCATCGCTCGGCCTCGGCGGTGCTGTTCTGGATGCTGGGCGGCCTGGGCCAGGCGCGCTGGGAGCTGCTGCCGGCGCCGCTGGCCGCGCTGTGCCTGGGCCTGGCCGCGCTGCTGATGGTAGCCAGGCCGCTGAACGCGCTGATGGCCGGCGAGCAAACCGCGGTCACGCTGGGCATCCGCGTGACCCGGCTGCGGCTGGCGGTGTTCGCCGCCTCCTCTCTGCTGACCGGCACCATGGTCGCGGTCAGCGGGGCGATAGGCTTCGTCGGCCTGATGATTCCGCACATCGCCCGCCGCTGCGTCGGCGCCGACCACCGCCGCTTGCTGCCGGCCTGCGCGCTGTTGGGGGCGCTGTTCCTGATCTGGGTGGACGCCGCCGCGCGCACGCTGATCGCGCCGGAAGACATCCCGGTGGGCGTCGGCACCGCCGCCGTCGGCGGCGCCTTCTTCATCTGGCTGCTGCGCCGCTGACGGCGCCGGCCCCACACAAGGACGACACTATGAAAACCGATCCGGCCTCCCACCAGCGCATGACCGAGAAGCGCAAGGCGGGCTTCGAGAAGAAAAAGGCCGCCGCCACCGGCGAAAAGGGCCTGCTCATCGTCAACACCGGCACCGGCAAGGGCAAGAGCAGCGCCGCCTTCGGCATGGGCCTGCGCGCCGTCGGCCACGGCATGCGCCTGGGCGTGGTGCAGTTCATCAAGGGCGCGCTGCACACCGCCGAGCGCGACCTGCTGGGCGGCTTCGACAACTGCGACTTCCACACCATGGGCGAAGGCTATACCTGGAACACCCAGGATCGCGAGGCCGACATCGCCACCGCGCGCAAGGGCTGGGAACAGGCGCTGGCGATGCTGGGAAGCGACGATTACGACATGGTGATCCTCGACGAATTGAACGTGGTGCTGAAATACGAATACCTGCCGCTGGACGAAGTGCTGGCCGCCTTCGCCGCCCGGCCGGCGATGCAGCACGTGGTGGTCACCGGCCGCCACGCGCCGGAAGCCTTGCTTGAGGCCGCGGATCTGGTCACCGAGATGCGGCTGGTCAAACACCCGTACCGCGAGCAGGGCATCAAGGCGCAGCGCGGGGTGGAGTTCTGATGACGGCCCGCCGCTGTCCGGCGCTGTTCCTGACCGCCCCCGCCTCGCACCAGGGCAAGACCACGGTGACGGCGGCGCTGGCGCGGCATCACCGCAATCAAGGCCGCCGGGTGCGGGTATTCAAGACCGGGCCGGACTTCCTCGATCCCTATATTCTCGAGCGGGCCAGCGGCCACGCCGTCTATGGCCTGGACCTGTGGATGAACGGCGAGGACGACTGCCGCGCCCGGCTGCATCAGGCCACCGCCGACGTCGACCTGATCCTGATCGAGGGCAGCATGGGCCTGTTCGACGGCACGCCCAGCAGCGCCGACCTGGCCGCCCTGCTCGGCGTGCCGCTGGCGGCGGTGATCGACGCCGCCGGCATGGCGCAGACCTTCGCCGCCATCGCCCACGGCCTGGCCGGCTTCCGCCCCGGCCTGGCCTTCCACGGCTTTATCGCCAACCACGTCGCCAGCGAGCGCCACGCCGAGATGCTGGCCCAGCAACTGCCTGAGCGCCTGCCGCTGTTGGCCGCGCTGCGCCGCGACGAGGCGGTTCGGCTGCCGGAACGCCATCTGGGCCTGGTGCAGGCGCAGGAAATCGCCGATCTGGACGAACGCCTCGACCGCGCGGCGGCGCAGATCGCCGGCACCGCGCTGGCTGAACTGCCACCGGCAATCGAGTTTCCCGCCCTTGATCTGCCTGAGATGCCGCGACTGCTGGCAGGCAAGCGCATCGCCATCGCCCGCGACGCCGCCTTCGCCTTCGTCTACCCGGCTAATCTTGAGCTGCTGGCCCAACTGGGCGCGGAACTAGCCTTTTTCTCGCCGCTGGCCGACGCCGCGCTGCCCGACTGCGACGCGGTCTACCTGCCCGGCGGCTACCCTGAGCTGCATCTTGAAACGCTGTCCGCCAACACGGCGCTGAAAGCGGATCTGCATAGGCATGTCGAAGCGGGCAAGCCGCTGTACGCCGAGTGCGGCGGCATGCTCTACCTGCTGGACCGGCTGACCAGCCGCGACGGAAACAGCGCGGCCATGCTGGAACTGCTGCCCGGCCAGGCGGTCCTTCAAGACAGGCTATGCGGACTGGGCTTGCAGGAAATGGGCTTCCCCGGCGGCAGGCTGCGCGGCCACACTTTCCATTACACGCGGCTGGATACGCCGCTCGCTCCCGCCGGGCATGCCCACAGGGCCAGCGGCGCAGGACGGGGGGAAGCGCTATACCGACAGGGCAGCCTGCTGGCCAGCTATTTCCACGCCTACTTTCCCTCCAACCCCTTAGCCACAGCGAGCCTGTTCCTGCCATGAACCGCTATCCGCAAGCCGACATCGACGCCGTCTACCGCGCCATCCGCGAGCGCCGCGACATGCGCCACTTCAAGCCGGACCCAGTCGATCCCCAAATCATGCAGCGGCTGCTGGAAGCCGCGCATTGCGCGCCCAGCGTGGGCTTCATGCAACCTTGGCGCTTCATCCGCATCCGCAGCGCGGAACTGCGCCGCCAGCTGCACGCGCTGGTGGAAGAAGAACGCATCCAGACCGCCCGCGCCTTGGGCGAGCGCGAGGATGAATTCATGAAATTGAAAGTGGAAGGCGTGCTCGATTGCGGCGAAGTGCTGGTGGCCGCGCTGATGGACGGCCGCGAACGCCACGTGTTCGGCCGCCGCACGCTGCCGGAAATGGACCTGGCCTCGGTGGCCTGCGCGATCCAGAACATGTGGCTGGCGGCGCGCGCCGAGGGCCTGGGCCTGGGCTGGGTCTCCATCTTCGACCCGGGCAAGCTGGCCGCGCTGCTGGCCATGCCGGAAGGCGCGCGGCCGATCGCGATACTGTGCATCGGCCATGTCGAGGCCTTTTACAAAAAACCGATGCTGGAACTGGAGCATTGGGCCAGCCGGCAAAACCTGGCCGAGTTGATTTTCGAAGACCGCTGGCAGGAGCACTGAAATCCATCCGTCCTCCTTTCTAGAAATGCCATTGAATTTATTTAATAATGAACAATACTTTAATGGCATTTTAATAAGGAGAATGTAATGATGAACACAAAATGGTTGGCTGTGCTGCTGCCTGCCATCACCATCCTGTCCGCTCAGGCTGCGGACACCTCCGCGCCGCGCTGGGCGGTGCAGGCGGAAGGCCGGCAAGTCTACCGGGCAGATGGCTGGCAGGCCACCTGGCCCGGCGTGAACTGGAGCGTGCGATTCGCCGGCAAGGCGGTGGCCGTCCGACTGAACGACTCAGTCAATTACTACGCGCTGGAGCTGGACGGCACAGCCGCGCAGACAATCGCGCCGGCGGCAGGCGAGCGCACCATCTGGCTGAGCGCGCCGGACGCCAAGCCGCATACCGCGCGGCTGTTCAAACTGACCCAGTCGCCGGACCAGGCCGGACTATTCCGCGGCTTTCTGCTTCGCGACGCGCGACCGCTGGCGCTGCCGCCCAGGCCCCGCCGGCAGATAGAATTCATCGGCGACTCCTGGACCGTCGCCTACGGCAATCTGTCCGCCGCCCGCGAGTGCACCGAACAGCAGATCGTCGAGCGCAGCGACGCCAGCCGAAGCTTCGCCGCCTATCTGGGCAAACTTTACAGCGCGCAAATCCAGAACAACGGCATGTCCGGCATGGGCATGGTCCGCAACTGGGGCGGCAATATGCCGCAAGTGGATTACCGCAGCTACCACGCGCGCCTGCTGCAAAACCTGCCCGAAACCGCACCCGGCAACAACGCCTACCGCCGCTACGACTGGCGGCCGCAACTGGTGGTGATCGGTTTGGGCGTCAACGACTTCGGCACCGCGGTCGGCCCTGGCGAGCCGCGCAGCCAGCAACAGCTGGCCGACGATTACGCCAAGGCCTACCACGCTCTGATCGCCCAGTTGAAACGACGCTACGACAATCCCGCCTTCCTGCTGGCCGCCACCTATCTGTGGCCGGACGACAGGATGCGGCCGCTGGTCAGCCGCATCGCAGACGAAGAAAGAAAACAGGGCACCACGGTGGCTTACATGGACTGGCAGAATATCGAGCTCACCGGTTGCAACTGGCACCCGAATCTGGCCGACCACGCCAAGATGGCCGCGCAGATGAACAGCGCCATCCGAACGCTGGGCAATATCTGGGACAAGTAAGCGGATGAAAGCCGCGCCGCCCGGCGCGGCCCGCTCATGCCTCCGGCAACGGCCAGTGAGGATTCCAGGCCACTTCCCACAGATAGCCGTCAGGGTCCTGGAAATAACCGGCGTAGCCGCCCCAGAAGGTATCCCTGGCCGGTTTGACGATGGCCGCGCCGGCTCGCGCGGCCTGGGCCATCGCGTCGTCCACCGCCTCGCGCGAGGCGACGTTGTGGCCTATCGACAGTTCAGCGGCGCGGGAAGACTGGCGCGGCAAGCCGGCATCGCGCGCCAGGCTGTCGCGCGGATACAAGGCCAGTTTCAGGCCGCCTTCCAGTTCGAAAAAAGCGACCGCGCCGTATTCGAACTCGGCTCCGACGATGCCTTCGCTCGGCCACCCCAATCCATCCCGATAGAACGCCAGCGAACGCTCCAGATCGTCCACGCCCAAGGTCAGCAAAGTGATGCGAGCTTTCATGCCGCCTCCTTTCAGCGCCCCTTGAACTTGGGCGGCCGCTTGTCCAGAAACGCCCGGGTGCCGATGCGAAAATCCTCGCTTTGCGCCGCCAGGCCAAAGTAATCCGCGCCCAGGCGCGCCGACTCGTCCTCCGACAGCGACAAGCCGCGATGGATCGCCTCCCAGCTCAGCCGCACCGCCGTCGGCGACTGCGCCATGATTTCACGCAACAGCGACTCGGCCTCCGCCAGCAAATCATCGGCAGGCGCCACGCGGTTGACCAAGCCCAGCCGGCAGGCCTCCTCCGCATCGATCAGACGCCCGGTCAGCAGCATCTCCGCCGCCCGGCCCTTGCCTATCAGCCTGGGCAGCCTCGTGGTGCCGCCGAAGCCAGCCACCGCGCCTATCCTCACCTCTGGATGGCCAAAGCGAGCGTGCGGCGCGGCCAGCCGCAGCATGCAGGCCTCGGCGATCTCCAGGCCGCCGCCCAGCGCGTCGCCGTTGATCGCCGCCAGTACAGGCTTGCCCAGCGTCTCTATCCGTCCAGTGACCGCCACCGCCAGCCTGGCCAGCTCTCTCACCTCCGCCGCCGACGCCCGATTCAGGTAGCGGATGTCCGCTCCTGCTGAAAACACCTGCCCGTGGCCGGTAATGATCACCGCCCTCACCGCCTCGTCCGCCGCCGCCCACTCCAGCGCGGCCAGCAGTTGCCGCAACAGCTGGCGGTTCATCGCGTTCAGGCAGTCCGGCCGATGCAGCTCCAGCCGCGCGATGCCGTCTTCGGCCTTGCTGCGTACCCCATCTCGTTCCAGCATCCCGCCTCCATGCCCGTTCGACGTCGCCCAGCCCGAATCGCAGGCCGGGCAGCGCACAGGTCCATCGGCTATCCCGCCTCGTCAATGCTTTCGCGCGCCGCGCACCCACCCTATCGACAACACATAGCGGCTGCCGCCCTCCACCCGCGTCACGCTGTGCTCGCACAAATCGGGCCGAAACAGTTTGATCCGACGGCTGGAAAACAACGGCGCCGCGCAAACGAACTCGCCGCCGGCCTTGGGCGACTTCAGAATCAGATTCAGCCGGTAATGGCGCCCCTTCCCTACCGGGTCCACGTGCGGCGGAATCGCCGAACCATCAGGGTAACGGATCAAATAACAGTCGAACGGCAGCGGCCAGCGCGCGGTCAACAACAGCATCTTGTCGTACCCGCTGCCCTGGCGGCCGCGCCGCCAGCGCCAGGCATCGCGGCGAAGCTCGGAAATCATGGAACGCATGGCATCTCTCAGGCTGAAACGGCCTGCCCTTCAAAACGATTCGAGAGTCGGATGGATGGCACAGAACTCAGTCATGCCTCCCCCAGCCACGCAAGCGCCTCGTCCCGGTCCCGGAACAGGCGGGAAAAACGGCCGCGCTTCGCTTCGCGCAGATATTCGTCGAACCGCTCGCCGTAATCCCGCTCCGCATCCATCACCACCGCAGTCCGCAATCGGTAGTTCTGCAATTTCTGCAGGAATTCGCCGGCAAAGCGGCTGCTCAGCTGGAAGAATGCCTCCGGCAAAACATCGTGCGCAATCAGCAGGCGCGCGCAATCCTCCTCGATGCAGGCGGAAATCAACTCCACTGCCGAGGACGCTTCGCTCAATCCGCCGCGCCATTCCAATACGCGGTGCCTGTTGGCGGTCAGCACTTGATGATCCATTCCCCCCCAATCAAACTAGCCAGAACGGCGCGACCGCGCCGCGGAGATTACAACCGAAGACGTAGAACCGACGATGGCGCCCGCGAAAATCTTGGCGATATCGAGAAAACCCGCCACCAGCGCCGAACTCTTGCCTTCGCCCGGGATCGGGTCCAGAAGCGGAAACAGCAGGCCGAATGCGGCGAAAGCCAGGCATAAGGCGGCGCAAACACAGGTGAACGGCGGAAACAACTCGAAAAACCCCGCCCGCCACCGTTGGCGGCCATTCAGCGCCTCATCCAGCGCCAAGCCCAGGCTCGCGACATCCACCGGCCCGCCTCCTTCGCCTGCGATCTCCTCAGCCCGCCGCTCCACCTGGCGGCGCAGCGCCTCCATCCGCTCATCCAGCGCTTTCTCCAGGCTGATGGAGAAAACCGGCTCCGCCCTGACTACGCTTTCATTCATGGCATGCCTCCGACCAGGTAATGTCCGAGACGGCATGATCCCGCCGCCAGATACAATCATATAGCATGGCAGTCTGTCGGCATAAGCGCTGGCGACTCTCGCCGTTCAAGCGGAACCGCGTTTCATGTCCAATCGAACGTCAGCAACGCGACGCGGCTTTCAGGATGGTAGAACAACAGCGTGGTGGTTCCGCTCGCCATAAAGTCGTAGCCTGTCACGCTGGCGATGAACTCGAAGCGCTCGCCATTCGGTCCAATCGGGACCACTGCGTCCGGATCGCTTTCGTCGACCTTCACCCCCTCGCTGTCGCACCAGTTGCCGCCCGGCGCGCCTCCGCCCAGTTGCGTCAGAATGCTCACCGGCGTTTCCGCGGCCAGATCTCGCGCCTCCGCTTCGCCGCAAAAAAGCGCCGAATGCAATACGCCGGTACGGCGGTAAATGTCACGCGTCTCCCTAAATGCGCGGTGTTGGAGCGCGTAGTGCGTCTTCAATCTGGAGCGGGCGGCAATCCATTCCTCATCCGCCATGTTTTCCAGCATGAAGAACCGAAAATCTCCCAGCAGCTGGTAATGGCCGGACTCGGTCAGCCGGAAAGCCAGCCAGTTCGGCGCCAAGTATTCATTGTGGTAATCCGGGCTGCACTCGCCGACATAGCCATCCAGCGGCTCCACAGGCAGCACCATGTGTATCCAGCCTTCCCAGGCGGGATTGACCGCTGACAACGCCACGGACACGCAAGGCAGCAAGTGTTTGGCGTGACGCTCGACCGGATCGGCGAACACTTGTTCTGGCTCGGGGAAAACGCGTAGATACGGCCGGGCGGTCTTGATATTCTCTTGCATGAGACAGGCATTTCGAGTCAAGGTGGCCATTCTATCATTCCATAAACATCAGCCCAGACGCCGCTTCGCCCTTCATCCCTCCTCGGCGCCCAACCTCTTTTGCAGACAAACTGGGCACAGGCAGTCGCTGTTCGCCTTTCCCGGCGACAATTCAAGCGGCAAGTCTGCACACCAGCAACCGCCCGCCTCGCCGCCTGCGCCGCAAGTGAAGCCATTTCCGCATTGCGGACAGGTCTTGACCTGCACTGGCAAAGGCAAGGCCATCAGCCTCCGCCACACTTTTTCCTTCTGCTGCTTGCCATAACGGGACCAACCCGCGATCTCCTCCAGCGTGCGGCGGCAACCGACACAGACTTGCCCGCTGTCGTCCAGGCGGCATATGCCGATGCAAGGCGAGATTTCAGTTTTCGCCATCCTTGTTACCGTTGGTTCTGTTCATACCCGCATGCTATCTCTTCTCCTTGAGGCTGTCGAAATCCGAATATGGCAAAACGGGGCTCTCGCCCCGACGCTGCGCAGGCTTCGGCGCTACCACGCGAGATAGAACAGCCCCGCGGCCAACATCAGACACAAGGGGGAATAAAAACGCGTGTCGTTGCGAGCGAAGCGGCTGCCCTTGACTCGTTTGAAAAGGCCGACATAGCGGAACTCGCCGATTCCTCTCAACAGCATGCCGGCGCCCAAGGCAAGCAGGCCCCATTTCAATACGCGCGCCAACCAGCCGATCTCCGGGAAAAACCGTCCGCCATGCAGCGCGATCGCCGCGGCGGCCGCGGCGAGCATCACGGCGATGATGGCGGTCCCGGCCGCAGATGGCTGAAACAGCTTGCGGCCATCCACCTCCGGAATGGCGGCGGACAATCCCGCCCGCCCTCCGAACGCCCAATAAAAATGCATCGCGCTGATCAACGCGAATGCCAGACACAGCGCAAGACTCAGCATGCTTTGGCTCCATCAGACGGTTTCGGGATAATCCTCCAGGTACTGCAGCTTGTCCGGCCTCCCCCGCCAGGCTTCGGCTTCCGGCAAGGCCGGCTTGCTCTTGATGATATTGGGCCAACGTTGCGCCAGGTCGGCATTGAGCGCGATCATGCCGTGCTCGCGTGCCGGCACCGCCTTGTCCTCCCGGATGGCGTCGATCGGACATTCCGGCACGCACAGGCCGCAGTCGATGCAGTCATCGGGATTGATGGCCAGCATGTTGGGCCCTTCGTGAAAGCTGTCGGTCGGGCAGACATCCACGCAATCCGAATGCTTACAGCCTATGCAGTCGCTTAAAACAACATAAGTCATGATGTTCTCCTGTCAGCGCGGCATTGCCGCGCCATATCCGCCTCAGCTGCTGAGTCCGCCATCCATCACGATGGTTTGCCCGGTAATGTATGCTGCCGCATCGGACAGTAAATACCTCGCCAGACCGGCCACCTCTCCCACCGTGCCCAGGCGACGCAATGGAATGTTTTTCTCCAGCTGCTGGCGGGCCTTCTCCGGAATCCCATCCGCCATGTCCGTGTCGATCAAGCCCGGCGCGATCGCATTGACGCGGATTTTGAAACGGGCGGTCTCCAGCGCCAAGGTTCGGGCCAACCCCGCCATGGCCGCTTTGGTCGCCGCGTAGTTGGCTTGTCCCATATTGCCCTTGACCGCCGTGACGGAAGACATCAACAGCACCGCGCCCCGTTTTTCGCCGCACATGGCCGGCAGGAACGCCTGCGTGACATGGAACACCGCGTCCAGATTGGCGGATATCACGTCGCGCCATGACGCCAGCGGCATGGACATCATGAGGCCGTCCCGAGTCACGCCGGCGTTGTTGATGACTGCATGCGGCGCGCCGAAACGCTCCAGGCACTGCGTCGCCAAACGCTTCGCGGCTTCCGGATCGCTGCCGTCGCACTGCACCGCATAAGCTTCTCCGCCCATTCGGAGGACCGCCTCCTCCACCGCGCGCGCCTGCTCCGCATTGCTCTTGTAGGTGAAAACCACCCGGTAGTCCTTCGCCAGCTCCAACACCAGGCCCTTGCCGATGCCTCGGCTGCCGCCGGTCACCAACACCCAGGGTTGCATGATTTCGTCTTGCATTGCCGCTCCTTCCATTGATGTCGTTCAAACGCTCGCCGCGGCGGGGGCCGCCGTGCTGGCCTTGAACATCGAATACCCCATTGCGGCCTCGTAGCCCGATCCCGCCACCCAGGCGCTGAGAAAGCTGACGCCGGCCACGGGAAAGCGGTGGTTGATCAAAGCCGGCGCGGCATCCGGCGCCACCAGCGCGCCATAGCCCGACCCCGCGGTATTGTTGGTGTATCGCTGGTAGGTATGCGGACTGGACAGCTCCGCGTAAACGATATGGTCCGACAAATCCGGGAAGTGCCTGCCCACGCGCTCCAGCAGCGCTTGCTGCCCGCGTTTTTTCTTGGCTCTGTATTCGGGCGTTTTCCGACGCGGCCAGTGCCGCGGATCATCCAGGGCATTGACGATCACCACTCTGCCGCCGCTTGCGTCCAGCGCGTGATAGTTGGTGATTTCCAAAGACGAGCGCTGCCAATAGGCTTCTTCGGCCAGCGTCACGTTCACAGGGTCGGCGCGCGAGCGCTCGCGCGCGCTCCACGCGGCGTCCGGATCATCGGCCAGCAACATGGTTTCCGCATGCGGCAGCCCCAGGCGGGCCGGGTCTTCGTCCAACACCAAGTAAAGCGTGCTGGTGGCATTGGCCGGCCGAATCCGGGACACGAGCTGCCGCGAGGCCTCCAACTCCGGCATGGGTTCGAACAACTGCTCCAGCGCATAGACCGGCGAGGCGTTGACCAGAACCTCCCGCGCCAGGAACTCGCCCCTGTCGGTCGCCACCCCGGTCGCGCGCATGCTGCTCTTGTCCACCAGAATGCGCTCGACGTTGACGTTCAGCACCACCTCTCCGCCACGCGCCCGAATCTGCTCCACCAGCAGATTGGACAAGCGTTGCGAGCCGCCGTCCATGTAGGCGCTGCGCATGTACAGATTGGCGTAGACCACATGGAGGAAGTACAGGTAGCTGCACTGTTCCGGGAATGAGCCGACATAGATAGATGGCAGCGCCAGCAGCTCGCGCAGCTGCGGATCGTCGAACATTCGCCGCAATGCGTCCCGCACCGTAATGTTCTTCAGATGCTTGCGGGCATACCGCATCGCGGCGAAGTCCGGCTCGTATCGCCCCTGCAGCATTTCAAACTGCAAATAACCGTTCTTGCCATGCACGGCGATATCGTCGAAAAACCGCAGCAGGCCTTCGCGTTGGCCGGGAAATGCCTGGAGCAAGCCAGCCAGCGCCTGCTCCGGCGATTCCGACACCTCCAGCCATAGCGGTCCGGCCGCCTGGAACAAGACCGGCGAAAAATGCAGACGGATCTGCCCTTCCAATCCCAGCGAGCGGAACACCTGCCTCAAGTTGCCTTGCTCGCCCATGCCGGACAGCTTGTGCAAGCTGCAATCGAAGCGCGCGCCCTGCTTCGGTCTCACGAACTCGCTCGAGTATCCCCCCGCCACTGTATGCTGCTCCAGCAGCAAGACCCGCAAGCCCGGGCGTTGCGCGGTCAGGGCCGCCGCGTAAGTCAGAGCGGCGATGCCGGAGCCGACGCAAACGATGTCCCAGACCGCCTCGCTCATACAATCCCCAGTTCTGCGAACCACTGGTCCAGTTCCGCGAAGCGCTCGCTGTTCAAACGCTGGTTGTTGGCCGACCCTCTCACCAGCGCGATCGCTTCCTCATCGCCCGGCTGTATCGGGAAGACAAAGGAGGTGTGCTTGGAGATTTCACTGTTGAAGGTCATCTCCGCCTTGAAATGGCGCAGCAGCTGGCCGATTTGCGCTCGCATCGCCGCCAGCTCCGCCTCGGGAGCGGTATCGAAAAAGTGCTCGACAATGCGCTTGCCGAACGCGATATGACGCACTTCCTCGATATGATGCTCGTGGAACATCATCTTGGTCAGCGGCTCCACCCCCGGAGACTGGGTCAGATACATCGCGCTCAGCTCCGCGGCCCACTCGATCATCAGCGTCCACAGGATGCCGATCACCGGGTTCATCATCGGCAGCTTCTCCACAAAGCTGCCGTAGGCGCCGCCAGGCGGCTGGAACAGCTCCAGTCCCGCCATCTTCATGTAACGCCGGAACATCAGGGTATGCGTGATCTCCTCCCGGGAGAAAATCATCAGGTACTCATACACCTCGGGCGACAGGTCGAATCGAAAACGATTGATGTAGCCGACATACAGCGGCGGCAACGTCTGCTCCAGCCAGATGAACATCGACACATCGCGGGCGGTTTCCTTCCACAGCGTTTCGTGGCGCTGTTCCGGCGTCATGGCATCCCAATAAGGCGTGCCATAGATCCAGCTGCCGGTTTCCATTTTCGGCGGCAGGCTCAGGTTGATGCCGTTCTCCCACGGCAGCACGCTCTCCAGCTCCATGGTTTTGCGGTGCGAAGCGCGGATCAGCGTTTGCACCTTGCGTCGGCTCTCGTCGGACAGGCCCAGCGGGTCGCGCGCAACAGTGGACGTTTCCATGCGTTTTCTCCGTTCAGGCTTCGGCTGCGTTCTTCTGAACGGACTCGGCGGCGATGTAACCGACCAACTGGCCCATATTGGCGATCTTGCCGGAGGCGAACAAATCGGATACCAGATCGACGCCATAGCGCTTCTTCACCGACACTTGGACCTCTACGAAATCCAGGCTGTCCAGCTCCAGCGCCTCGAAGCTGGAGGAGAGCTGCACCTGATCCTCCTCGATCTCCTTCATGTCCAGGATCAGCGCTTTCAGTTCATCAAAGATTTGGGTTTCGTTCTGCATGATGCTTCCTTTATCGAAGAGACAAGACTCAAGGTTTGAAGCGAACCAACAGGCCCACTTCCGACTGCATGACCGGACGGCCATCCAGCCGTACGGTGAATTGGCTGAGGCCGGACAAGGTGTCCTTGCTGTTGGGCACGGTCACCGGCGCGTGCAGTTCGCAGAGGATTTCCTCAGGGTCCTTCAGCCGGCTCAGCGGCATGCGGAACAGCTCCGGCTCGACCATCACCGTGTGCGCCGTCTGCACCGTCAGGGCGGCTTCCATCAACTCATGCTGGCTGGCGATGCCGCTTATCTTCGCCAGGTCCCGGACGATGGAAAACGGCACTTCGCTGGACAGGAATTGAGAAAAAGTCAGCGCGTCCACCAACAGCCAGGCGCGGTCGAAGTCAGGAAACGCCTCCGCAAACACCGCTTTTTTCTCGCGGAACAACTGCCGGTCTATCGAAAAACCGGCTTGCTGAGCCGGAGGCGCCGCCGGCACGGAGCGATATACGCTGCCCGCCATCACCTCGGAAGCGTCATGCGTCGCGCGCAGGGAAAAACGGCTGCGCTGTTTGCCCGGCTGAATTTCCAATGCATGCGGCAATTGACGCAGCACCGGGGAGCGGAACATGGCCTTGACCGATACCCAGTCCTCGCCCGAGTCGGCGGACAACGCCGAACTCAGCCGCTGCTTGATATGCAGCAGCGGCAACATGCCATGCACGATGATGTCGCTGGCGCCGGTCTCCCTCGCCCGCTCCACTTCAAAATGGATGGGGTTGTAGTCTCCAGACAGCTTCGCCCAGTCCGAGATCGCCTTGTTGTCGAAACTAAGCAGCATCAACGCGCCCTCTCTATCACCAGCGCCGCATTGGCGCCGCCGAAGCCGAAGCTGAGATTGAGGGTGGTATCCACCGTCTGGCCATGCAAATGCTCGTTCGGCAGATAGTTGAGATCGCACTCGGGATCGGACTCCAGCAGATTGGCGGTGCCTGGCAGAATGCCGGTGGCGATGGCTTTTAGGCAGATGATGGACTCGAAGCTGCCTGCCGCGGAAATCAGGTGGCCGCTGTAGGATTTGGTGCTGGATACCGGAACATGCTTCGCGTGGCTTCCCAATGCGGCCTTGATGGCGTTGGACTCGTTCAAATCGTTCAACGGCGTCGAGGTACCGTGGGCGTTGATGTAGTCGATGTCTTCCGGACGCTTTCCGGCTTGCTTGAGGGCGAACTCGATCGATTTGACGCGAGCCAGCATGTCCTCAGCCGGAGCGGTGAAATCGCGGGCGTCGGAAAAGCTGCCATAGCCTTTGATCTCGCCCAGTATCGTGGCACCGCGGTGCTGGGCATGCTCCAACTCCTCCAGGCACAGAACCGCCGCGCCCTCGGCGAGCACGAAGCCGGAGCGGCGGCGGTCAAACGGGCAGCAGGCCCGCGCCGCGTCCTCCTGCTCTTTGCTCAAGGCGTTGAGCACATCGATATTCCAGATATTGGTTTCATTGCGCAGCGTCTCGGAACCGCCCGCCAGCATCATGCTGGCGCGACCTTGCCGGATCGCCTCGTACGCGTCGCCTATCGCGATGGTTCCGGTGGCGCAAGCCGCGATCACCGTATTCTGATACCCGCGCAGATTCCACATCAGCGTGCAGGCTCCCGTCGCGATGCTGGGCATGGAAATCAGGCTGCCCAAGGGACTGCCGAACCCCGTATCGCGGTAAGCGTCGCGAATGTCGTAAGCCTCGTCGAGGCCGCCCCACCCCGTGCCGATGATGACGCCGCACTCATGCGCCGGGTAATGCTCCGCCATCGCCTCAGGACTGCCGAACGCCATGTCGAGCGCCTCCCGGGCCGCCACCACCGCATTTTTGGCGAATGCCGGCAACGCGCGGGAAATGGATTTGGGAATGCCTCGATAACGCGCTTTATTTTCCTCCAGGAATGAAAAGAACTTGGCTTTGATTTGCTGGTTTTCCAACTCGTGTTTTCGATAACCCAGCTTGCCATCCATAATGGCCTGCCACGCCTCAGCGGAATTCTCTCCCAGAGAAGTCAAAGAACCATATCCGGTAACTACCACTCTACGATTTGCCATAACATTCCCTTGTCGCGCATCCAGATCATTAAAAACACACTCAATTAGCCATCAAAAGACAACAATATTCCCTGCGAGATTAATCGCATCGAAATGGAACAGTCCGATGATGAAGTAATTAAAGCGGAAGGATTAAAAGCCAGCCAATGCGAGAGCGCCTAGCCAACCAATTGATTATCAAAACAAAAACAATTAATGAACAGCCTGAAATTGAACGAAGTCAATTTATCCACAATCAAAAACATGACATATGGAAATTACAATACCTCAGAAATGTTGTAAATATATTTCCAACAACCACGTTCGACAAAAATATAATTTGACCCACTCCGTTGTGAAAAACCAATTCATGAACAAAATTTACTTTTCGAGAATATCCATAAATTTATAATTCATATTTAGAAAATTCTCACAAAGAACAAATCTCTGCTTTCCAAAGAAAAACGGCGCGGAAATCCGCGCCGTTTCTTTATTGCGAAAGCCGTCTTATTTGGCCGCGGATGCATCCTTGGCCGACGCGCCGCCGCCTACAGTTTCCATCACCTTCCACTGGCCATTTTCAACCTTGTACACGGTGATGCCGCCATCCTTCAGATCGCCCTTGTCGTCGTAGGTCCAGTTGCTGGACGTCACGCCCTGGTGGGTGATCTTGGCCAGCACCGGCAGATAGGCCTTGGGATCCGCCGAGTTGGCCTGTTCCATCGCCTGGATCAGGGTGCGGGTGGCATCGTAGCCGTACGGCGAGTAAGTGGCCACGTCCGCTTTGAAGCGAGCCTTGTAGCGGGCCTCGTAATCCTTGCCGCCCGGCATCTGGTCCAGCGGCAGGCCTGCCAGCGAGGCGATGGTGCCGTCGGCTTCTTTGCCCGCCAGTTGCAGGAAAGTCGGCGTCTTGGTCATTTCGCCGGAAATCAGCGGGGCCTTGAGGCCCAGGCGCTTCATCTGCTTGACCATCGGCGCGGATTGCGCGTCGGCGCCGCCGTAGAACACCACGTCCGGATTCGCGCCCTTGATGGAGGTCAGGATGGCGGTGAAGTCGGTTGCCTTGTCATTGGTGAACTCGCGCTTCACCACGTCGCCGCCGGCGGCGCGGGCCGACTTCTCGAACTCGTCGGCAAGGCCCTGGCCGTAGGCGGTGCGGTCATCGACGATGACGATCTTCTTCGCATGCAGCTTCTCCACCGCGAACTTGCCCATCACGCCGCCCTGCTGAGTGTCGGAGGTCATGGAACGGAAGGTATTCCTGAAGCCCTGCGAGGTGAACACCGGAGAAGTGGCCATCGCGATCATAGGGATGCCGGCGTCGGAGTAAATCTTGGAAGCCGGGATGGCGGTGCCGGAGTTGAAGTGGCCGATGATGCCGGCGACTTTCTCGTCGACGAACTTTTGCGCCAGCTGGGTGGCGGTCTTCGGATCGGCCTGGTCGTCCTGAGCATCCAGCACGAAGGTGACCGGCTTGCCAGCGATGGTCGGCTTGGCGGCGTTCGCGTCCTCGATGGCCAACGTCACGCCGTTCTTGTACTCCTCGCCGTAATGCGATTGCGGGCCGGTCAGCGGAGCCGCGAAACCGATCTTGATTTCGCCGCCGCTTGCCTGGGCAGGCGCGGACGCGGCGCCGGCCGGCGCGGCCTCTTCCTTCTTGCCGCAGGCGGACAGGGCGACGGCGGCGGCAACCGCCAGAGTCAGGGTGGACAGCTTGGATACTTGCATTTCTTCGTTCCTCTTCTTTGCTTCAACTTCGCGCTTCTATATAACCGGCGAAACGCCGGATCCAAGTCTTGCTCTTAAAGTAAAAACTCTGGCCGCATTATTCCAACGCGGCCAGAAGCTGGCAAGTTGATCATTCGGTCATGCTCATCAGGCTGGCGTTGCCGCCAGCCGCCGTGGTATTGACGCTGAGCGCGCGTTCCGCCACCAGCCGATGCACATTGTAGCCATTTTCGCCGCGCAGGATCAGCGGAACCAGCGCGCCGTCGCGGGCAGCCAGCTCGCGGCGAGCCTCTTCCGCCTGAGCGCCGTCGTACAGCACGGCGGCCACGTCTGCCTCCAGCACATCGGCAACCCGGTCGACATATCCGCTCAGCGCGGCGGCGAACTTGCGGTCCAGCTCGCCATCGGCCACCACGGCGCGGTTGCCGGCGGCGAAGACCGCGGTCAACTGCTCTGCCAACGCCAGCGCATCGGAGGCGACGCAGCCAATGCGGCCGCGTCCGACGAAAGACAGCGTGTTGTTTTCGCCGGTTGGGCCCGGCAGCGCCACGCTGTGCCTCAGCGGGCTTTCCTTGCGCGCGGCGGCGATGACGCCGTCCAGCGACAGACCCTGCGCCTTCGCCGCGGCGGCCAGCGCATCCAGCGCGGACAGATCGGCGGCTTGGTGCGCGGCCGCCAGCTTGGGCTGCCAGGCGGCTCGGGTCAGACGGTACAGGTAGTACGGGCCGCCGGCCTTGGGGCCGGTGCCGGACTTGCCTTCGCCGCCGAACGGCTGCACGCCCACCACTGCGCCGACGATGTTGCGGTTGACGTAAACGTTGCCCACCTTGATCTTGCCGCAGATGTCGGCGATGGTTTCGTCGATGCGGCTGTGGATGCCGTGCGTCAGGCCGTAGCCGGTGGCGTTGATCTCGGCCACCACCTTGTCCAGATCCGACGCGGCGTAGCGCAGCACGTGCAGAACCGGGCCGAACACCTCGCGCTTGAGCTCGGACAGATTGTCGATCTCGAACAGCGTCGGCGCGACGAAAGTACCTTGCTCGCATTCGGCGGACAGCTGGGTCTGATGCACGGCGCGAGCCGAGTTTTTCATCCTGGCGATGTGGGCGAGCAGGCCGGCCTGCGCCTCGGCATCGATCACCGGACCAACGTCGGTAGTCAACTTGGCCGGGTTGCCTACCGTCAGCTCGTCCATGGCGCCCTTGATCATCGCGACCACCTTGTCGGCGATGTCATTCTGCAGGTACAACACGCGCAGCGCGGAACAGCGCTGGCCGGCGGAATCGAAGGCCGAGCTCAGCACGTCGGTCACAACCTGCTCCGGCAGCGCGGAGCTGTCGACGATCATCGCGTTCATGCCGCCGGTTTCCGCCACCAGCACCGGATCGTCGCGGCGCTTGGCCAAGGTGCGGTTGATGATCTGCGCCACTTCGGTGGAGCCGGTGAAGATCACGCCCTGGATGCGCGCATCGCCGGTCAGCGCGGCGCCCACCACCTCGCCGCAGCCCGGCAGGAATTGCAGCGCCGCGCGCGGGATGCCGGCCTCGTGCAGCAGACGCACGGCATAGGCGGCGATCAGGCTGGTCTGCTCGGCCGGCTTGGCCAGCACGGTGTTGCCGGCCGCCAGCGAGGCGACCACTTCGCCGATGAAGATGGCAAGCGGGAAATTCCACGGGCTGATGCACACCACCGGCCCCAGCGGCTGGTGGCTGGCATTGTCGAACTCGGACTCGATCTGCGCCGCGTAGTAGCGGCAAAAGTCCACCGCCTCGCGCACCTCGGCGATGGCGTTGTTCAGGGTTTTGCCGGCCTCTCGCACCGCCAGGCCCATCAACGCCGGCATATGGGTTTCCATCAGATCGGCCATGCGGTTGATGCTGGCGGCGCGCTCCGCCACCGGCGTCGCGGCCCAGGCGGCGGCGATGCCGGCCGATTGCTTCAACGCCTTTTCCACGTCGGCGGCGCTGGCCTCAATCACCTTGCCCACCAGATCGTTTCGATCGGCCGGATTGCGCACTTCCAGCAACTCGCCGTCGGTCACATCCCCGTCGCCAAGCATCGGGAAGGCACCCCAGCGTTGTTGTTCTGACGCCTGCAAGCCCAGCTGGAGCGTGGCCAATACGTGCTCGCTGGACAGATCCAGGCCCTTGGAATTGCGGCGGCTGTTGCCGTACAGCCCTTCCGGCAGCGGAATCTTGCTGTGCGGCATGCCGGAGAAACCGGCTGCCTCAGCTACCGGATCGGTGACCAGCTCGTCGATGGACACGTTCTCATCGACAATGCGGTTGACGAAGGAAGAATTAGCGCCGTTTTCCAGCAGGCGGCGCACGAGATAAGCCAACAGCGTTTCATGCGAACCCACTGGCGCGTAGATGCGGCAGGCCTTGCCCAATTTGTCCTTGCCCACCACCTGGTCGTACAGGGTCTCGCCCATGCCGTGCAGGCACTGGAATTCGTAATCCTTGCCAGTGGCAAGACTGTAGATCGCCGCCAGGCTGTAGGCGTTGTGGGTGGCAAACTGCGGATAAATCGCGTCCTGCGCGGCCAGAAGCTTCTTGGCGCAGGCGAGGTAGGACACGTCGGTGTACACCTTGCGGGTGTAGACAGGATAGCCAGGCAGGCCGTCCACCTGGGCGCGCTTGATCTCGGCGTCCCAATAGGCGCCCTTCACCAGCCGCACCATGAAACGATGGCCGCTGCGGCGCGCCAGATCGATCAGGAAATCGATGGCGAAAGGGCAGCGCTTCTGATAAGCCTGCACCACGATGCCTATGCCCTCGAACCCCTTCAGATCCGAGTCATGGGCCAGCGCCTCGATCAGGTCCATCGAAATTTCCAGCCGGTCCGCTTCTTCGGCGTCGATGTTCAAGCCAATGTTGTACTGCTTGGCCAGCAGAAACAGCGCCTTTAGCCGCGGCAACAGTTCCGCCATCATTCGCTCGTGCTTCAGGCGGGCATAGCGCGGGTGGATGGCTGACAGCTTCACCGAGATGCCGGGACCGTCGTAAATGCCGCGGCCGTTCGACTCCTTGCCGATGGCGTGGATGGCGGTGACGTAGTCCTTCAGGTAGCGCTGCGCATCGGCCTCGGTCATCGCCGCCTCGCCCAGCATGTCGTAGCTGAAGCGGTAACCGCGGGCCTCGCGCTCCCTCCCATTGGCCAGAGCCTCGCCAATGGTTTCGCCGGTGACGAACTGCTTGCCCAGCATGCGCATCGCCATATCGACGCCCTTGCGGATCAACGGCTCGCCGCCCTTGGCGATCAGCCTGGTCATCGCCGACGACAGCCCGTTGGCGCTATGCGAGGAAACCAGCTTGCCCGTCACCAGCAGGCCCCAGGCCGCGGCATTGACGAACAGCGACGAACTGTTGCCCAGGTGGGCCTTCCAGTCGCCGCGGGAAATCTTGTCGCGGATCAGCTTGTCCGCCGTCTCGCGATCGGGAATGCGCAACAGCGCCTCCGCCAGGCACATCAGGGCGATGCCTTCGCTGCTGTCCAGCGAGAACTCGTGCATCAGCGCGTCCACGCCGCTGGATCGGGTACGCTCGCGGCGCACCTCGGTCACCAGCCGCCGGGCCAGATCCTGCACTGATACGACTTGTTCGGGACTCATCGCAGCCTGCGGCAATAACGCCTGCACGCACTCACGCTCGTCGCGCCGGTAGGCGGCCGTGATCGCGTCGCGCAGAGCGGTCTGCTGATGAGCAAAGGCTTCAAATTGCATGGGTTTCTCCGGTATTGTTTGCAGCCCCGGCCTCGCGTCCGGGTAAGCTGCCTATTGTATACAAGAGGCAGATATTTTGTTCGACAATATAAAATATTCTTTAGCTGGCATTCACTACCAAAGTCATGCACTACAAGATGTTATAGCGTCTACTGCCTGCCAGACAAATGACGATGCTCGCATATGCCGGCCATATTCCACTCTTGCAAAAGCAAAGCCCGCCAAGCAATCCTGCCGGCGGGCCATCGACAGCCGCGAGTCTTTCCTCATCGGCTAGCCATACGAATAAAGCGAGCGAGCCATGCCAATCAACATCAAACATGATCTCGCCATTCTCCCTGCGGGTAGCGGGGTCCGTCTCAGGCAGGCTCCAACTCTTCCAACGCCCAATCTTCCTCCATGGAAAATAGCTGCGGCGGCAGCGTTCTCTTGCTATTGCTCAGATGGGAAAACGTTTGGCATGTCGCCATCATGTCGATCCGATTGATATTGACCCTCTCCGGCAGCTGGCTCAACCACAAAGCCGTATCCGCCACATCTTGCGGCTGCAGATAATCATATGGCGCAAACATTTTCTCCAACTCTGCCGCATCGCCATTCAGCCGCCCAAGCGCCAATTCGGTGCTCTGCACCGTCCCGGGCTCGATAGAAGTCACACGGACATTGCGGCCCGCCAGATCAGCGCGCAGCGCAAGAGAGAATTGCTTGGAGAAAGCCTTGCTCGCGCAATAGACCGGATTGCCGGGCCTTGGGTAACTGCCGGCCGTCGAGCCGATATTGATGATCAGGCCGCGGTTGCGCCGCACCATCCCCGGCAGCGCCAGCCGCGTGCATGCGATCAACCCCTTGATATTGGTGTCGACCATCCGCCCCCACTGCTCCAGATCGCCCTCTTCCGGCGATGCCGCGCCCAACGTCACGCCGGCGCAATTGATCAGTACGGCAATATCTTGAAATCCGGCCGGCAGCCGCGACATCTCGTCCGCCAGCCCTTCCGAGTCCGCCACATCCCGGCAAATCAAATGCACGGGCACCCCCAGGCTATCCTTCAAAGCCTGCAAACGCTCGCCCCGTCGCGCCAACAAGATCAACGCATGGCCGGCTTCGGCAAAACGTCGGGCGCAGGCGGCGCCAATGCCAGAACTCGCGCCAGTGATAAATATCGTCATGTTCGCCATCCGGTTAGAGAAGCATGGCGTAGCTGTCGCCGCGCCATATCGTCAACGACGCTCCGCCGCCAGCTTGGCCGAAGCGGCGTCCCGCGTGGAGTACAGATGGAATATCATCAACATGCTGAGCGCCGCCACCACGGCATACAACGTAGCCAATGGCGTAAGCACATCCACCCGCAGCAGGCTGGAAACGTACATGATCACCCCTGCGCAAATGGTGAACGAAAAGCCCAGCAGCGAACTTGCCAACCCTGCAACCTGCGGAAACAAGGCCACGCTGCGGGCCATCAGATTGGGAAAAATCACGCCGGCGAAAAAGGTGATGATCAAAGGGGGCGCAATCAATGTCCACAAGGTCAAACCATAGCGATTCGCCAAAAACAACATGCCGCCGGCGCAAATCAGATTCACCACCGATGAAACCTTGCACAACACCGCCGGGCGTATCCTGCCGGCAATGATTCGATTGCTGAAGACGCCAGCGAAATAAGTCAACCCCATGGCCAACGCCACGTTGCCGAAAAATACTGGAGTTTGATGCAACACATCTTGAACCATGAAAGGCGCGCACAAGTTAAACGTCAGCAGCACCCCGTAACACAAGCCCATTGTCAGGAAGTTCAAATGAAATTCCTTGCTGCGAAAAATAGAGACAATATTTCCCAGCATGACCTTGGGACGCAAGGGAACGGGCTGCTTCAACGACTCTTTGTAGCCGAAAATTGTCAAACCGCACAGGACAAGGCCATAGCCAAACAGAAAATACAAACAAGACGCCCAGCCGAAATGCTTCTGTAGTTGCGCCCCAATCACTGGAGCGACAATCGGTCCCATTCCCCAACCGATGACCATATAGGTCATGACGTGAGCCAGCTTCTGGCCGGAAAAGGTATCAGGTGCGATAGCCTTCATCACCACCGAGGCGGAGGCGATTCCCAAGCCCTGTATGACTCGCGCCAGCAAGAAAAGTGAAAACTGCTCCGTCTGCAAGATGATCAGGCTGCCCAACATATATAAACCAAGCCCGGCCAACAACGCCGTCTTGCGGCCATAGGCATCAGCAACAGGGCCATAGAACAGCTGACCGCAAGCAAAACTCACCAGATATGCCGTAACGCTTAACTGAATGCTTTGCTGACTAACCTGAAAAGCGCTGCGCATCTCAGGCAATGCCGTGACATAAATATCAATGGCCATCTGTCCTATCGGCGCCAAGGCGACAATCAACAACAACATCAGAGCCGGGTGATTCAAGGGCTTGTTCATGCCAATGCGCTCCATTACGCGTTGATCAACTCGAACGACTGACCCGCAAGCTGATGCAGCGCATGCTGGTACTGATTTCGGCGCCACACCAAGTGCGTGGTCATCATTCGCCCCTTGTACATTCCCGCTTGGCACGTGCTCAACTCAAGCAGATCATCTTGCAGACGCATCTGCCTGATCAGAGAACGTCCTTCCCAATTGGGAAACAGGCTATTGACCATATGGTGGGTCACCAAGCCGTGCACCACCTCGCCATCCGGCTGCTCCGCCGACTCAAGGACTTCAATCTCATACAATCCTGAATAGGCAAAATAACCGCGGGCCGCTTGACTCACCTCTTCTGCAGTTTTTTCATGCAATTGATCGGAATGGAAGCGCGGGCGATTGGCCAGCATGATCTGGACGGACATATGCCCATCTTGCGAATACATGATCAGGCCGCTGGGATGCTCTCCCATCGGGTATTCCATCCCCCCCTCGTCATCACGCTTGAAATAGGACTGAAGTTCCCAACTACCCACGATAAGCGAGTTCGCCATTTTATTTATTCCTGGTATAAAGCTTGCAATGAATACTATTAAATTGCATACACAATGCCTCAGATAGGAATAATATTGAATTTGCATTTCCAAATAAAGCCTCACGCCTGCATAATTCATATGCATAAATGCATGAGCCAAAAGGTCTAGAAATGAACTGGAACGATGTCCGCTTTTTCCTGGCTATCTATCGAAAAGGCACACTAAGCGCTGCGGCAAAAATGCTGTCGGTGGATCAAGCCACAGTTGGGCGACGCCTGGTGGCCATGGAAAGCAGCTTGGGCGCGCGGCTATTCCTGCGCACATCCAGCGGATACTCTCCCACTCCACTGGGAGAAGAAATCCTGGCAGAGGCCGTCAGAGTGGAGCATGCAGCGCTCTCGCTGGAGAACAAGGCCTCAGGGCAAGATAGCCGCCCCGGCGGGCGCGTCCGCATCGCCACCACCGATACGTTGGCCCAAGCCCTGATCATTCCGGCAATGACCCTGCTGCGCGCCAAACATCCTCAGATCGAATGCAGCCTGGTCTCGGGGCAGGAATTGATCAGCCTGACCCGGCGGGAAGCAGACATAGCCATCCGTACCATCAAGCCCAGCAACCCCGATCTGATCGTACGTAAGTTGGCGGACATGCCCGTGCATTTATACGCAACCCAGACATATCTTGAGAGCAAGGGCACCCCGCAACCCGGAAACCACTTCATGGGTCATGACCTGCTATTGCCACTCGTGAGCACCGGCTGGGCTGAAATGGAGAAACTAGCGGGAGAGTCCATCACCCAAGGCAATGTAGCAGCTCGTTTCAGCAGTCTCTGGAGCATGCTTTCCGCCTGCGCATCGGACATGGGCATAGCCGAGCTGCCCGACTTCGTCGCTGCCTGGGGAGGAAGCTTGCGCAGGCTTTGGCCCGAACAGGTGAAAACCTATCCCATCTGGCTGGTTGTTCCTCCGGACCTTTATAAAACCGCCAGAGTCCGCGCGGTTCTCGACGCCATCGATTCGCTGCTGCAAGGAGAGTGTCCAGGCATCTGGCAAAACCCGAGCCCCAGACTCGCGCCCTATGCATCCATCAACACATCGGCAATGTCGGCCCAGGCAACGTCTCACTTCGACTGAACTCGTAAATAAAAAGCCCCAGGCATATGCCTGGGGCTTTCTAATTGGAGTCTGGCGATGTCCTACTTTCACATGGCGAATGCCACACTATCATCGGCGCTAAGATGTTTCACGGTCCTGTTCGGGATGGGAAGGCGTGGGACCATCTTGCCATTATCGCCAGAAAAACGTGAGCGCGGTCGCGCTATTCTGGATTTCGCTTCTTGGAAAGCGAAACACCGAGCCTTAAGGCTCGGTGTTATCTTATGAGGCGTCTGGCGGTGTCCTACTTTCACATGGCGAATGCCACACTATCATCGGCGCTAAGATGTTTCACGGTCCTGTTCGGGATGGGAAGGCGTGGGACCATCTCGCTATGGCCACCAGACATAAACTGGCACAAACTGAAAGAAGCCTGAACCAGAGATGTTCTCTGATTCTGAATATTCGGTATCTGATCGTGTCGCACACACTCTATCTTCGTCACTTAGCTCTCTAAGTCACTCAAATGATAGGATCAAGCCTCACGAGCAATTAGTATCGGTTAGCTTCACGCCTCACAGCGCTTCCACACCCGACCTATCAACGTCCTGGTCTCGAACGACTCTTCAGGGAGGTCAAGCCTCCAGGGAAGTCTCATCTTCAGGCAAGTTTCCCGCTTAGATGCTTTCAGCGGTTATCTCTTCCGAACTTAGCTACCCGGCAATGCGACTGGCGTCACAACCGGTACACCAGAGGTTCGTCCACTCCGGTCCTCTCGTACTAGGAGCAGCCCCCGTCAAACTTCCAACGCCCACTGCAGATAGGGACCAAACTGTCTCACGACGTTTTGAACCCAGCTCACGTACCACTTTAAATGGCGAACAGCCATACCCTTGGGACCGGCTACAGCCCCAGGATGTGATGAGCCGACATCGAGGTGCCAAACACCGCCGTCGATGTGAACTCTTGGGCGGTATCAGCCTGTTATCCCCGGAGTACCTTTTATCCGTTGAGCGATGGCCCTTCCATTCAGAACCACCGGATCACTATGTCCTGCTTTCGCACCTGCTCGACTTGTCGGTCTCGCAGTTAAGCTACCTTTTGCCATTGCACTATCAGCACGATTTCCGACCGTACCTAGGTAACCTTCGAACTCCTCCGTTACACTTTGGGAGGAGACCGCCCCAGTCAAACTGCCTACCATGCACTGTCCCCAATCCGGATCACGGACCAAGGTTAGAACCTCAAACACACCAGGGTGGTATTTCAAGGACGGCTCCACCAGAACTAGCGTCCTGGCTTCAAAGCCTCCCACCTATCCTACACAAGTCTGTTCAAAGTCCAATGCAAAGCTACAGTAAAGGTTCACGGGGTCTTTCCGTCTAGCAGCGGGGAGATTGCATCTTCACAAACACTTCAACTTCGCTGAGTCTCAGGAGGAGACAGTGTGGCCATCGTTACGCCATTCGTGCGGGTCGGAACTTACCCGACAAGGAATTTCGCTACCTTAGGACCGTTATAGTTACGGCCGCCGTTTACCGGGGCTTCGATCAAGAGCTTGCACCCCATCACTTAACCTTCCGGCACCGGGCAGGCGTCACACCGTATACGTCCACTTTCGTGTTGGCACAGTGCTGTGTTTTTGTTAAACAGTCGCAGCCACCGATTCTCTGCGACCTGTCAAAGCTTCATCCGCAAGGGACTACACCTCAACAGGCATACCTTCTCCCGAAGTTACGGTATCAATTTGCCGAGTTCCTTCTCCTGAGTTCTCTCAAGCGCCTTAGAATTCTCATCCTGCCCACCTGTGTCGGTTTGCGGTACGGTTCTTGTGTAGCTGAAGCTTAGTGGCTTTTCCTGGAAGCGTGGTATCAGTCACTTCAGGTCCGTAGACCCTCGTCATCACTTCTCGGCGTTAAAGAAGAGCGGATTTGCCTACCCTTCACGCCTACCGGCTTAAACAGACTATTCCAACAGTCTGATGACCTAACCTTCTCCGTCCCCACATCGCACTACACAAAAGTACGGGAATTTTAACCCGTTTCCCATCGACTACGCTTTTCAGCCTCGCCTTAGGGGCCGACTCACCCTACGCCGATGAACGTTGCGTAGGAAACCTTGGGCTTTCGGCGAGCGGGCTTTTCACCCGCTTTATCGCTACTCATGTCAGCATTCGCACTTCTGATATCTCCAGCATCCCTTACGAGACACCTTCACAGACCTACAGAACGCTCCCCTACCACGCACAGTAAACTGTGCATCCGCAGCTTCGGTTATCAGTTTGAGCCCCGTTACATCTTCCGCGCAGGACGACTCGACCAGTGAGCTATTACGCTTTCTTTAAATGATGGCTGCTTCTAAGCCAACATCCTGGCTGTCTAGGCCTTCCCACTTCGTTTACCACTTAACTGATCATTTGGGACCTTAGCTGGCGGTCTGGGTTGTTTCCCTCTTGACAATGGACGTTAGCACCCACTGTCTGTCTGCCAAGCTCGCACTTTCCGGTATTCAGAGTTTGCCATGGTTTGGTAAATCGCAATGACCCCCTAGCCATAACAGTGCTTTACCCCCGGAAGTGATACTTGACGCACTACCTAAATAGTTTTCGGGGAGAACCAGCTATCTCCGAGTTTGTTTAGCCTTTCACCCCTATCCACAGCTCATCCCCTAGTTTTGCAACACTAGTGGGTTCGGACCTCCAGTGCGTGTTACCGCACCTTCATCCTGGCCATGGATAGATCACTCGGTTTCGGGTCTACGCCCAGCAACTAAAGCGCCCTATTCGGACTCGGTTTCCCTACGCCTCCCCTATTCGGTTAAGCTTGCTACTGAACGTAAGTCGCTGACCCATTATACAAAAGGTACGCAGTCACGGAACAAGTCCGCTCCCACTGTTTGTATGCATCCGGTTTCAGGTTCTATTTCACTCCCCTCCCGGGGTTCTTTTCGCCTTTCCCTCACGGTACTGGTTCACTATCGGTCGATCATGAGTATTTAGCCTTGGAGGATGGTCCCCCCATCTTCAGACAGGATTTCTCGTGTCCCGCCCTACTTGTCGACTGCCTAGTTCTTGCGATGCGTTTTCGTGTACGGGGCTATCACCCACTATGGCGGTCCTTTCCATGAACCTTCCACTAACGCAACTCATAACACAGTCAGGCTGTTCCGCGTTCGCTCGCCACTACTTACGGAATCTCGGTTGATTTCTTTTCCTTCAGCTACTTAGATGTTTCAGTTCGCTGAGTTCGCCTCCTCTGACCTATGGATTCAGTCAGGGATCTCCTTGCGGAGGGGTTTCCCCATTCGGACATCGCGGGATCAAAGCTCTATTGCCAGCTCCCCCGCGCTTTTCGCAGGCTTACACGTCCTTCATCGCCTATGATCGCCAAGGCATCCACCAGATGCACTTAGTCGCTTGACCCTATCATTTCAGTAACCTAAATTACCGCAACAACAGAGAGTGTTTGTGCGACGACTGCACCGCCCCTTTTGATATGGCGACGCAGCCTTAGATACAATCAAATACCCAAGATGACGATTCATTCAACATGCAGAATTAACTCCATGTCGTTTGTCTCGCCGTCTTTATATATTCGGCTTCTTCAGTTTGTTAAAGATCGGGCGTTTATACAACGCAAACAGAATCCAACTCTTCCGAATTCGATTTTGTTTGCGATGGTGGAGGATGACGGGATCGAACCGACGACCCCCTGCTTGCAAAGCAGGTGCTCTCCCAACTGAGCTAATCCCCCTCTTTTTGGGTGATGCTGCGTTGCTCAGTCGCTCATGTGCATAAGCACATGCCGCTCCTTCGCGCCTTGCCTGACCCAAAAAATACTGGTGGGTCTGGTAGGACTCGAACCTACGACCCCTGCGTTATCAACACAGTGCTCTAACCAGCTGAGCTACAAACCCAGTAGTCGTTTGATACCACATCCTTTTCGATCAAAATCCAGCAGATCCAGGCGAAAGCTGACGACGTGTACATCGAGTACACGAGGAAGCTTTCAACGCAGAGCTGCGCCGATTTTCATCGAAAATGCCCTTAACTTGAATAACCGATAGGCTGTAAGTACTTGGCAATCGCCATTCTCTAGAAAGGAGGTGATCCAGCCGCAGGTTCCCCTACGGCTACCTTGTTACGACTTCACCCCAGTCATGAATCCCACCGTGGTAAGCGGCCTCCTTACGGTTAGCCTACCCACTTCTGGTGAAACTCACTCCCATGGTGTGACGGGCGGTGTGTACAAGACCCGGGAACGTATTCACCGCAGCATGCTGATCTGCGATTACTAGCGATTCCGACTTCACGCACTCGAGTTGCAGAGTGCGATCCGGACTACGATCGGTTTTCTGAGATTAGCTCCACCTCGCGGCTTGGCAACCCTCTGTACCGACCATTGTATGACGTGTGAAGCCCTGCTCATAAGGGCCATGAGGACTTGACGTCATCCCCACCTTCCTCCGGTTTGTCACCGGCAGTCTCATTAGAGTGCCCAACTTAATGATGGCAACTAATGACAAGGGTTGCGCTCGTTGCGGGACTTAACCCAACATCTCACGACACGAGCTGACGACAGCCATGCAGCACCTGTGTTACGGCTCCCTTTCGGGCACCAAGATATCTCTACCAAGTTCCGTACATGTCAAGAGCAGGTAAGGTTTTTCGCGTTGCATCGAATTAATCCACATCATCCACCGCTTGTGCGGGTCCCCGTCAATTCCTTTGAGTTTTAACCTTGCGGCCGTACTCCCCAGGCGGTCAACTTCACGCGTTAGCTACGCTACCAAGGATTCAAACCCCCAACAGCTAGTTGACATCGTTTAGGGCGTGGACTACCAGGGTATCTAATCCTGTTTGCTCCCCACGCTTTCGTGCATGAGCGTCAGTGTCATCCCAGGGGGCTGCCTTCGCCATCGGTATTCCTCCACATCTCTACGCATTTCACTGCTACACGTGGAATTCTACCCCCCTCTGACGCACTCTAGTCGTGCAGTCTCCAATGCCGTTCCCAGGTTGAGCCCGGGGCTTTCACATCAGACTTGCACAACCGCCTGCGCACGCTTTACGCCCAGTAATTCCGATTAACGCTTGCACCCTACGTATTACCGCGGCTGCTGGCACGTAGTTAGCCGGTGCTTATTCTTCAGGTACTGTCATCCCCGCCAGGTATTAACCAGCGGGATTTCCTCCCTGACAAAAGTCCTTTACAACCCGAAGGCCTTCTTCAGACACGCGGCATGGCTGGATCAGGCTTGCGCCCATTGTCCAAAATTCCCCACTGCTGCCTCCCGTAGGAGTCTGGGCCGTGTCTCAGTCCCAGTGTGGCGGATCATCCTCTCAGACCCGCTACTGATCGTCGCCTTGGTGGGCTCTTACCCCACCAACTAGCTAATCAGACATCGGCTGCTCGTATAACGCGAGGTCTTTCGATCCCCCGCTTTCCCCCTCAGGGCGTATGCGGTATTAATCCGGCTTTCGCCGAGCTATCCCCCATTACACGGTACATTCCGATGCATTACTCACCCGTTCGCCACTCGCCACCAGGAGCAAGCTCCCGTGCTGCCGTTCGACTTGCATGTGTAAAGCATGCCGCCAGCGTTCAATCTGAGCCAGGATCAAACTCTTCAGTTCAATCTCAAGCAAATTTTCTGGCACGCAAGTTCAAAGAAATAAACAAGTATCTCTTGTCTCTTGCAGTGCAAGTGTCGGCTTTCGCCAAGCACTTACACCTATCGGTTATTCGTTCTGTTAAAGAGCAGTGCCTTCGCTGCTTTCGTCACACCGGAGAACCGTTTCGTTTCCGCTGTTTCGTTCGCTGCGTCAGCTGAGGAGGCGAACTATACGCCCGGGCCCCGAACCCGTCAACACCTTTTGCGAGAAAAAACGAACTTTCTTCGACCCGCCCACGCAAGGCATTGATTTGCAAGAAAAGCAAAGAAGAGGGGATTTCACGCGCCCCGCAACCAGGCGCGCCCGCCCTGCCTCTCCACCTGACGAAAGGCTCAAAAACAAACAGGCCGGCGTTTCCGCCGGCCTGTCCAGACACCCCTCCCGCCGTCCTATAGATGATCAAGCAGTTGCAATGGATGATCGATGTCGATATCCGCTCCCCACTCTTCCGGCTTGTCCTGATCGGAAAAATAGCCCCAATTGACCAGCACCGTCTTCATGCCGACGTTGCGGCCGGCCTGGATATCGCGCTCAGCATCGCCGACATACATGCAATGCTCGGGCGCGATGCCGATCTGGCCAGTCGCGTGCAGCATCGGTTTCGGGTCGGGCTTGGCCACCCCGACGGTATCACCGCTGACGATCACAGCCGGCGGAATGGCGAAAGGAAGCCATGGCACCAGACGATCGGTGAAACGCATTGACTTGTTGGTGATGATGCCCCAAATCACGCCGCGGCTGTCCAACTCGGAAATCAGCTCGTTCACGCCATCGAACAACGCGGTTTCTCCCGCGAGATTAGCGTCATAGAGATCCATGAAACGCACCCGCAGCGCCTCCATCCGGCTGGCATCAAGATCGTCGCCGAAACCCAACCGGACCAAACCACGCGCGCCGTGGCTGGCGACAGGACGAATGCGCTCATAAGGCACAGGCGCGAGCCCCTCCTCCGCCAGCAAGCGATTCAGCGCCGCGCCCAGATCGCGGGCGGTATCGGCCAAAGTGCCGTCCAAATCGAACAATACTGCCTTGATCATGATTCCTGCTTCACCGGATTGGAAATAAGGCCGACATTGCACCATCAACGGATAGTCTTGCCAAGAAACAATCGATACGCCGGATTTCCGGTTTCTTCTATATAAGGATACCCAAGCGTATCGAGGAATTGCTGGAAGGCCAGGGCATCGCCCGAAGGCACCTGGATGCCCACCAGCACCCGGCCATAGTCGGCTCCGTGGTTGCGATAGTGGAACAGGCTGATGTTCCAATCGGTGCGCATCGCTTCCAAAAAGCGCATCAGCGCGCCCGGACGATCCGGAAACTCGAAGCGCAGCACCCGCTCGTCTTTCAATTGCGGCGCATGGCCGCCCACCAGATGACGGATATGCAGCTTGGCCAGCTCGTTGTCGGTCAGGTCGATGCCGTCCAACTCCTCGGCGCGCAAATCCCCCAACAGCTTTTCCACGTCGTCGCGGCCGGCTATTTGCACGCCGACAAAAACGTGGGCGACGCTGGGGTCGGCGAAGCGATAGTTGAATTCCGTGATATTGCGGCCGCCTATCACCGAGCAGAAGCGCTTGAAGCTGCCCGGCTTCTCCGGGATGGTGACGGCGATGATGGCCTCGCGCCGCTCGCCGAGTTCCGAGCGCTCCGACACATGGCGCAAGCGGTCGAAGTTCATGTTGGCGCCGCAGGAAATCGCCACCAGCGTCTTGTTTTTGCAGCCTTCGCGTTCGACATAGGCCTTGGCGCCGGCTACCGCCAGGGCGCCGGCCGGCTCGACAATGGAGCGGGTGTCTTCAAAAATGTCCTTGATCGCCGCGCAGATGGCGTCGGAATCCACCAGAATGATTTCGTCCAGCAACTCGCGACAGATGCGGAAGGTCTCCTCGCCTACCAACTTGACCGCCACACCATCGGCGAACAGGCCCACATCCTTCAGTTCGACGCGCTCGCCCTTTTCTATCGACTGGCGCATCGCGTCGGAATCCACCGGCTGTACGCCGATGATCTTGACCTCCGGCTTCAGCCGTTTGATGAAACTGGCCACGCCGGCCGCCAACCCGCCGCCGCCGATGGCGACGAATACCACGTCCAGATCGTCCGGCCGCTGGCGCAGAATCTCCATGCCCACCGTGCCCTGGCCGGCGATCACGTCCGGATCGTCAAACGGCGGGATATAGGTGCGGCCGCTTTCCTCCGCCAGCATCACCGCATGCAGGTAGGCCTCGTTGAAGGAGTCTCCGGACAATACCACTTGGCCGCCGCGCTGCTTGACCGCGTCTATCTTGATTTGCGGCGTGGTGACCGGCATCACGATCACCGCTTCGCATCCCAGCTTGCTGGCCGACAGCGCCACGCCCTGGGCATGATTGCCGGCGCTGGCGGTAATCACGCCGCGCGCGCGCTGCTCGGCCGACAGCTTGGCCATCTTGTTGTACGCGCCGCGAAGCTTGAACGAGAACACCGGCTGCAGATCCTCGCGCTTGAGCAGGATGCGGTTGCCGTAGCGGCGGGACAGGTTAGGCGCCAGATCCAGCGGCGTTTCCACTGCCACGTCGTAAACCCGCGAGGTGAGAATGCGTTCTAGATAGTCTTGCTTGTTGCTCATGGCGATGCCTTGATCCCTGATAGTTTCTTGTACTTGAACTGTCAGAGTATCAGGAACTCCAAGCAAGCGGGAGGCCTGGCGGGCACATTTTGCTGCATTGCAATATGCGACGTGTCGGACAGGCTATTTCCGTCCGCGTAGCCAACTTGAGCGTGTATAATCATCGGCTACTGTTTGTGACTCCTAGCAAGCCCCCTCCAGAAATGAAAAAACTCACCACCGCCCTGGTTGTCGCCGCGCTGGCGCTGCCCTCCCTTGGTTTCGCCAACGCCGCTTTCGTGCCGCCCGCTCCGGATATCGCCGGCAAGGCTTATTACCTGCTCGACTACAACAGCCAGCAAGTGCTGGCCGCGCGCGACCCCGACTCCCGCATCGAGCCGGCCTCGCTGACCAAGCTGATGACGGCCTATCTGACCTTCAAGGCGCTGAAGGAAAAGCGCCTGTCGCTGGAGCAGACGCTGACCGTCTCCCAACGCGGCTGGAAAACAGAAGGCTCGCGCATGTTTCTGGACCCCAAGGTCCCGGCCAAGGTTGACGATCTGATCAAAGGCATGATCGTGCAGTCCGGCAACGACGCCTGCGTGACGCTGGCCGAAGCCATCGCCGGCAGCGAAGATGTGTTCGCCCAAGTGATGACCCAGCAGGCGCAGAAGCTGGGCATGAAGAACACCCAGTTCAAGAACGCCACCGGCCTGCCGCACGAAGGCCACTACACCACGGTGCACGATCTGGGCATCCTGGCCGCCGCGCTCATCCGCGACTTCCCGGAGTTCTACCCCATCTACTCGATGAAGTCGTTCACCTACAACAACATCAAACAGCCGAACCGCAACCTGCTGCTGTACCGCGACCCCAATGTCGACGGCATGAAGACCGGCTACACCGATACCGCCGGCTACAATATGGTCACCTCCAGCCACCGCGACGGCCGCCGCGTGATCTCTGTCGTCGTCGGCACCGCCAGCCCGGAAGCCCGCGCGGTGGAAAGTTCCAAGCTGCTGAACTATGGCTTGCAATTCTTCGACACGCCCAAACTTTATGCAGCGAACACCCGCGTATCCGACGTCTCCGTGTACAAGGGCAGCGGCAATGTCGTGCCCGTCGGCTTCGCCAGCGACGTGTTCGCCACCGTGGCCAAAGGCCAGGCGGCCAAGCTGAAGGCCGACATGAGCACCATGCAGCCCTTGATCGCGCCGATCAAGGCCGGCCAGGTGGTGGGCAAGCTGACCGTCACGCTGGACGGCAAGCCGTTGCTGGAGCGGCCCGTGGTGGCGCTGAAGTCGGTAGAGGAAGGCGGTTTCTTCAGCCGCCTGTGGGACAGCCTGAAACTGATGCTCGGCTGGAAATAAACATTCGTAGTAGAATCAAGCAGTAGGCAGCGCCGCGGCTCGTCCGCGGCCTGCTGCTTTTGGCAATCGCAAATCTAGAGTAGTCATACATGTCCGACGAAAAACAGGAACTGTTCGAATTCCCCTGTCGCTTCCCGCTCAAGATCATGGGCGAGCGGCATGACGCCTTCGTCGCCACCATCACCGAGGTGGTGCGCGTGCACGCCCCCGACCTCGCCGAGGTCGACGTGGTGCTGCGCGAAAGCTCCGGCGGCCGCTTCTACGCGCTGACGGTCACCGTCACCGCCACCTCGCGCCAGCAGCTGGACAGCATCTATCTGTCGCTGACCGGCCACCCGATGGTCAAAATGGTTCTCTAAACACCGGGAGTTCAGGTGCCTCGCATCATCAAACATCTGGGCCTGGCCGATTACGAGCCGACCTGGCGCGCCATGCAAGCCTTCACCGACAACCGCGGCGCCGACACCCGCGACGAATTGTGGGTAGTGGAGCACCCGCCGGTGTTCACCCAAGGTCTGGCCGGCAAGCCGGAACACCTGCTGCAGCAGAACGACGTTCCGGTGGTGAAGACCGACCGCGGCGGCCAGATCACCTACCACGGCCCCGGCCAGCTGGTGGTGTACCTGCTGATCGACTTCAAGCGCATGCGCGTCGGCGTGCGCGAGCTGGTGCGCCACATCGAGCAAGCCGTCATCGACATGCTGGCCGAACAGGGCATCGCCGCCAACGGCGACGTGGACGCCCCGGGCGTCTACGTGGACGGCGCCAAGATCTGCTCGCTGGGCCTGCGCATCAAGAACGGCGCCGTCTATCACGGACTGAGCCTCAACGTGGACATGGACCTGACTCCGTTTAGCTGGATCAACCCTTGCGGCTACGCCAACCTCAAGGTGACCCAAATGAAGAATCTGGGCGTGAACCTCACGGTAGCCGCCGCGGCCAACAAGCTGCTGCCGCACCTGGAACGCCACCTGAGCATAAGCAAGGAGACCGCATGAAGCCGGACAACCAGGCCGGGGTGAAGCACAAGGGCGCGGCCAAGACCGCCCGCATCCCGATCAAGATCGTGCCGCTGGACGAAAAGCTGAAAAAGCCGGAGTGGATCCGCGCCAAGCTGCCCAACGGCCAGCGCTTCCACGAGATCAAGCAGATCCTGCGCGAACAGAAACTGCACACCGTGTGCGAAGAGGCCACTTGCCCCAATATCGGCGAGTGCTTCAGCAAGGGCACGGCCACCTTCATGATCATGGGCGACATCTGCACCCGCCGCTGCCCGTTCTGCGACGTCGGCCATGGCCGCCCCAATCCACTGGACCCGAACGAGCCCAAGCACCTGGCCGAGAGCGTGGCCGCGATGCGGCTGAAATACGTGGTGGTCACCTCAGTGGACCGCGACGACCTGCGCGACGGCGGCGCCCAGCACTTCGCCGACTGCATCGGCGCGGTGCGCGAAATGTCGCCGAACACCCAGATCGAAACGCTGGTGCCGGATTTCCGCGGCCGCCTGGACATCGCCGTCGACATTCTGACCCAGACGCCGCCGGACGTGATGAACCACAACCTGGAAACCGTGCCGCGCCTGTACAAGCAGGCCCGTCCGGGCGCCGACTACGCGCACTCGCTGCAGCTGCTCAAGGACTACAAGGCGAAGAATCCCGACGTCCGCACCAAGTCCGGCCTGATGGTGGGCCTGGGCGAGACCGACGAGGAAATCCTGGAAGTGATGCGCGACATGCGCGCCCACAACGTGGACATGCTGACCATCGGACAATACCTGCAGCCGTCCGACGGCCACCTGCCGGTGCTGCGCTACGTGCATCCGGACGTGTTCAAGATGTTCGAGGAAAAAGCCTACGAAATGGGCTTCGTCCACGCCGCCGTCGGCGCCATGGTGCGCTCCAGCTACCACGCGGACGAGCAGGCGCACGAAGCGGGCGTATAAACGATACGCCTAGCGACCTCAAGCAAGAACGGCATCCGCGCCCAGGCCCGGATGCCGTTTTCACGCCAGGACTCTTCCTTAGGCAGCCGGCCTCTCGATCACCAGCACGCTGGGCGCCCAGGCGTAGCGTGTATCATCTTCATATCGTCCCAGATAGGATTTGGGTTGCGCTAACCTGACGACCAAACCATCTGTTGCAACCAAGCCACTGGCCGCGTCGCACAATTTCTCGGACTTAGCCCGCAGCCAAGCCTCTGGCGACTCATATTTCTTCTGTTTAGGCTCATTCACACCAATCCAGAACGCCAAACAGCCAAAACCCAACTCACCATGGCTCTCCATGCTCAGACGCAAGGCATCGCGCAGACGACGAACATCCTTGCTCAGTTGCTCACCAGGCTCTGCCAGAAAATTCTTTACCTCAATGATCGATCTTGGTACGCCATTTCGACCAACCTCAGGCACCTCCCACAGTACAATATCAGCGCGGCCATTTTTGCGCATACTCCCCCGGGGCGGCCACGAAAGCGCACACGGGCACATCGCAACGTTTCTTGCACATTGGCCTCTAGCGTGACAAAGCGTCCATCACCAGGTTTGGCCAACTCGCGTGCGATGGCACAAGTCACCAAGTACTCCGGCGCCTCGCAAAGCCCCTCGTCTCCTGTCCACCGCCCATATTCCCGGTCCGCCTTGCGGATACCGCTGCAAATCGCGCCCACCACCTCATTTTTCAAAACGGCCAGCTCTTTCATCTTCACACCCTCCAAAATGATGATCCGCACAAAAACAGCCACTACCCATGCAAGATAGATTAATCCGTCATGCAAGATGGGAATCCGACGCATTCCGTCCGGATTCCGCAGCGTCGAAATGTTTCGAATTATGAATCGATGGCAAATCCGCCACGCCGGATTCATCAAATAACAATCCGGTTTGATTTAATAACGAATTTCGCTTATAGTTGGACTGTTATTAATTTTGCAAAGGCAAACCGTGGACAACGACGGTTCTAGTCGATCTTCGATCGCAGTTTAAGCCTTGTAGGATTTCAGCAGACCGAACGCCCTTCCTCTGCCGCATCCTGCAAGCAGGATGTGGCGTCCAAGTCCGGCGACAGCCGGCAGTAGCCGCAGCACGACACAAACCGATTCGCCCTTAGCCGCCCGGCGTTCAGCCAGCGCGCCATAGGCTCGACCGTGTCGCCGCGCATACGCCCCTCATCGACAGATCGCGCACCTGACGCATTGTTTGCGCATGCTTTCGTTTCGCAAAGGAGATTCCATGCCCGAAGAGCCGGAACCGCGAGCGGACGCGTCGCCCAACTGCATGTCGGATTGAATTCCCTTGGCGGGAATGGCCGGACAGCAGCTGCGCGATACTCGCTCAATCAATATCGGAGTACATCCAGGATTACGGTTTATTCAAACCGGAACGGGATGTTTATTACCTGTTGAAATAACAAAGGGGGATTCAATATGCACGCCCTGAAATTGTCCCAGCTGCTGAAATTATTCACCCGCCACAATCAAATGGCGGACGCCGCCGATTTCCGCCTGAATATCATATGCGACAAAAGCGTGATCACCACGCTGCGCAAACGCCTGTTCTGGGAAATGCACGATCTGGGCCTGCGCGCGTCCCAGGTCACCATCGCGCCGGAGAACGTGGATAGCCACTGCAAGCTGTCCGTGGTGCTGAACTGCCCGCTGCAGCAGCGCCAGATTCTGGACGACATGGCCCTGCGCCTCAGCCAGCTGCCCGAAATCCACCGCGTGCACTGGGGACGCCGCGCGCAAGCCGCCCGTCCGCAGTCGCGCGGGCTGTTCGGCCACGGCCGCGCCCGCGCCGCCTGACGCCGCCGTTTTCAACCCGCGAGGATAATCCGACATGCCCGAAGAGCCCGAGCCGAAAACCTCAAGCCTTCGCCGCCGGTAACCCCCTTTCGTAAGCATCGGGGAGCGCCGCCGCGGCGCGAACCGATATCCCCCCAGCCTCCGCGCCGCCGCGGGATGGGGCATCCATCGCCGCGCGCGATGGCCGGACCATCCGGCCGCCGCGCGGCCAGGAGCTTACGATGCAGAACCTCTTCCTCAATCCGCGCCAGCAACAGCGCTATCAACTGTCCATCGCCTGCCCCGCCATGTCGCTGGGCGCCGCCCGCCGCGAACTGCGCGGCCAGGCGCTGAAACACGGCCTGCGCATCCTGCAGTGGCAGGAACAGCCGCAGGCTCCCGCCCGCGGCGCCTCCATCGGTGGCGCTCCCTGGCTGATCAGCGCCGACTTCCGTTCCGACTCCGCCGCCTGCATGCACTTGCTGCAGGGCATCGTCCAGCGCCTGACCTCGCTGCCGCTGACCCAGGTGAAGCTGGAATGCCTGTCGCTGCCGCCTGCGGCCAATCGCCCGCAGGCCTGAACACCGAATTCCGTCAACCACCGGGCGGACGCGCGTTCGCCCATCCCGCAGCGCAGGAGACGGCATGACATAGCAAGGCCACTACCCATCTGAGATGCCATCCGCTGGGGTGTTCGCATAGAGCGCCCCAACGGGCGGCAATGTTCTCTCGACTTTCGAGCTGACACGTTGTCGGCGCCGATGCACGAAAGCCTGCTCACGATCTTTTCAGACCACCGGCGGTCCCCGCCCATCGTGAACAGGCTCTCGCGGCAGGGCTGGTCGCGCCCGCGGCGCCTGGAGATTTACGCCATGACCAAGAACCTCAACCCACGCAAACGGAGCCGGGGCTTCATCGCCACCCCGGGCAAGACCGGCGACCAAGTCGCCTTCCGCCTGGCTCACGAAGCCGCGCTGCCGCAAGAAGAAACCTTCAAGCGCCTGCGCAGCCAGCCGGAAGGCCTGACTTCGGCCGAAGCCGCCCAGCGGCTGCAGCAATACGGCCGCAACGAGGTGGCGCACGACAAGCCGCCGCACGCGCTGATCCAGCTATTGCTGGCGTTCAAGAACCCCTTCGTGATGGTGCTGATCGTCCTGACGGCCATCAGCTACGTGATGGACATCGCCATGGCCGCGCCGGGCGATCAGGACTGGACCAAGGTCATCATCCTGGGAAGCATGATAGGCGTCAGCGGCCTGCTGCGTTTCTGGCAGGAATACCGCTCCGCCAAGGCGGCGGAAAACCTGAAATCGCTGGTGCGCAACACCGCCACCGTGCAACGCCGCCCCACCTCCCCCACCGTGCCGCTGCGCATGGAGGTGCCGATGGCCGAACTGGTGGTGGGCGACATCGTCCATCTGCAAGCCGGCGACATGGTGCCGGCCGACGTGCGGCTGCTGGAATCGCGCGACCTGTTCATCAGCCAGGCCGTGCTGACCGGCGAGGCGCTGCCGGTAGAGAAGTACGACACGCTGGGCGCGGTGGCCGCCAAATCGGCCGATGACCCAGCCAACGGCGACGCCGGTTTGCTTGACCTCTCCAATGCCTGCTTCATGGGCACCAACGTGGTGTCCGGCACCGCCCGCGCGGTGGTGGTGGCCACCGGCACCGATACCTATTTCGGCTCGCTGGCGCGCAATGTGGTCAGCCACAAGCGCATCGAAACCAGCTTCGACAAGGGCGTCAACAGCGTCTCCTGGCTGCTGATCCGCTTCATGCTGGTGATGGTGCCCATTGTCTTCATGATCAACGGCGTCACCAAGGGCGACTGGATGTCCGCCCTCACCTTCGCGCTGGCGGTGGCGGTGGGCCTGACGCCGGAAATGCTGCCGATGATCGTCTCCGCCAACCTGGCCAAGGGCGCGGTGGCGATGGCGCGGCGCAAGGTGGTGGTGAAGCGGCTGAACTCGGTGCAGAACTTCGGCGCGATGGATGTGCTGTGCACCGACAAGACCGGCACGCTGACCCAGGACAAGATCATCCTGGAACACCATTACGACGTGCGCGGCGACAAGGACGAGACCACGCTGCAGCTGGCCTGGCTCAACAGCTTCCACCAGAGCGGCATGAAGAACCTGATGGACATCGCCATCGTCGAACGCGCCGACGAGCTGGGCGAACGCGTCAAGTTGCGCCATTACAGCAAAGTGGACGAACTGCCGTTCGATTTCGAGCGTCGCCGGCTGTCGGTGATCCTGCAGGAGCAGAATGGCCAGCAGTTGATGGTGTCCAAGGGCGCGGTGGAAGAGATGCTGGCTGTCTGCAGCCACATCCAGGACGGCGACGATGTGCGCGTGCTGAACGCGGAAGAGCGCGCCCGCCTGCTGCGCCTGAGCCAGGAGTTCAATGCCGAAGGCTACCGCGTGCTGGTGGTGGCTACCCGCCATATCCCGTCCAACGAGCGCAAGAACGCTTACCAGACCGCCGACGAAAAGGGCCTGGTGGCGCGCGGCTTCCTGACCTTCCTCGATCCGCCGAAGGATTCGGCCGCGCCGGCAATCAAGGCGCTGAACGAGTACGGCGTCACGGTCAAAGTGCTGACCGGCGACAATCCCATCGTCACCGCCAAGGTCTGCCGCGACGTCGGCCTCAATCCGGGCAAGCCGCTGCTGGGCCCGGAAATCGAGGCGATGGACGATGTGGCGCTGTGCGCCGCGGTCAAACGCACCACCATTTTCGCCAAGCTGACCCCGCTGCAAAAGTCTCGCGTGGTGAAAGCATTGCAGGCCAACGGCCATACCGTGGGCTTCCTCGGCGACGGCATCAACGACGCGCCGGCGCTGCGCGACGCCGACGTCGGCATCTCGGTGGACAGCGGCGCCGACATCGCCAAGGAAACCGCCGACATCATCTTGCTGGAAAAGAGCCTGATGGTGCTGGAAGAAGGCGTGATCAAGGGCCGCGAAACCTTCGGCAACATCCTCAAGTACCTGAACATGACCGCCAGTTCCAACTTCGGCAACGTGTTCTCGGTGCTGGTGGCCTCGGCCTGGCTGCCATGGGAGCCGATGCTGGCGATGCAGCTGTTGCTGCAGAACCTGATCTACGACCTGTCGCAGATGTTCCTGCCCTGGGACAAGATGGACCCGGATTTCCTGAAGAAGCCGCGCAAATGGGAAGCCGGCAACATCAAGCGCTTCATGCTGTGGCTGGGACCCACATCCTCGGTGTTCGACATCACCACCTACATCCTGCTGTGGACAGTGTTCGGCGCCGGCGCGGCCTACCACATGCACGGCGGCGACGGCGGCCAGCTGATCATGAACACCGGCTGGTTCATGGAAGGCCTGATCTCGCAGACCCTGGTGGTGCACATGCTGCGCACCCGCAAGATTCCGTTCCTGCAGAGCACGGCCTCGCTGCCGGTGATGCTGTCCACCACGGCTGCCATCGCCATCGCCTGCTACCTGCCGTTCTCGCCGATCGCCGCATCGCTGGGCTTCATCCAGCTGGACGCCAGCTACTTCTGGTGGCTGCTGCTGACCATGGCCGGCTACCTGGCGCTGACGCAGACGGTGAAAACGATCTACATCAAGCGCTACGGACAATGGTTCTAAACGCCCTGAACGCTCTCTAGACGCAAGCCGGCCCCCGGGCCGGCTTTTTCGCGCCCACTCGCGCCTAGCGCCGCCGCCCTGCCGTAGAATCCAAACCGCAAAACCGCCAGCTTTTTATCGCCTGTCCCATGCTTTCTACCAGCTGGTATTCACACCTAGCCCGCGCTCGGATCGCCCCGCTTCATGTGGCGAATCACAGGCTTGCGGCCGCCCACGCTCTCTCCGCCAAGCTGTGGCGATAAATCCGGCAAGCCCCCTTTCATATCCATCCGACTGCCGCTGAATTACCACACATCTTATCGATCCGCATTTCACCAAGGGGGAAGCGATGAGCATGGAAGGCCAAAAACGCTGGGCGCGCGATTACGTGTTCGACATCTTGAGCCAACTGGGCATACACCGGATTTTCGGCGTGCCCGGCACCAACGAGATTCCCATCATCGACGGCACCTCCTATCCGGAAAACGGCGTGGAGTACATCGAATGCCTGCACGAGAACATCGCCATCGGCGCGGCGATGGGCTCCGCGCGCATGACCGGCAAGCCCGGCGTGCTGGTGGTCCACGTCACCCCAGGCATCGCCCACGCTATCGGCAATCTGTTCAACGCCTGGCGCTCGCAAGCGCCGCTGGTCATCCTGTGCTGCCAGCAGCAGAACGAACTGGTCACCCAGGAGCCGCTGCTGGCGTCCAATCTGGTGGACCTGGCCCGCCAATACACCAAGTGGGCGCACGAGGTGCGCACCGAGCAGGAATTCCCGATGGTGCTGCAACGCGCCTTCAAAGAAGCGATGGCGCCGCCCAACGGTCCGGTCTTCGTCGCCATCCCGTGGGAATTCACCATGCGCCGCATCGGCGACGACGACCGCATCAAGGGCGTCACGCGGATTTCGCCGCATTTCACCGCCGACCGCCAGGCCATAGCGCAAGCCGCCCAACTGCTGCGCGAAGCCAAGAACCCCATCATCGTCGCCGGCGACGCCGCCGGCTACGCCCAAGCCTGGCCGGAACTTCAACAGATGGCTGAGCTGCTTGGCGCCCCGGTGCTGCAGCAAACCTTCAGCAGCCTGGCCAACTTCCCCAACAACGACTACCACTGGCAGGGCGAACTGCCAGGCAGCCAGTCCGGCGTGCAGCAAGTCTTCGCCGGCCATGACGTCGCCTTTCTTTGCGGCTTCAGCAACCAGGCCCAGATCACGGTCTACAAGTACAGCGACGGTCCGCTGATCCCGCCCGACGTCACTCAGGTCTACCTCAGCAATCATACCTGGGACATCGGCAAGAACTACTACGGCGAGGCCGCCCTGTTCGGCGACCTGAAGGCCACGCTGCCGCTGATCAATCAATTGATAGGCAATCAGCCCTCCGCCGAAGCCGCCGCGCGCAACGCCAAGCTGAAAGAGCTGGCCGTCCAGCGCAAGGCCGCCTGGGACGTCTACTTGCGCGACGCGATGCACCAGAACGAAATCTGGGCGGTGGTGATCGCCGACGCGCTGCGCAAGGAAATCGGCGAGCGCCAGTTGGAAAAACAGTTCGTCTACGTACACGAAGCGGTGTCCGATCCCGCACCCTTCCAATACCTGCTGCCCTTCACCGATGAAGCGGCGCAACCGATCAGCTACTACTGCGTCGGCGGCGGCTCGCTGGGCTGGTCGATGCCGGCCACGCTGGGCATCAAGCTGGAGCAGGACGGCCATCAGGGCATAGACACCCGCTTCGTCGTCGCCGCCACCGGCGACGGCTCCTCGCTGTTCTATCCGCAAACCTGGTGGACCGCGCAGCATCGCAAGCTGGGCGTGCTCTACATCATCACAAACAACCACGAGTACCACACCCTGCAAATGGGTCTACAGCAAGTGGAGCAGATCTACGGCGAAGCGCCTGGCTATGAATGGACCGCGCACACTCAGGACCCGGAATACCTGCGCATCCACCGGCCCAAACCGGATTTCGTCACCCTGGCCAAAGCTTTCGGCGGCATGGAAGGCGAAATCGTACGCCATCCGGAAGACGTGCGCGCGGCGGTGCGCCGCGGCATCGACCACGCGCTGAGCGGCCACGCCTATGTGCTGGACATGCATACCGTGGGCCTGGAACAGACGCCACCGACGCCGGAAGACGTCAACGCCCGCTATGAGCGGCAACCGCGGCTGGACTGCTTCCACTTCGGTCCGGAGCGAGGACTGCGCGGCGGCAACGAGCCGGCGGGCAATGTGCCGGTGATCTTCTAGGCATCCACCACCACTGAGGAGAAGACTGCATCATGGCTGAAGAAAACTTCGACATCGCCATCGTCGGCGGCGGCGTATCCGGCGTGTATTGCGCCTGGAGGCTGAAGCAAACCCATCCCGGCAAGAAGATCGCCGTATTCGAGGCCAGCGACCATATCGGCGGTCGGCTGCTGTCGGTGCGGCCGCCGGATATCCCGGACATGGTGGCGGAGTTGGGCGGCATGCGCATCCTGCCCGCCGTGCAGCCCTTGATCACCCAATTGATCCATGAACTGAACAAGGCGCTGCCGGACGACGAGCAGATCACGCTCTACGACTTCCCCGTCGACGAGAACCAGAACATCGCCTTCCTGCGCGGCGTCTATTTGCGGCTGGCGGATTTCACCCAGAACCCGGAACTGGTGCCCTATCAGCTGAACTTCATCGACCAGGGCCAGAGCGCCGGGGCGGTGATCGTCAACGCGATCGAACAGATCGTCCCCGGCATCACCAATCCGGCACTCACCGAGGAGCAACGCCGCGAAATGGCGCAAAGCGCCGAGTTCGGCGGCGTGCCGCTGTACAAGCAGGGGTTCTGGAACGTGCTGCTGCGCGTGCTTACCGGCGAAGCCTACCATTACGCGGAAGACGTCGGCGGCTACGACTCCACGCTGTGCAACTGGAACGCGGCCGACGCCATTCCCTGGTATCTGTCCGACTTCGGCGTCGACCCGGAATACAAGGGCTTCTGCAATGGCTTCCAGCAAGTGCCGCTGGCGCTGGCCCAGCTGTTCGAGCAACAAGGCGGCGACATCCGCCTGGCCTCCCACGTTTCCCAGATCACGCTGAAGGGCGACGGCTTCTCCTTCCAGGTCAACGGCAGCCCCGCCACTGCCCAAACGCTGATTCTGGCCATGCCGCGCCGCTCGCTGGAACTGCTCACGCCAGACAGCCCTGCGCTGCAAGACGCCAGGACGCAGAAACTGATAACCTCCGTAACGGCGCGCCCGCTGTTCAAACTGTTCACCACCTATGATAGTCCCTGGTGGCGCAACACCGGCTGCACCGTCACAGGAACGGACGGAAAATCGTTCTATCTGCCGGTGGAGGCCGGCCGATCGGTGACCGACCTGCCGGTGCGGCAAACCTATTACTGGCCGAAAAGCGATGGCAAGCCAGCCACCGAAGGCCACGCGATGCTGCTGGCCAGCTACGACGACGGCGACAATACCGGCTTTTGGGACGGCTTGCGGGCCAAGCGCCGTCAGCCGCGCCTTCCCGGCCGCCAGGTGGCGGAGCTGGACGATCCCTTCATCGGCCTCGACGACAATGTGATGCGCAACGAGCTGGACTGGCACCAGTATAAGGCGCCGCGCATGATGACCGAGGAAGTGAGCCGCCAGTTGACCGTGATGCACAGCCTCAACTACACGCCGCGGGTACGCAACGCCGCCTTCCGCGACTGGGGCGACGATCCCTTCGGCGGCGGCTGGAACAGCTGGAACATCGGCCAAAAGAGCTGGGAGGTGAAGCACGCCATCGTCCAACCCAGCGATTTGCCCCTGTACATCTGCGGCGAGGCGTATTCCGACGCGCAGGGCTGGGTCGAGGGCGCGTTGCAAACCGCCGGCTACCTGCTGGAGAAACTGGGCGTCGCGCCCTTCCCGCGCTAAGCCGCCTAGCGGGCGGAACATCAGGCTGTCCGGCTCACCGGGCAGCCTGTTGTGCCATCCGGTCTTGCTCCACCAGCCCCAATCGCGGCACCACCGCGCCCGCCCCCAAGGCCGTGCCCGGCGACAACACCGCGTTGGCGCCTACCCGCACATGATCGCCCAGCAGCGACCCCAGCTTTTCCACGCCGGGCATCATTGCCTTGCCGGCCAGATGCAACCGTATCGTCTTGTCGTCGCGCTCGTTCCAGTAATTGGCCAGAATCGAGCCCGCCTCCAAATTGACATCCGCGCCCAGCACCGAGTCCCCGACGAAATTGAAATGGGCCAGCCGGCTATCCGGCCCGATGATGGCGGTCTTGACCTCGCAGCCCGGCCCCACCGTCGCGCCTGGACACAGGATCACGCCGCCGCGCAGATAGGCATGAGAAGCCACTTTGCAGCGCGGCCCTATCCATAGCGGCCCTTTCAGAATCACGCCCGGCTCGAGCGCCGCGCTGCGGTGAACCATGGCTTCGCCGTCGACGATCCAATCCTCCACGCTCGCCCCCGCCCTCTGCTCCGCAAGCAGCCCGCTCAAGGCGCCGAGCCATTGCCACGGTTCCAGGCTTCGATCCAGCCAGGGCAAAGCCTCGGCGACTGAAAGCAGCAGGCGCTGAAATTCCGACATGTTCTTTCCTAACGGCAAAATCGATGTTTTAACGCGCGGCCGCCGCCGCAGGCAAGCAAAGAAAAACTGCCGTCCCTCGCGGGTACGGCAGTTTTCTGTCCGCGCCGATGTCAGCCCACCGGCGCGTCTTCTGCAACCGTTTCCGGTATTAGAAGGTGTGAACCATGTTCAGGCCCACGCCGCGCAGCTTGCTGCCATTGCTGGAAGCGTCGCTGCCATTGTTGAAGATGGCTTGATCCGCCTTCACTTCGCCGTATTGCAGGCCAACGGTGGTTCGCTTGGACATTTGATAGTCCACGCCGACCAGGAACTGCTTGTAGCCGGTGTTGTCTTGGCGCACGCCATTCATTTCATAGTCCTTGGCTTGCGCGTAGCTGATCTTCGGCGTGAAGGCGCCCAGCGTGTAGGCGGCGGTCAGCGCGTATTCCTGCGACTTGTACTTGTTGCCGTCCAGAGCCGGAGCGTTGTTGCCCTTCAGGAAGCTCAGCGGGGTGATGGAGCTGTCGCCGCGATCATTGCGGTAGCCGAAGGCGACCAGCAAGTTGTTGGCGTTATAGCCCGTTTCCAGACGGTGGCTATCGTTGGACTTGGAAGTGCCAACGCCAGCGATCGTCACCGGAGTTTGATGGATGTATTGGTACTTGCCGAAGAAACCGCTGTTTTCGTAGGACAGGCCCAGGTTATAGGTTTCGCGCTGGGTGGTAGCCGAATCCTTGTCAAACGCGTTGGCCTTGTCTTCCTTGGTGCCATACAGGAAAGCGGCTTGGAAGCCGTTGTAGTTGGCAGTGTCGAACCGAACCGCGTTCTTCACGCGCACATCGTCGCGAGCGAAGGCGTCCAGTTGCAACGCGCTGCTGGAGCTTTCCCACGGATTCACGACGCTCATGCTGTCGTCGCTGAAGGTGGAGAGGTTGCCCAGGCGCACCTTGCCGAAGCCGGTATCCAGACCGACGAAGGATTCGCGGCTGGCGAAGCTGCCGTAACCCTGACGGTTGGAACCGTCGATGTCGAATCCGCTTTCAACCTGCCAGATGGCCTTCAGGCCATTGCCCAGGTCTTCGCTGCCTTTGAAGCCGATGCGGGAACCCATATCGTCGACATTGGTTTGGTTAACGCCGCCGGCGTGAACATTTTCCATACCGGCTTTGATTTGGCCGTAGATGGTGACGTCAGCGAATGCGGCTGCCGGCAGAGTGGCAACCGCCAGGGCGATCAGAGTCTTTTTCATGGTGAACAATCCTTGTGGCTTGTCTTAGAAAGCGATTGAATACTAATTGCACACCGCATCATACGCAAGTGAACACTACGGTTTTTTGTTGTAAAAACACATCAAAATTGCAGAAATACAACAGCTACTATCAACCACGAAATGGGTCAAAAAAATTCAAGTTTTTGTGTGTTTTTGTTGCTTAACGAACATTAACAAAGATATTAAGGGCGAAATACTAAAATAATTCGAAAAAAAAGGCCCACAGCAGTGGGCCTAGATAAGGATAGACTTGACTTGAGCCTGCTCGAGCATAGCAATTCAGGGATCAACCAGACTCAATTTAGAGTGTATTTGCTTTCGATATTAAGGTCAATTAACCGTTTGACTAGGATTGTCAAGGATTGTTAAGACTGCCAAGGCCGCCTCGCGCTCGCCCACACGGCTGCAATGAATGAATGGAAGAGAACAAGAGTCCGGCAATCCGCAAGGAATGGCGGCTTGCCAGCCGCCAAACCATGGACAGCGCACGGCAACGAAGCGCCAGGAGCCGCGAAACAGCCGCCTTCAGCCGCCATCCCGCTGCGCGGGGAAATGCAGCTCGGCGCACAAGCCGCCGAGAGGGTGGTTGATCAACAGGATTTCGCCATGATGCTCGCGGGCGATTGCCCTGGCGATGGCCAGTCCAAGCCCACTGCCGCCGGTATGCTTGGCGCGGGAGTGCTCCAGCCTGACATAGGGCTCGAACACCCTCTCCAGATCGGCCTCGGCGATGCCGGGCCCGTGGTCCCGCACCATGATTTCCACCTGCCCCGCTCGTTCGCGCAACACCACCTCCACCGCGCCGTCGCCGCCATAGCGGCGCGCGTTTTCCAGCAGATTGGAGATGCAGCGCCGCAATGCCTGCGGCCTGGCGTACAACGGCTTCACCAGCTCGGCCTGAAGCCTCACCTCGGCGCCCAGCGCCTCCACGTCCTCGATCACGCCGTCGAGCAGAGCGCCCACATTGAGCAGCACGGCATTCTCATTGCCCTGCCCCAGACGCAGATAGGCCAACGTGTCGCCGATCAACTGATCCATTTCCGCCAGATCGCGCTCGATCGCCTGCCGCGCGCCGCATTCTTCCATCTGCTCCAGCCGCAGCCGGACGCGGGTGATGGGCAAGCGCAGATCATGCGACACCCCGGCCAGCATCTGGCTTCGGGTCTGCAGATAACGTTGCAACTCTTGCTGCATGCGGTTGAACGCGCGGGTGGCGTTGACCACTTCCAGGGTGCCGGTTTCCGGCAGCGGCGGTTGGTTCAAGTCGGCGGCCAGCCCGGAGGCCGCCTTGGAAAACAGCGCCAGCGGCCGCGTCAGCCGCCGCACCGCCCAAGCGGACGCCGCGGCGACCACCAGCGCCACCAACAGCAGCCAGGCGATCACCCGCCATGGCGTTTCCGCCGCGCTGGACACCTGGCCAATGCGGAAAGTGGCCACCATGCCGTCGCCCAACTGCGCCTGCACCGTCGCCATCTGGATTTTGAACTCCGGGCCGCCCTCGCCCAGCTTGTTGGGGAAAGCCTGCACCCAGAACTGTTTGCCCGGCGTGAACACATGCTGCCCCGGAGCGACGAAAGGCCGCAACAAGTCCTCCGCCGCGTCGGGCGAATCATCGCGGAATGACAGCACCTGCAGCCGGAACGGGCTGCTGAGATCGGACAAGATCAGCTGGCTGAGCTTGCCGGCTTCCGGCAGATCGATCTTGCCGCCTGCCAGCCACGGGTGATCCAGCGACACCTGGGCGCTGGGAGACGACAGCGCGCTGGCCAGCTTGGGCCGGTTGGCCGCTGCCGTCTCGTCCAGCAAATTGATCATGTCGGCCAAATGCTGGGCCACGTATTCGGCGCGCAAGGTGCGGCTGAGCCTCTCGCGATCGGTCAGCACCAAGGCGATGCCGATCACGTTGGCTAGCAGCACGCTGGTCAGCAGCGTCAACAGCAACTGGCCGTACAGCGTGCGCGGCAAGCGCCTCATCGCACCGACACCACCTCGCAAGCCAGCATGTAGCCGCCGCTGCGTATGGTCTTGATCAGCAACGGCTCGCGGGCGTCATCGCCCAGCCGACGGCGCAGGCGGCCGATCATCACGTCGACAGTGCGGTCGAACGGGCCGGCTTCCTTGCCGTTCATCGCCTCCATCAGTTGGTCGCGCGACATCACCCGCTGCGGGTTTTCCGCCAGCGCCTGCATCAGCTTGAATTCGCCGCCGGACAGCGGCGTCACCACGCCGCCGCCATCGACCAGATGCTGGGCGCCCAGCTCCAGCCGCCAGTCGCCGAACTGCAGCGCGCGCAGCGCGCTGTTGTTGCGGCGCTCCTCGACCCGGCGCAGGATGCTGCGCACGCGCGCCAGCAGCTCGCGCGGGTTGAACGGTTTGGGCAGGTAGTCGTCGGCGCCCATTTCCAGGCCGATGATGCGGTCCAGTTCGTCGCCGCGCGCCGTCAGCATCAGAATGGGCATATTGGAGCGCGAGCGCAAATCGCGGCATAGCGTCAGGCCGTCCTCGCCCGGCAGCATCAAGTCCAGAATCAGGATGTCGAAGGACTGCTCGGCCAGAATGCGGTTCATCGACTCGCCATCCCCCACCGCGGCCACGATCATGTCTTGGCGGCTCAGGTAATCGCTAAGCAGATCGCGCAGATCCGGATCGTCATCGACGATAAGCACACGGGAAGCTTGAGACATCTGCAGTTCCTAAGGTATCGGGAGTTGTTCACGAAGGTGTCGTCTGCTAGCGCGACAACGACGCGGGCGCCATGGTCAGGCGCCCGCGTTTTCAGCTTTGAGTGAACAGATCGTCAATTGGTTCCATCAACTGGAACCGAACGCGTCCGATACAGCGAGTAGACGATGCCGCCGGCCAACAGCGAAACCGTCGCCAGCAGCGACCAGGCGGTAGGCAGCTTGAACGCCACCAGGCCCGCGTCGTGCAGGTAGACCAGCCCCACTTTGACGCCGATCAGCACCAGCACCAGGGCCAGCGCGTACTTCAAATAATGGAAGCGATGCACCATCGCCGCCAGCGCGAAATACAGCGCGCGCAAACCCAAAATGGCGAAGATGTTGGAGGTGTAGACCAGGAACGGATCCTGCGTCACCGCGAAGATCGCCGGGATGCTGTCCACCGCGAACACCAGATCAGCCGCCTCCACCAGGATCAAGGTCAGCAGCAGCGGCGTCGCCCACCAGCCCTTGGCCAGTCCATGTTTTTCGCCTCGCACCAGGAAGGCGTTGCCATGCAGCGCCGGCGTCAGCTTCATGCGGCGGCGCAGCCATTGGTAAAACTTCTGTTCGACCAGCGGCTTGCCCTCCTCGTCCCCAGCAAACAGCATCTTCAGTCCCGCCCACAGCAGGAAGGCGCCGAACGCCAGCAATACCCACTGGAACTCGGCCACCAGCGCGGCCCCGGCCCCTATCATCAGCGCCCGCATCGCGATGGCGCCCAGAATGCCCCAGAACAGCACCCGGTGCTGGTAAGCGCGCGGAATGGCCATGCTGCCGAAAATCAGCGAGATCACGAACACATTGTCCAGCGACAGCGACTTCTCCAGCAGATAGCCGGTCAGGTACTGCACCCCGGCGTCCGCGCCGCGATACCACCATACCCAGCCGCCGAAGGCGAGGCCTATGCCGATATACATCGCCGACAGCTTCAGGCTGTCGCGCACGCCGATTTCGCGGCCGCCCTTCTGCAAGATGCCCAAGTCGAAAGCCAGCAACGCCAGCACGCCGCTCATGAACATCAGCCAGACCCACAGCGGATAACCCAGCGCCGGGGCGGAAAAAAACTCAATCAATGACTTGCTCCATCAGAATGGCTTGGATCGGGCGGCTTCCGCCGCCCCGGCTATCAGCCGCTGCCTTCCAGCGCGGCGATCCGTTCTTCCATGCTCGGGTGGGTGGCGAACAGTCCCAGCAGTCCGCGGCCGCCGGCGATGCCGGAAGCGGCCATGCTCTTGGGCAGGCCGTCTGCCTCGATGCCGCCCAAGCGGCGCAACGCGTTGGCCATCGGCCGCGGCGAGCCCAGCAATTCGGCGGCGCCGGCGTCGGCGCGGAACTCGCGCTGGCGCGAGAAATACATCACCACCACGGAAGCCAGGATGCCGAACACGATCTCGCACACGATCACGGTGACGAAATAGCCGATGCCGGAGCCGGCGGAACTGTTCTCCTCGTCGCGCTTCAGCCAGCTGTCCACCAGGTAGCCGACCACGCGCGCCAGGAAGAACACGAAGGTGTTGACCACGCCCTGGATCAGCGTCAGCGTCACCATGTCGCCATTGCGGATGTGGGCGATTTCATGCGCCAGCACCGCTTCCACCTCTTCCTCGTTCATATTGGCCAACAGGCCGGTGGACACCGCCACCAGCGAATTGGAACGGCTGGGGCCGGTGGCGAAGGCATTGGGCTCGCCCTCGTACACCGCCACCTCGGGCATGGGCAGGCCGGCGCGGTCCGCCAGCTTGCGCACGGTGTTCAGCAACCAGGCCTCGGTCGGCCCGGACGGCTGCGTGATCACGCGCGCGCCGGTGCTCCACTTGGCCATGGTCTTGGACAAGGCCAGCGAGATGAAGGCGCCGCCGAAGCCCAGCACTGCCGAGAACATCAGCAGCATGCCCAGATTCAGCCCGCCGGAGGTGACAAAGCGATCTAGCCCCAGGAGGCGCACGCTCACGCTCAACACCAGCATCACAGCGATGTTGGTGGCAATCAGCAAAAACACCCGTTTCATGATTCAGTCTCCAAAAAGTGAGGTCGGCCCGGTCTGCGCCGGGGCCATGCTGAAGTGTACGACAGGATAAGAATCGAAAAAATAAAGTATTATCAGAACAATTCTTCGAAATTTTCGAATGGTCATGCAAGGCATCAATTACAAGCACCTGAACTATTTCTGGCACGTGGCGCGCAGCGGCAGCGTCACCCGCGCCGCCGAGCGGCTGGGCGTCAGCATGCAAACCATCAGCGGCCAGATCACCCGGCTGGAACAGCAACTGGGACGGGCGTTGTTTCGCCAGCAAGGACGCGGCCTGGCGCTCACAGAGGCAGGAAGGCTGGCGCTGGGCTACGCCGACCGCATCTTCCTGCTGGGCGAGGAAATGGAGGAAGCGCTGGCCGACGCCAGACTGGGACAGACGCAGCGGCTGGCGGCCGGCATTTCCGACGTGCTGCCCAAGGGCATCGCCAGCCGCCTGCTGCGGCCGGCGCTGACGGCGGCCGGACATCTGCGCCTCAGTTGCAGCGAGGGGGATTTCGACGAGCTGATAGGCGAACTGGGCCGCCACAAGCTGGACCTGGTGCTGGCGGACCGGCCAGTGGCCAGCAGCGAGCAACAGCAGTTCCAATCCTGGCCGCTGCTGCGCTGCCCCGTTCTGTTGCTGGCCGCGCCGGCGCTGCTCGAGCGCCATTTGCCGGATTTCCCGGCCAGTTTGCGGCATGCCCCGCTGCTGATGCCCAGCCGCGACAACGTGCTGCGCCGCCAGCTGGAGCACTGGTTCGCCGAACAAGACATTCGCCCCGAAGTGGTAGGCGAATTCGACGATCATGCGTTAATGGAGACATTCGCCCGCCAAGGGCTGGGGCTGCTGCCCACCCCCGCATCGCCGGATGGCGAGGCGGACCATCCGGGGCTGCAGCGGCTGGGCGCGCTGGAAGGGGTATGGGAGCACTATTACGTCACCGCCAGCCGACGCAAGCTGCAGCACGCCTCGTTGCAGGCCATCCTGCAGGCCTGGCACTGAGTGTGCCATGCAGGCGACAGACGGCCCCGATCGACGGACCGGCGGCGATGGCGGCGGTTCCCCAGTCAGGAGTCTTGCCTGATAATGGTTTGAAGCCCTTCCGGCGCGGCCGGGCAACAGATTGAGCGTCATGGACAAGAGACAAGGATTCACCCTGCTGGAGTTGTTGATGGTCATGGCGTTGCTGGCCATCGTGCTGGCATTCGCCGTGCCGGCCTATCAAAGCACCGTGGCCGCCAACGCAGTCATGTCCGAAAGCAACAGTCTGTACGGCGACGTGCTGCTTGCCCGCAACGAAGCGTTGAAGCGCGGCCAGACCGTGCTGGTCTGCCCCTCCGCCGATGGCAGCAGCTGCAACGCCGGCTCGCCGGCCAACCTAAACTGGGCCGGCGGCTGGATCGCGCTGCAGGCCGTCAACGGCAATTGCACCGACACCAGCGGTACCGTGCTGCGCAGGCAACAGGCGTTGACCAGCGGCGACAGCGCCGCCTACAGCAACAGCGCCAGCCCCTACCTGTGTTTCAACCGCATGGGCTACGCGCCCTCTGGCTATGTCGGCATGGTCACATTCAACGCGCCAGGCAACCCCGCCAGCAGCCGGCGCTGCGTGGCCATCGCCGCGGTCGGCCATCCGCAGGTGCTGATCAGCGGCCAGAGTGACAACACGGGGCAATACACATGTCCATGATTCCCGCCCGCCAGGCGGGCTTCAGCATGCTGGAAGTGCTGGTGGCCCTGATCGTGATCTCGCTCGGCCTGCTCGGCATCGCCGCCATGCAGGCGGCCAGCATCAACAACACCAGCATCGCGCGCTCGCGCAGCCTGGGCGCCATCACCGCGGAAAGCATGGCGGCGGCCATGCACGCCAATACCGCCTACTGGGGCGCGTTGACCGCCAGCGGCAGTTGGAGCGTCGGACCGTCCGGCGTAAGCGGCACGCCAACGCTCAGCCAAACCGTGGACTGCGCGGCGGCAACCTGCTCAGCGGCCAATCTCGCCGGCTACGACGCCAACCAATGGGCGAGCGGCACGCTGAAGACGCTGCCCAGCGGGAGCGGCCAGATAGTCTGCAGTCCGTACGCGGCTGGGTCGACCCCGGTCGGCTGCACCATCACCGTCACCTGGCTGGAGAAGAATAGCGCGGTCAATGCCGCCGGGGTGACGTCGGGCACCGTCACCCAGAGCTACCAGATGGTGGTGGTGCCATGACCGCCCGGCGCCAGAGAGGCGGCAGCCTGATCGAGGTGATGGTAGCCATCGCCATAGGCCTGTTTCTGCTCAGCGTGCTGACCATGATCTTCACTTCCACCCGGCTGACCAAAACCAGCCAGTCCGGCTTGGCTCAACTGCAGGACAACCAACGCACGGCGATGACGCTGATCAACAGCGTCGCCCAAGCCGCCGGCTATTACCCCAATCCCCAAACCCAGACCGCGGCGGCCGCGCTGCCGGCATCGGGCAGCTTCGCCGCCGGACAATCGGTCGCCGGCATATCGGGCTCGGCCGGCGCGTCGGACACGCTGAGTGTGCGCTTCGCCTCCACCAGCGCCGACGCCATCCTCAACTGCAACGGTTCCAGCAACGCCAGCGCCAACAGCCAGATCTATGTCAACGTCTTCGCGATCAACAGCGCCAATCAACTTACCTGCTCGGTCAACGGCGCCGCCGCCCAAGTGCTGGTGGACGGCGTCAGCAAAATGACCGTGCTATACGGCGCGGATGAAAACAACAGCGGCTCCACCACCCGCTACTACCCGGCCTCAGCCCTGCCCGCCGGCGCGACCGTGCGCTCGCTGTGGATCACGCTGACCCTGGTCAACCCGCTGGCAAACCAGCCCGGCCAACCGTCCACGGTGCCGATGTCCTGGCTGATAGGCCTGATGAACCAGCTATGAAACGCGCGCGCCCCTCGTCCCTCGCACGCAGTCCACGCGGCTTCACGCTGGTGGCGGCGCTGATGATGCTGATCGTGATCACCATCATCGGCATCGCGCTGATGCGCAGCAGCGGCCTGCTGGGCAAGATGGCCGGCAACACCCGGGAAAAGGGACGCGCCTTCGAGGCCGCGGAAGCCACGCTGCAATACGCGGAATGGTGGCTGAGCCAGAACGCCACCACCAACAGTCCGATCAATTGCAACGGCGCCCAAAGCGTGCCCCAGATCTGCAACAACGCGATCGCCAACCCCACCGCCAACGGGGCGTGGAGCGTCGGCTATACCTACAACCCGCCTTTCCTGACCCAGTCCCCCAACGGCGGCAGCCAGACCTACTATCACCTGCCCCAGCTTTACATCCAGTATCTTGGCCTGAACGCCAGCGGCAACGGCGCGCTCTACCAGCTCACCGCCGTGGGCTACGGCGGCAACGACTCGTCCGTGGCGGTGCTGCAAAGCACCTATACGCTGTATTCCGGCACCTCCAACCTGGGGAAATGACCATGCGAACCACTGCCCCCCGCCTCAGCCTGATCGCCACCCTGCTGTCCGGCCTGTCGCCGCTGACCGCCGGCGCGGTCACCGTCAGCGACAACTTCACCGGCGGCAGCGCCCAACTTGGCTGGCTGGTGTTCGGCGGCGCCTGCATGACCGCCGGCAACGGCACCGGCACCATACCGGCCTGCGGCAACAGGGACCCCAGCGGCAATACCCAGATCGGCGGCTACAGCGGCACCCTGCCCGACCCAAGCGGCAACGGCGCGCTGCGGCTGACCAACAGCGCAGGCAGCCAATCCGGTGCCATTGTCTACAACAGCCTGTTTCCGTCCGACAGCGGCCTGCAGGCCACCTTCACCAGCTACACCTACAACGGCGACTCCGGCGGCAGCGCCCGCAACGGCGCGGACGGCATGAGCTTCTTCCTGCTCACCGGCATCCCCAGCGCCGTCGGCTCTTTCGGCGGCAGCCTGGGTTACAGCTGCTCCAACGTGAACTCGCCGTACAACGGCATCATCGGCGGCTATCTGGGCCTGGGCATGGACGAGTACGGCAACTTTCCCAATGGCGGCTCCAGCAACGACAACACATCCACCGGCCCCGGCTCCAGGCCGCAGAACATCTCGCTGCGCGGCGCCGGATCGGTTGCCGCCAGCGCGCTGGCCAGCCAGTTCGGCGGCAGCTTCAGCGCCTCCACGGTTCAGAGCGTGTGCAAATCGGGAAAATACGGCACCAGAAGCGTGATGAATTATCCATTCATCAGCATTCCCGGCGTCAGCGGCGGCGTCTACCAACTGCCGGCCAGCCAGCCGATGGCCAATGAATCCGCCACCAAGCGCGGCCAGGCGGTGCCCATCAGCTACAAGCTGAAGATCACGCCGGCCAACCTGCTCAGCCTCTGGTACAGCTACAACAACGGCGCCTACGTGCCGGTGATCGCCAATTACGACATCAACAACACCGCCGTCAGCGGCCCGCTGCCCACCCAGATCACCTTCGGCTTCGCCGGCTCCACCGGCGGCAGCCGCAATGTGCACGAGATCAGTTGCTTCCAGGCCCAGCCCTTCACCCAGTCCTCCAGCTCCAGCGGCCTGAACAGCCAGCAAACCACGCTGATCCGCACCGGCACCCAGCAATACGTGGCCAGTTATCACGCCGACAACTGGTGGGGATCGCTGGCCTCCTACGCGCTGCTGGGCAACCAGACCACCGGCCAGGTCTCGGTGGCCAGCACCGCCACCTGGGACGCCTCCTGCGTGCTGACCGGCGGCAGTTGCGCCACCACCGGCGCCAGCAATATGGCCGCCCAATCCAGCCGCGCGATCCTAAGCTGGAACGGCAGCCAGGGCATTCCCTTCCAGTGGGCCAGCCTCAGCGCCGGCCAGCAAAGCGCCATCGGTCCGGACGGCAACGGCTCGGCCCGCGTGTCCTATCTGCGCGGCTCCCGCAGCAACGAGGTCACCACGCTGGGCAGCGGCCTGTTCCGCGACCGCGACGGCGTGCTGGGCGATCTGATCAACAGCAGCCCGATCTGGGTGGGCCCGCCGCAAAACAGCTATCAGGACAGCTGGAGCGACAAGCTCTACCCCACCGCCTCCGCCGCGGAAAACGCCACCGGTTCCCAGGCCTACTCCGCCTATAAGTCGGCCAACCTCACCCGCACCAACGTGGTCTACAACGGCGGCAACGACGGCATGCTGCACGGTTTCCGCAGCGGCGCCAACGACAGCAGCGGCAACTACGTGGCCACCAACAACGACGGCCAGGAAATTCTGGCCTACATGCCCGCCGCGGTGCAGGCCAACACCGTCCAATTCAGCAACCCCACGTACGCCCACCAGTATTATGTGGACGCCACGCCGGCCGCCGACGACCTGTTCTACGGCAGCAACTGGCATACCTGGCTGATAGGCGGCTTGGGGGCCGGCGGCCAGGCCTTGTACATGCTGGATGTCGGCAATCCGGCCACCTTCTCCGAAGCCAGCGCCGCCAGCGTGGTGCTGAACGAGTTCAACAGCGGCACGCTCAGCTGCGCCAACAAGTCCACTTGCGGCAACGACCTGGGCTACACCTTCGGCACCCCCGTCATCGCCCGCTTCCACAACGGCCAATGGGGCGCGGTGTTCGGCAACGGCTACGGCAGCGCCAACGGCCATGCCGCCATCTACATCATGCTGGTGGGCAGCAACGGCGCGCCCAGCTTCTATATCCTGGACACGGGCAGCGGCACCGCCAACGACCCGTCCGGCGGCGGCGGCAAAAACGGCATCTACTACACCACGGTCGCCGACCTGGACGGCGACAACATCGCCGACTACATCTACGCCGGCGACCTGTTCGGCAATGTCTGGCGCTTCGACCTCACCGCCAGCTCGCCCTCCAGCTGGACGGTGTCGCAATTCGGCCGCGGCGTCGCCTCCCCGCTGTTCACCTCCCAATACACCTATTGCACCGACAGCCAGGTCAGCGCCGGCAGCTGCGCCCGCAGCCTGCAGCCCATCACCAGCAAGCTGCTGCTATCCGCCATCCCCACCGGCAATGCCAGCCCGCGGGTGCTGGTGTCTTTCGGCACCGGTCAGAAAATCCCCTTCACCACCAGTTCCGCCGACCTCTACGCCGGCGGCGCGCAAAGCCTGTATGGCGTCTGGGACTGGGACATGTCCGGCTGGAACACCCTGGCGGGACGCTCCGCCTATTACGCGCCGATCACGCCACCCAGCGCCACGCTGCGCCCGAGCAACCTCACGGCACAGAGCGTATCGGCATCCTACAGCTCCACGCTGGGCTCGGTGCAAGGCTACCGGGCGCTGAGCAGCAATACCGTGTGCTGGAGCGGCAATACCGCCTGCAGCCCCAACAACAACAGCTACGGTTGGTCGCTGAGCCTGCCAGGCAGCGGCGAGCAGGTGATCTACAACCCGGTCAACCAATTGGGCACCTTCACCGTCAACACCACCATTCCGCCCAACAACAATCCGTCATCGTGCACGGTAGCGTCAGCTACCGGCTTCACCATGTCGCTGAACCTGAAAACCGGCGGCGCCACCACCCGATCCTATTACGCCAACGACGCAGGCAACTTCAGCGGCATCAACGGCGCCGTCATCAACGGCGTCGCGGTAAACATGGCCGGCTCGCCCAGCGTGGTGGGCTTCCAGAACAACTACTTCGCGATCGGCAGCAGCATCAACGGCGGACCGGTGGCCACGCCGCCGCAGATCAATCCGGCAGCCTTCGACATGCATGCCCGGCTGAACTGGAGGGAGCTGCGTTGATGGCCTCGCAAGGAAAAACCATGCGCAAGCGTTCGCAAGGCTTCAGCCTGCTGGAGCTGGTCATCACACTGGCCGTGCTGGCCATCCTGACCGCCATCGCCGTTCCTGCCTACCGCAATTTCATGATGAAATCCGGCCGCGCGGCGGCGAAAACGGCGCTGCAAGACTTGGCCACGCGCCAGGAAAGCTATTACGCGACCAACAACAGCTACGCCAGCCAGTTGGCCACGCTGGGCTACGCCAGCGGCGCCGTCTACGTGCCAGGCAACGGCAACAACCTGTACGCGCTTTCCATCGCCAGCGCCACGGCCAGCGCCTTCTCCCTGTCAGCCGCGCCGCAGGGAAGCCAGGCCCAGGACAGCTGCCAAACTTACAAGCTGGACAATCTGGGCAATCAGAGCAACGTAGATGCCAGCAACAATACGCTTGCCGTCAGCGGCTGCTGGTGACCGGCAAATCCAAACGGCGCCCTGAGGCGCCGTTTCGGTTTGATCGCTGGCGATGGCCGGTTTAATCGGCCAGCAGCTTGTTCACCACGTCCACGTACTCCTGCATCGCCGCGGCGGCATCCTTGCCCTTAAGCTTTTCCCAGGCATCGAACTTGGCGCGGTTGATGAAGTCCATCATGCCCGGGCGCTCGCCCGTGGCGTCGCCTTCAGTCGCCTGCTTGAACAGCGCGTACAGCTGCAGCAGGGTCTGATTGTCCGGACGTTCGGACAGGGTCTTGACGTCGGCCTGGGCCTGGGTGAAAAGAGTCTGCAGATCAGACATGGCGTTTCCTTTGTCGATTGCCGGGACGGTTGGCTCCATCCCTGGCGGTGTTAGCCCTCCGGCATGCGCCGGAACGGGGGACAATGTAGCATGAAGCGGGCTCAATGCGACAGAGGCGGCGTCGCGGCGTCCCATTGCGGATCTATCCGTATCCGCTTATAGCTTTTCACCGCCCGGCCGCCTTTGCGAGCCGGCTGGTAATCGGCAGCATGGAACACCGGCGCGATGGCGTCGGCCAGTCTGGCGTCCACCTCGCCCTCGAAGCGCACCGCGTCCACCCGCCCGCCTTCTCCGATGAACACCAGCACGACAACGGGAGCCGTCGGCCCGCTAAGCGCCACGTCCGGCAACGCGATATGGCCGCGCTCCTGCGCCAGCTGGTCCAGCTCCCGCGCCGGATAATAGATGTCCGCGCCCAAGCGCAACCTGTCGTTCCCGGCATCCTCCGGCTCCTCGTCCGCGCTTGCCGGCTTTGGCGCCTCGGCCGACGGCGGGGCGATGGGCGGCGGCTCCGCGACCGCCGGCTCGGGCTCCGCCCGCAGCCTCACTCGCAACGCCTCATGCCACGAAGACCAGGCACCCGGCCTCAGCGGCAGCCACAACAGCGCCGCGTGGACAAGCAGCGACAGCCACAGCGCCAACAGCAGCCGTTCTCTCGTGTTCCAACGCCGCATCCTCATGCCCGCACCCGCCGATGAAAAACGGGACCGATTCAACCGGTCCCGTCTTTTTCCTTACTTGGCGTTCAACAGCTGTTCGATGTCGTCGCCGCCGATCGCGCCCGGCACCATGCGGCCGTTGGCGAACACCAGCGCCGGCGTGCCGGTGATGCCCATCTTCTCGCCCAGCGCCTGGATCTTGTCCAGCGGCGTGTCGCAGTTGTCAGGACCGGTCAGCGGCTTGCCGTCGCGCATGAAGGCGGTCCAGGCCGCCGCCTTGTCCGGCGAGCACCAGATTTGCTTGGACTTGCGCATCGCGTCCGGGTGCAGCTGGGTCAGCGGATACAGGAAGGTGTAAATGGTAACGTTGTCGATGCCCTTCAGGCTCTCGCGCTCCAGCTTCTTGCAAAACGGGCAATCCGGATCGGTGAACACCGCCATCTTGCGCTCGCCTTTGCCGCGCACGTCCTTGAACGCGTACTGGAACGGCAGCGCGTTGAAGTCCACCTTGGACAGCTCGGCCATCTTCTTCTCGGTCAGGCTTTCCTTGTTCTTGGTGTCGATCAGGTCGCCGACGAACAGATAGCTAGCATCGCTGTTGACATACACCACCTGGCGGCCATCCACCACCAATTCGTAGATGCCCTTGACCGGGGTGGCGCTGACGCTCTTCACTTGCTTGCCGGGGAAGTGCTCGATGAAAGCCTTCTTGACATCCTCGACATTGCCGCCGGCGGCCTGGGAGCAGGCGGCCAGCGACATCAGCATCGCGCTGGACAAGGCCAGCGTCTTCATTCTCTTGTTCATCGATCGGGGGTCCTTAGGGAAATCAGTATCCAATCGCCTGCTTGGCGAACTGCCGCTTCAAGGGCGTCAGGCAGTTGGTCAAGGACAGGCCGGTATTGCGCAGCCATGACAGACCTGGCAGTTTCGCATGGAACAGCCGGTAGAGGCCATCGCAGCCTAATTGCATCGCCGCCACCGCTTCGCGGCGTTGCCGCTGGTAGCGGCGCAGCAGCATCCAATCGCCGCAGTCCGGCGCAGACGCCAACAGCCCTGCCAGTTGCGCGGCGTCCTGGAAGCCCAGGTTGACGCCTTGCCCCGCCAAGGGGTGGACGGTATGGGCGGCATCGCCTATCAAGACCACCCGCTCCGCCGCCACCGCCTCCGGCTGGATCAGCCGCAGCGGAAAGGCCGCCGCCGGCGTGATGGCCTCAAGCTCGCCCAGTTGCCGCCCGCCGGCCACGGCCACGCGCTCAGACAGCGCTTCGGGCGACAACCGCAGCAACGACTGCGAATCAGGAGTGGACCAGACCATGGAGATTCGGTTCCCGGCCATCGGCAGCCAGGCCAGAATGCTGTCGCCGAAGAACCATTGCCGCGCCACGCCCTGATGCGGCCGCTCGCAGGCGAAATTGGCCACTACGCCGCTTTGGCCGTATGGCTTGACGCTGGCCTGCAAGCCCAGCTCCCCCCGGACCCAGGAGTTGGCGCCATCCGCTCCAACCAGCAGCTCGGCCGCCAGTTCCCGGCCATCCTCCAGCGTCAGCCTGGCTTCGCCGGGCGTCGTGGCCAGCGACTGCGCCCGCGCGCCGGTGATCAGTTCCGCGCCGCTGTCGCGCAGCTGGGCCCACAACGAAGCCAGCAGCCAGCGATTTTCCGCGATCCAGGCCAGCGCGTCGGCATCGGCGTCGCGGGCGGAGAACGCAATCCGCCCGCCGGCGTCGCCGCGCACGTCCATCGATTCTATCGTTCCGATCCGCTGCATGTCCGGCCAGGCGTCCATGCCCTCCAGGAAACGGCGATTGGCCGGGCTGACCGCGTAAATGCGCGCGTCCCAACCCTGCTCCAAGCCTTCGACGGCCGGCTCTCCGGCCTCCAGCAACGCCACTCGCTTGCCGGCGCGCGCCAGCGCCAGCGCCAAGCTGGCGCCGACCAGGCCGCCGCCGACGATCACAGCTTGATATTTGTCGTAACGCATCGTTTATCCTTGCACGCCGAACACCAGATGGCCGGCGAATTTGCGCCGCAAGGCGGGCAGCGCGTCCAACCCCGTCATCCCCGCGCCCCGCAGGCGGTTCACCAGCGGGTGATGGCCATCGAACAGCTTGATCAAGCCATGGGTGAATCCCACCACCGCCTGGCTGTCCAGTCGGCGAGCCGCCGCATAGCGCCGCAGCGCGGCGGCGTCGCCAGGATCGGCCGCCAGCCCCAGCGCCTCGGCCAGGCCGACCGCGTCGCGCAGGCCCAGATTCAGCCCCTGCGCCGCCACCGGATGCATGGTCTGGGCGGCATTGCCTATCAATGCCACCCGGCCGCTGGCCACCCGGCTCGCCTGGCGCAGGACCAGCGGGAAGCTGGCGCGCGGGCCGACCGCCAGGATGCGGCCCTGCCGCTCGCCGAAAGCCAGCTGCAACTCCTCGCGCAATACCGACTCATCCGCGGCGAGCAGCCGTTCCGCGTCGGCTTGGCTGCGGGTCCACACCAGCATGTAGCGCTCGCCGTGCGGCAGCAACGCGAACGGGCCGTCATGAGCGAAACGCTCGTAGGCCACGCCCTGGGGCGGCAGCTCGGTCTCCACCTCGGCCAGCACCGCGCACTGATGGTAATCGTGGGTCAGCCGGCGGATGCCCGGCAACGTTTCCGCCAGCGCGCCGCCCTCGGCCAGCGCCAGCAGGCGGCCGGTCAGCAGCAGGCGGCCTTCCGGCGTCTCCACCTCGGCGCACGCGTACTGGCTCAGGCTCTTCACCACCGTCACCCGGCATTGCCATCTCACCTGCACGCCGGCTTGCTCCAGCGCGCCGCCGAGCCCGGCGACAAGCGCCGGGTAGTCGACCACCGCGCCCAGATGCGGCAGATCCAGGTCTTCCCGATCCAGCCGGGTGCGGCCGCAGCTGCCTTGCTGCGACACATGCACGGTATCGATATGGGTGGCCGGCAGGCCGTCCGGCCACGCGCCGGCATCCTCCAACAACACTCGGCTGTGCCAGGACAGGGCCAATGCGCGGGCGTCGCGCACCTCGGCATCCTTCGCCCGCGCCTCCAGCAGCATCACGCTGCGGCCCTGCCGAGCCAGCCTCAATGCCGCCAGCGCGCCCACCGGCCCGCCTCCCACCACCAGCACATCGGCGTGTTCGCTCATGTTTGTCTGCGTCATTATCGCTCTCCGCGCATCAGCGCCTCGATCTCGGCCACCGTTTTCGGCGCCGCCGCGGTATACACCTCGTTGCCATCCGCTGTCACCAGCACATCGTCTTCGATGCGGATGCCGATATTGTGGAAGGCCTCCGGCACCCCCGCCGCGGGGCGGATATACAACCCCGGCTCCACGGTGGTGCACATGCCCGGCTGATACTCGCGCCAGCGTCCCCGCAGCTTGCGCTGGCCGACATCATGCACATCCAGGCCTATCATGTGGCCGACGCCATGCATGTAGAACTGGCGATAAGCGCCGGACTCGATCGCTCCCTCCGGCGTGCCCGCCAGCAGGCCCAGATCCACCATGCCCCGCGCCAGCACCGCCAGCGCGGCGTCCGCCGGCGCATGCCAGGCCGCGCCCGGCTTCACCGCCGCGATGCCGGCCAGCTCGGCGGCGAGCACGATCTCGTACACGTCGCGCTGCGGGCCGCTGAAGCGGCCGTTGACGGGAAAGGCGCGCGTGATGTCGCCGGCGTAGCCCCGGTACTCGCAGCCGGCGTCTATCAACAGCAGTTCGCCGTCGTTCAGCCGCGAGCGGTTGGCCACGTAATGCAGCGTGCAAGCGTTGGCGCCGGCGGCGACGATGCTTTCGTAAGCCGGCTGGCGCGCCCCGCGGCTGACGAAGGCATGCAGCAACTCCGCCTCCAGCTGGTACTCGTACAGGCCGGGCCTGGCGGCGCGCATGGCCCGCACATGGCCCGCGGCGGAAATCTCTCCGGCCACGCGCAGCAATTCGATCTCCGCCTCGTCCTTGACCATGCGCATTTCATCCAGCAGCGCGCGCAAATCGCCGAATTGGCTCGGCCCGCGCGCGTCGCGGCAGCGCAGCCTCACCGCATCCAGCCACACATTGACGCGACGGTCGAAAGCCTCGTCATGGCCTAGCAGCCACCACAGCTGGCCGCTATCGGTCAGCAACTCGGGCACCCGCTCCGCCATTTCGGCCAGCGGGTAGGCCTCGTCGAAGCCGAATGCCTCGCGCGCGCCGTCCGGACCGTAACGGAAGCCGTCCCAGATCTCCATCTCCGGATTGCGGTCTCGGCAAAACAGGATGGATCTGCCGCTGCGGCCGTCCAGCAGCAACACGGCTTCCGGCTCCTCGAAACCGGTCAAGTGCAGGAAGTAGCTGTCGGCGCGATAGGGATAATGGTTGTCGGCGTTGCGCGCCGCTTCCGGCGCGGTGGCCAGCAGGGCTACGCCGTCGCCGATCTGGTTCATCAAGCGCTTGCGGCGTTCGGCATGCGGCTGGTGCATGGTCAGTGAAATCCTTGCGGAGACGGGGTGACGGATATAGCGCCAGTTTACACCCGGCGCGCGCGCCGCCCAAGCCGAGCGGCCATGAAAAAACCCGGCCGGGCCGGGTTTTTCGAGACTGAGGAAACGATCACTCGCCGATGATGGCGGAGGTGTACACGTCCTGCACGTCATCCAGGTCTTCCAGTGCGTCCAGCAGCTTCTGCATGCGGGCGGCATCGTCGCCGGACAGCTCGGTCTCGTTCTCGGCGCGCATGGTCACTTCGCCCATCTCGGACTTGAAGCCCTTGGCCTCCAGCGCGTCCTTGACGTCGGAGAACTCATACGGCCCGGTGACGACTTCGATGGAGCCGTCGTCGTTGCTGACCACGTCCTCCGCGCCGGCTTCCAGCGCAGCCTCCATCAGCGCATCCTCGTCCACGCCGGGCGCGAACACCAGATAGCCGCAATGCTTGAACTGGAAGGAGACGCAGCCGTCGGTGCCCATATTGCCGCCGTACTTGGAGAAGGCATGGCGCACATCGGCCACGGTGCGGGTCTTGTTGTCGGTCAGGCAGTCCACCATCACCGCCGCGCCGGCGATGCCGTAGCCTTCGTAGCGGCACTCCACGTAATCTACGCCATCCAGCTGGCCGGTGCCGCGCTTGATCGCGTTTTCGATATTGTCCTTGGGCATGGACTCGGCCTTGGCCTTGTCCACCGCCAACCGCAGGCGCGGGTTCATGTTGACGTCGCCGCCGCCCATCTTGGCCGCGACGGTGATTTCCTTGATCAGGCGGGTGAAGATCTTGCCACGTTTGGCATCCTGGCGACCTTTGCGGTGCTGGATGTTAGCCCATTTGCTGTGACCTGCCATATTTGCCTCTGTGCGTTGTCAGGCCCCGGCGCCTGCCGGAGCGTCAATCAAAATTGGCGGTATTCTAGCAGAAAGCCGGCAGGCTTTACGAGACAGGCCCAGCTACTTGGCTTGCAGCATGCGCAGCATCATGTCGAAGCCGGCCTGATACATGCTTTCTATCACCGGGATCATCATCGGCAGCGTCATGTACAGCACGCCGAAGCCGATCATGATGGTGAGCGGGAAGCCGAAGGAGAAGATGTTGAATTGCGGCGCCGCGCGGGTCATCACGCCGATGGCCAGGTTGGTGATCAGCAACGCGCCGATGATGGGCATCGCCAGCCACACGCCCCACTCAATCAAATGGCCGCTCCACAACACCAACGTCTTGATGCCCTGCGCCGGCATCGGCATGCCTATCGGCAACACCTGAAAACTGTGCGCCAGCGCGCCCAGCACCACGTGGTGGCCATCGAAGGCAAGAAACAAGAAGAAGGTGAACAGCGACAGCATCTGCGACAGCACCGGCACCTGGGCCGCGTGCACCGGATCGTAGAACATGGCGAAACCCAAGCCGGTCTGCGCGCCGATAATGAAGCCCGCCAGCTCCACCGCGCTGATCACGATGCGCATCACGAAACCCATCGCCAGGCCGATCAGCAACTGCTGCACCAGAATGGCGATGCCCTCGGCCGATACCAACGGCACCGCCGGCAAGGGCGGCAGCAGCGGCGCCAACATCACTGTGAGCATCAACGCGAAAGCCGCCTTTACGCGGCGGGGCACGCCGCGATAGGCGAACACCGGCTCGGTCAGGAACAGGCCGACGATGCGCGCGAAGGGCCAGGCGAAGACGCTGACCCAGGCGTTGATCTGGATGTCGCTAATCGCCTGCATCAGCCGATCACGTTGGGTATGCTTTGGAACAAGCGCGTGGTGTACTCGATCAGCGTGTTCAGCATCCAGGGGCCGGCCAGCACCAGCACCAGAAACATAGACAACAGCTTGGGGATGAAAGTCAGCGTCATTTCGTTGATCTGGGTGGCCGCCTGCAAGATGCTGATCAGCAAGCCCACCAGCAGCGACGTCAGCAATACCGGCGCCGACACGATGATCAGCACGTACAAGGCGTTCTGTACGATGCTGATGACCAATTCCGGACTCATGCGCCCTCCTCCCGCCAGCCGCCCTTGGCCAGCAAGCAATTGTCGATTTCCACGCCAGCCCGCTCGATCCGGTTGGCGCGCAGCAGGACGTAGCCGGCCCGTTCGAAAACCGGCCGCGACGCATGGCTTGCCCAGGCATGCAAGGCCGTCACGCCGCAGGCCGACGCTTGCGCCTCCAACAGCGCCACCATCCGGCCGCCCAGCCCTTGCCGACCCGCCCAGGGCGCGACAAACAACATGTCGAACTCGCCATCGAGTTTCAGCCAAGCGAAACCGGCCAGCCGGCCGTCGCTCGCCACGGCCTTGCACGACCACGCGCCGGCCAGGCGAGCCAGCCATGCCCGCTCCACATCCCCGTCCCAGGCGCGCGGCGGCGCCCAGGCTTCGCACTGCGCCATCGTGTACGCCCCGCCCGCCAAAGCGAGAACGCTTTCGCGGAACAGGCTGAAACAGGCAGGCAGATCCTCCGGCGACAAAGCCTCCAGACGCGCGCTCATCCTGTGTAGAAGCTCTGCACCAGCGAGCCCATCAACAAGGTCCAACCATCCACCAATACGAACAACATCATTTTGAACGGCAAGGAGATGGTCACCGGCGACACCATCATCATGCCCATCGCCATCAGGATGCTGGCGACGACGAGATCGATGATCATGAAGGGGATGAACACCATGAAGCCGATTTGGAACGCGGTTTTCAGCTCGCTGATGGCGAAAGCGGGAATCAGGGTCTTCATCGACACGTCTTCCTTGCTCTGCGGCTTCGGCGACTGCGAGATCTCGATGAAGAAAGCCAGATCCTTCTCCCGCGTCTGGCGCAGCATGAAGGCCTTCATCGGCTTGCTGCCTTCATCCAGGGCCTGGTTGAAGCTGATCTTGTCGTCGGAAAAGGGCACCCAGGCCTTGTTGTAGACTTGGTCGAAAGTCGGCCCCATCACGAACAGCGTCAAAAACAACGCCAATCCCACGATCACCTGATTGGGCGGCGACTGCGTCGTGCCCAGCGCCTGCCTGAGCAGCGACAGCACAATTATGATGCGGGTGAATGCCGTCATCATCAACATCATCGCCGGGATGAAAGTGAGCGACGTCATGAACAGCAACATCTGCAGGCTGAGCGAATAGCTTTGCCCGCCGCCGGCCGCTGGCGTGCTGGTCATCAGCGGCAGCCCCCCCGCGGCGTCCGCCAGCAGCGGCATCAGCAACGCCCCGCCTGACAGCAGGGCGCTCATCATCTTTTTCTTCATCATTTGTCCTGCCGCCGCTGCTGCGCCGCGCGGCTCTTGTCCAGCGCGGCCTTCAGCCAGCGCGCGAAGGGATCGGCCGGCAGCGACGGCTCCGCGTCGGCGTCTTCCGGCCGCGGCATCTTGCTGAGCAGATTGACCTGCTGCGGGGTCACCCCTAGCACTAGCCATTCGCCCTCCAACTCGACGATCACCACGCGCTCCTTCTGACCGACCATGGTGCCGCCGACGACACGGACCCGCCCCGCTCCGCCCAGCACCCCGCCGGACAAACGTTTGAACAGCCATGCCACGCCGACGATGGCGCCCAGCACCACCGCCAGCCCCAGGATCACCTGCACCAAGCTGGCGAATGGTGACGGCGCGGCAGCCGGCACCGGCGCGGCTGCCGCCCATAGCGGCGAAGAAGCCATAAAACAAAGCGCGCCCCGCAGCGCCAGGCGCGCTCTCGCGATTGTGCCCATATCCATTATTTCTGCAATCGCCGTATCCGTTCGGCCGGCGTGATGATGTCGGTGAGGCGGATGCCGAACTTGTCGTTGACCACCACCACTTCGCCCTGCGCGATCAGGCAGCCGTTGACCAGCACATCCATCGGTTCGCCGGCCATGCCGTCCAGCTCCACCACCGACCCCTGGGCCAACTGCAGCAGGTTGCGGATGGCGATCTTGGTTCTTCCCAATTCCACGGTCAACTGGACCGGAATGTCCAGAATCATGTCCAGATTCGGCGGCCCGCCAGAGATCGCGCCCGCGCCGATCTCCTGAAACAGGCCCTGGGCGGGCGTAGCCTCGGACTCAGCCGTCTGCGCGCTGTCCACCACTTCCTGTTCCGCCATCGCGGCGGCCCAGTCGTCCATCGACACTTCCTCTTCGGCGCCGGCCGCGCCGCCCTGCAGCTCTTCTTCGCTCATTGCTCATGCTCTCCGGGGGACTCCAGAAATTCGTTGGTCCCCGCCAGTATCTTTTCCACCTTCAACGCGTAGCGGCCCTGCACCGTGCCGTAACTCGCCTCGAACACCGGGATGCCGGATACGTCGGCCTCCACGCGCTCGGGTATGTCTATCATCACCACGTCGCCGTTCTTCAGATTCAGAATCTGCCCCAGCGTCACCTTGGCGTGCGCCAGGCTGGCCACCAGCTCCACCTCTGCCGCCTGCACTTGATGGGTCATCAGATTGACCCAGCGGTTGTCCACCTCGGTGCGGTCGGCCTGCATGGTGCTGGACAGCAGGTCGCGTATCGGCTCGACCATGGAATACGGCAGGCAGATATGGAAGTCCCCCCCTCCCGCGCCCAACTCGATATGAAAAGTCATCGCCACCACCACTTCGGTAGGCGTGGCGATGTTGGCGAACTGGGTGTTCATTTCCGAGCGCAGGTAGACGAATTCTATCGGGTATACCGGCTCCCATGCCTTCTGGCACTCGGTGAACACCACCTCCAGCAAACGATGGATGATGCGCTGCTCGGTAGGCGTGAAATCGCGGCCTTCCACCCGGACGTGGTAGCGGCCGTCGCTGCCGAACAGGTTGTCGACGATCAAGAACACCAGATCCGGATCGAAAATCAGCAAGCCCGTTCCACGCATCGGTTTGACGTGGACGAGGTTCAGGTTGGTCGGCACCACCAGATTGCGGATGAACTCGCTGTATTTCTGCACCCGGACCGGGCCGACCGAAATTTCCGCGTTGCGCCTCAGGAAGTTGAACAGGCCAATGCGCAAATTGCGCGCGAAGCGCTCGTTGATGATCTCCAGGGTCGGCATCCGGCCGCGAACAATCCGCTCCTGCCGACCGATGTCATAGCCCCGGACACCCTGGCCATCCTGCCCGCCCTCCTCGTCCTCGTCCTCGCCGGAGACGCCCCGTAATAGCGCGTCTACCTCTTCCTGGGACAGAATATCGTCGCCCATGGCGCGCCTACTGCTTCTGGATGATGAAGGATGTGAAGAGGACGCTTTCGACCACGGGCTCGTCGCCCGAGTCCATCGCCTCGTTGATGATTTGTTTGACCTGGGCCTTCAGCTTGACCTTGCCCTCGGCCGTGCTGACTTCCGCCGCCGTTTTGGAGGACAGCAACAGAATCACCGCGCTGCGGATCTTGGGCGCGTAGTCGGTGAATTTCTTCTTGGCCTCTTCATCGCCCAGTTGCGCCTGCATGTCCACCTGCAGCAGACTGCCGTCGTTGCCTGCCAGATTGACCACGAAGGTGTCCATCTTCTCGAAGATCGGGGGGCCTTCATGTTTTTTCTTGGGTTTCTCCTGAACCTGATCAGCCTGGGCGCCGCCTGCTTTGTTCATATTGGTGAACATGTAGGCAGCCATCCCCCCCACGGCAGCCAGCACCAGAACCAGCAGCAGAACGACGAGCAGCATCAGCTTGTTGCCGCCTCCGCCCGCCTTTTTTTCCGTCTTGTCCGCCTTTTTATCATCCGACATAAGTTATGACCTGTTCTTTTATGGAGTTCCTAGTGAAATCTTAAACGATTTCCCGGCCATATTTTCCTGTTTTATCGGCCTGCTGAACAGTGTCAATCTCAAATCGGGTCAAGCAAAGATGCTGAGTATGCCACGCGCGGTCTTGATGGCGCTCAACGCATCCGCGCCATCGACCTCCCCGATGACCGGCATGTCGCGTCCCTTCTTCTGCTGGAAAGCCTGTTGCTGCCGCCCGGAATTGCCGCTGGAAACCTGCGAGTCGGTCAACTGGATGCCGCTGGAAGACAACATCGAGCTCAAGCGATGCATATTGTTTTCCAACGCCTCGCGCGTCGCCGGCACCGCCGCGGTGAACAATACTTGCGCCTGGTCCGTGCCGTTCATTTTCAGCGTCACCTCGATCGGTCCCATTTGAGGAGGGTTGAGCTGAATCTGCGCCTTGTCCATCTTCAGGCTGACCATGCTGAGCATCTGCTCGCCCAAGGCCTTGCCCCAGTTGGGGTCGGCCAGCGTTTGCGAAAGGTTCAGCTGGGGAAGGGCGGCATTGGCCGCCTGCGCGTGAACAGGTTGCTGCGCCTGAGGTTGCAATTGCTGAAGCGGCAAGAATTGCGCGGCGTTCGCGTCGGCATCCGGCAATTTTTGCTGCTCGCCTCGCCAGTTGAAGCTTTGCTTCGTCGCCACTTGCAGCAGCAGCGCGGGATCTATTTTCGCGGAAGCCGCCTGCTGGCCCAGCAAATCCTGAGTAGGTGATGCGGGCTTCGCCTCCATCGTCTGCGGCTGGGCTTGCAAGGCCGCCAGCATGGGCATCGCCAGCGCGGCCTGCAGCGACGCGTCTTCATCGTCGCTCTTGGCTGCTGTCGGCTTCTCCTCCGCCGGCTGGCCACCGTCGCCGCCATCGCTCAGTCCGGGCAGCATCGCGCCAATCGCGCTCATCTGGATGCCAAGCAGGCTGGCGAACAAATCTCCGGCGCCGCCGGCATTGCCCGCGGACGACGCGCTCCCCGCGGTTGCCGCCGCGCCAGCGTTCGCTGCCGGCGTATTGACGATGATGGTCATGACGATGCCTCGACTGAGTGTAACGAGGCCAGTTCAAGCAAGGAACGTGCCAACTCAAGCATCGCCGCCATGCGTCCGATCCCAGAACTGGCGCGTGGCGAATTCGTCGGTTTGCTTCTGCTGCCGCTTCGCCTCTTTCTGCGCCTCGCGCTCACGCTCGCGCTGCAACAGCTTCTCGTAGGCCTTGAACTTCTTGTACTCCATCTGCCAGGCCTGGCGCTCCATCACGAAACGCTGCGCGCAACGATCCGCATCCTGCTGCTGCTGGACCATGGCATCGTCCAGCCGCGACAGGAAGCGCCGAAAATCCTGATACTGGACGATGGAAATGCCTCGCCCGCTCCCGCCGACCAGACGCTGGCGATACTCTTCGCGAAACGCGTCCAATTGCTCCAGCCGCGCGCGCGATTCCGCCAGACGATTCTGGGCCAGGCTCATTCGCTCCGCCGCCGCCTGCTGGCGCTCTTCGGCGAGATGGATCAACAACTCGTATTTGCTAGCCGCCATGGCTCAGGCTCAGGCCATCACGCCGGCCAACTGCTCGCAGCAAGAGGCGTAATCATGCGATTCATGCATGGGCTGGGTCAGAAAACTGACCATGGGCAACTGGCGGCGCATCGCGTCGTCCAGCACCGGATCGGAGCCCGGGACATAAGCGCCGACGCTGATCAGGTCGCGGTTGCGCTGGTAACGGGAGTACAGCTGCTTGAAATGGCGGGCCAAGTCCATTTGCTGCTGCGGCACCACGTCCACCATCACCCGGCTGATGGACTGTTCGATGTCTATCGCCGGATAGTGGCCGGCTTCCGCCAGGTCCCGCGACAACACGAAGTGCCCGTCCAGGATGGCCCGCGCCGAATCGGCTATCGGATCTTGCTGGTCATCGCCCTCGGACAAGACGGTATAGAACCCGGTGATGGAGCCGCCGCCTTCCTCGCCATTGCCGGCGCGCTCTATCAGCTGCGGCAGGCGGGCGAATACCGATGGCGGGTAGCCCTTGGTGACTGGCGGCTCGCCGATGGCCAGCGCGATCTCCCGCTGCGCCATCGCATAACGGGTGACAGAGTCCATCAGCAGCAACACATCGAGGCCCTGGCTGCGAAAATATTCGGCCAGCGCAGTGGCGTAGGCGGCGCCGTGCAGACGCATCAGGGGCGGCATGTCGGCCGGAGCGGCCACCACCACCGAGCGGGCCCGCCCCTCCTCGCCCAGGATGTTTTCGATGAAATCCTTCACCTCCCGGCCCCGCTCGCCTATCAGCCCCACCACCACCACATCGGCCTTGGTGAAGCGAGCCATCATGCCCAGCAACACCGACTTGCCGACGCCGGAGCCGGCGAACAAACCCAGGCGCTGACCGCGCCCGACCGTGAGCAGGCCGTTGATCGACCGCACGCCGACATCCAGCACATCGTGCACCGGGGTGCGGTGCAGCGGATTCATCGGCTGGCTGTACAGGGGAAACCAAGCGTCGGGATGGACGGGACCCAAGCCGTCCAGCGGTCGTCCAAGCGAATCCAACACCCTGCCCAGCAGGCTGGCGCCCACCGGCACCTGGCGGCCCGCCGCCGCGCTGGCGGCCATCATCAGGCCGTTCCCGCCGCCATAGGATGGAGGATGAAACGAAGGCAACGGCAAAACCGGCGTGCCAGGCAACAGCCCATGGACATTGGTGAGCGGCATCAGGAATACCTTGTCGCCGGAAAACCCCACCACTTCCGCCTCAACCGAGTGATCGTCAGCCAGCATCACGCGGCAGGCGCTGCCCACCGGCAGCTTGATGCCCACCGCCTCCATCACCATGCCGGTGACGCGCACCAGGCGGCCACAGGGCTGCCACAAGCTGGCCGCCTCGGCGGCGGCGGCGCACGCCGACAACCAGCCCCTCTGTCTCTCAATCAGGCTGCCGCTCATCGCCACTCTCCAGCCCCAGCGCGCGGCTCATCGCCGCCAGCCGAGTCTCCAGCGTCAGATCCAGCCTCACCGAACTCGCATCTATCACGCAGCCGCCGCGGCTCATCTGCGGATCCTCCATCCACTGCCATACCGTCTCCGGCATCTCCTGCTGCAGAAAATCGCGCGCAACGGCCAAGTCTGCAGGATGAACGCGCAAGCGAGCATTCGCCAGCGTGGAAGGCAATTCCGCCAGCGCCGCCTGCAGCAACGGCAACAACGCCTGCTCGTCCACTGCCATTTTCTGTTGCGCGAGCTTCTGGGCCAGCCCCCAGGCCAGCTTCAGCACATCTTGCGCCAACTCTCGCTCCACCCTCCCCAGCTCCGCGGAAAAATCGGCGCCCATGCTCCGCAAGGCCTGCCAGGCCTCTTCCAGCCTAGGCAGCTGCTCGGCGCGCGCCTCGGCCGCGCCTTGCTCCCTGCCCGCCTGCAAACCCTGTTCGAAACCCTCGGCCCGCCCGGCCTCCTGGCCCGCGTCATGCCCGGCCTGCCAAGCCTCTTGATGAATGGCCTCCAGCTCAGCCGCCGTGGGATAACCTAGCGCGGCAGGGACCTCCTCAGGTTCGGCCGGCGCATCCTGCTCGACTTGCTCGGCCTGGGCTTCAGCCTCCGCCAAGGGCACCGGAATGGAGGCATCCGGCTCCGCGGCGGCGATGCGCTCGGCAAGACTCTGGCCGGGTCGGCGCATCTGCGCCATCGCCACCAGTTGAGCCGGGGACAAGGCCTGGGTGAAACCATCGAGAGAGACTGGGCTCCAACTGCTCCAGCCTTCCAGCTCCTCTCCGGGAATGATCGAACCGCTACTCGATGAGGCCTTCATCGCCGCCCTTGCTGCCTAGCACGATCTGGCCGTCGTCGGCGAGCTTGCGCACCACCTTGAGAATTTCCTTCTGCTCGGCCTCGACCTCGGACAGCTTGACCGGCCCCTTGGACTCCAGGTCGTCGCGCAGCATTTCCGCCGCGCGCTGGGACATGTTGCGGAAGATCTTTTCCTTCAAATCGGTGCTGGTGCCCTTCAGCGCGATCACCAGCGAATCGGACTGAACTTCGCGAAGTATGGTCTGGATCGAGCGGTCGTCGATGTCCAGCAAGTTTTCGAACACGAACATCTTGTCCTGGATCCGCTGGGCCAGTTCGGGATCATATTCGCGGATGAAGCTGAGAGCCGACGCCTCGACGTTCCCGCCCATGAAGTTGAGGATTTCCGCCGTGAGCCCCACGCCGCCGGACGCGCTCTTCTTGATGCGATCGGAGCCGGACAGCAGTTGGGTCAGCACGTCGTTGAGCTCGCGCAGCGCCTGCGGCTGCACGCCCTCCAGCGTCGCGGTCCGGATCAGCACCTCGTTGCGCATCCGTTCCGGGAAGAAGGCCAGGATGGAGCTGGACAGATCCGGCTCCAAATGCACCAGAATGGTGGCGATGATCTGCGGGTGCTCGTGGCGGATCAAGTCGGCGGCGGAGGACGGGTCCATCCACTTCAGGCTCTCGATGCCGCTGTGGTCGTTGCCCTGCATGATCTTGTCCAGCAGGTTGGCGGCCTTGTCCGGGCCCAGCGCCTCGATCAGCACGTTGCGCAGATATTCGTCCGAAGCGCCGATGCTGGCGCGGGCGTTGCACTCGTTGCGGAATTCGGCCACCACCTCGTCGATCTGCTCATAGCTGAGGTTGTTGATCGCCGCCATCGCCAGCGAGATTTTCTGCACTTCCTTGGGGCCGAGGTACTTGAATACCTCTACCGCTTCGTTCTGGCCGAGGCTGAACAGCAGCACGGCGCTTTTACGGACTCCGTTCTCACTCATCGGCAGTTATCCATTCCTTGATGATCTGGGCTGCCATGCGCGGATCAGACTTCACCAGCTCGCGCACCGCTTCCAGGTTGCTGCTGTATTGGCGTTTCTGCGCTTCGCGCGGGTCCTCGCCACCCATCGCCGAGATCATGCCCGGCTCGCCCTCTTCTCCGGCCACGCCAAGCAGACGTCCGCCGGCGCTCGCAGCGCCAGCCTCTCCCGCCTCGCCCTCGGCTCCGGCTCCGGCCGGAGCCGGCGGCTTGACCAGATCCCGCATGATGGGGCGCACCACGCCGAATAACAGATACAGCACCGCTATCGCCAACAGGCCGTACTTGACCAGGCTGGTGCCATTGCCGCTGACGTAATCCATCACCCGCTCCTGCATGGTGACAGGCTGGGCGTTGTCGGCGAAGGCGGCATTGACGACATTGAGCGTGTCGCCGCGGCCGGTGTTGTAGCCCATGGCCTCCTTGACCAGATTATTGATCTGCTGCACTTCCTGAGGCGTCAACGGCGTCGGCTTCATCTCGCCGCTCTTGTCCGGCATGCGGCGGTAATTGACCACCACCGCCGCGGACAAGCGTTTGACCACGCCGGTGGGCACCTTGGTGTGCTGTATGGTCTTGTCGACTTCGTAATTGGTGGTGATGTCGCGCTGCAGCGTGCCGCTGGCGCCGACGCCCAGGCCGGACAGGTTGGCCGTCCCCGGCGCGGCGCCCGGCGGCAGCGTGATCGGCGCCGAGGCCGCCGACGGCGGCTGATTGGACAACGCGCCCGGCACGCCGCTGGGGTTGGCCGAACCGTTGACCAGCTTTTCGCTGATCTGCTGGCTGCGCGTGGCCGAGGGATTCGGAGTGGAGTTGGGCCGGTATGTCTCCGAGGTCTGCTCGGTTTCGGAGAAGTCGACATTGGCCGTCACTTGCGCGCGGGCGTTGCCGCGGCCGAAAATGGGCTCGAGAATGTCCTCGATCCGTTTGACATAGCCTTCCTCGATCTGGCGCACAAAACCCAGCTGACGCTGGTCCAGACCCGAATTGTCGTCCGGACCTGACTGCTTGGACAGCAGATTGCCGTCTTGATCGACGATGGTGACGTTCTTGATAGGCAAATTCGGCACCGAGCTGGACACCAGGTGCAATATGCCGGCGACCTGACCTCCATCCAGCATCCGCCCCGGATAGAGCTGCAGCATCACCGAGGCGGTGGGCGCTTGCTGCTCGCGCACGAACACGCTCTGCTTGGGGGTGGCGATGTGGACGCGGGCGCTCTGCACCGAAGATATGGCCTCGATGGTGCGGGCGAGCTCGCCCTCGATCGAACGCTGGTAATTGACTTGCTCGGCAAACTGGCTGATGCCGAACTTCTGGTTGTCCATCAGCTCGAAACCCACGCCGCTCGCCTTGGGCAAGCCCTGGGCCGCCAGCTTGAGCCGCACGTCGTAGACGCGGTCGGCCGGCACCGAGATCACGCCGCCCTCGCCCAACTGATAAGGGATATTCATCTGCTGCAGCGCGGCCGTGACCTGGCCGCCATCGCGATCGGCCAGATTGGAGAACAGGACTTTATAAGATGGAGTGCGGTTGAGAACCACCGCGCCGACGACGACGGCGAAAATCGCGGCCAACGCCGTGAGAAACAGGATTTTTCGGTTGTTGGGCAGCGCCTTGAAGCGGTCACCCGCCTCGTTCAGTCGCGCGCGCCAAACTGGAGTAGCGTTTTCTTCTGCCAGATCAGCCATACGGTGGTTTGTGGTTTAGGTCCGCCGCCGCCGGGCCGTGGCCGCCGACAGCGTCAGACTTGGGTATTCATGATTTCCTGATACGCGGTGACCAGCTTGTTCCGCGCCTGAACCATCGTCTGGAACGACAGGCTGGCTTTCTGCAGGGAAACCATCACGTCCTGCAGATTGACTTCCTTGTTGTCGCCCAACTGGAACTGCTTCTGCATCTCCTCCGAAGTCTGCTGCGCCGAATTGACCTGCTCAATCGTCGATTTGAGCACGTCGGAAAAGTCGACCTGCGGCGTTTGCTGCGCCGCCGGCGCCTGCTTGCCCGAAGCCAGCGCCGCCGCGCTTTTCAGTTCGCCAAGCAACTGGTCGATGTTATTGACTGACATGGCTACTCCGTGCCATCGCTCTCCGGAACATTTCCATCGGCATCCGCAGCTTCCTCATCGCGGTAACGCTGCAATTTGTAGCGCAAGGTGCGCTCGCTGATGCCCAGCTTTTCGGCCGCCAGCCTCTTTACGCCGCCGGCCGCCGCCAATGTTTCCAGAATATGGCGTTTTTCAAGTGTTTTCATGTCGGTTTCACCCGACGCCGAACTGTCCATTTCGGACTCCGCCCGGGTAAACTGCCCCACGCCAGCAATATCGTCCAGCATCAAGTCGGCGGCAATAATTTCCGCCCCGGCGGCAAGAATCACCGCCCGCTGCACGACATTATCCAGTTCGCGGATGTTACCCTCCCAACTATAGGCCGTCAAATGACGTTCCGCATCCTTGGAAAACACCAGGGACGCGCGGCCCGCGGCCTCCGCATGTTTTTTAAGCAGGAATCGTGCCAAAGGCAGAATATCGTCTCGCCGCTCCGCCAGAGCCGGAATTTTCAGCGGAAAGACATTCAGGCGGAAATACAGGTCCTCCCGAAAATTGCCCGCCTCCACCGCCGCCTGCAGATCGCGGTTGGATGTGGCCAGCACCCGGATGTCCAATTTGATGGCGCGAGTGCTGCCAATGCGCTCCACCTCACGCTCCTGCAACACTCTCAGCAGCTTGGCCTGCAAGGGCAGCGGCATCTCGGTCACCTCATCCAAAAGGATGGTGCCGCCCTGCGCCTGCTCGAACTTGCCGGGCAATGCCTGCGCCGCGCCGGTGAAGGCGCCCCGCTCATGGCCGAACAGCGTGGACTCCAGCAGATTGTCAGGAATCGCCGCGCAATTGACCGCGACGAACGCGCCCTCACCGCGTCGGGAGTGCCGGTGAATGTACCGGGCCAACACCTCCTTGCCGCTGCCGCTGGGGCCGGAAATCATCACGCTGGCCTCGCTCTGCGCCACCCGTCCCGCCAGCGCGAACAACTGCCGCATCGCGGCGGACTCCGCCACCACTTCGCCGCCATCGTCCTCCGGCATCGCCAACAGATGCTTCCCCACTTCCGCCAGCAGATTCTGCGGCTCGAAGGGCTTCAGCAGGTAATGCGCGGCGCCGGCGCGCAGCAGTTCGATCGCCCTCTCGATCACGCCATAGGCGGTCATCAGAATGAAGGGCACGCCCGGATAACGCCTCTTCGCCTCCTCGAACAGCTGATAACCATCCATCGGCGCCATCTGGGCGTCAGACACGATCAGCCCAACCGGCTCCTGCGCCAGCGTCTGCAAAGCGCTGCCGCCATCGGCGGCCTCCAGCGTCGGATAGCCGGCCAGAGACAAGGTGTCCACAATGGCCTCGCGCAGGTCGGCGTCGTCTTCGACCACCAAAATCGGAAGATACTTCATACAGTCCAATGCTTCTTATTATGGTTATACCGATGGCTGGCGCTGATGAGCCAGCACGACCAGCCTCTGGGCGATGCTGGGCAAACCCAGCACCTCATGGGTGGCGCCGATGGCGATCGCCTCCTTGGGCATGCCAAACACCACGCAGCTCGCTTCGTCCTGGGCGATATTCCAGGCACCGGCCTGACGCATTTCCAGCATGCCGTTGGCGCCGTCGCGCCCCATGCCGGTCAGCATGACGCCTATGCTGTTCTTGCCCACCAGATTGGCAGCCGAACGGAACAACACATCCACCGATGGCCGGTGGCGATTGACTGCCGGGCCATTGTTCAACGAGGTGCTATAGCCTATCGTCGGCGCGCTCTTGATCAATAAATGGGAATGCCCGGGCGCGATGTAGACGGTCCCCGCCTGCAGCCTCTCATTGTCTTCCGCCTCCTTCACCCGCAACCGGCACAGCGAATCCAGCCGCTGGGCGAATGAATGGGTGAACATTTCCGGCATGTGCTGGGCGATCAGGATGGGCGGCATATTAGCCGGCAGCGAAGTGAGCAGCGTGCGCAGCGCCTCGGTGCCTCCCGTGGAAGAGCCGATGACGATCACGGTCTGGCTGGCCAGCGGCGTCTTGGTCGGCTGGCGCGGCAGAATCACGTCCGCGCTATGGCTGGGCACGATTTCCAACGGAGTCTTGTTCGCTCGCTCGCGCGAAGTCAAGGCCATGTTTTTCCCTTGCGGACAGGGTGCGCTCGGCTGCCAATGGCGGCCCGCCGGGCGGCGCGGGGTTGTTTCAGATAGCTTAGCAGGCGAGCGGCGTCCGGTCTGCCGGACCTCGGTGCGGATCTTCGCCCAAGCGGAACAGCCAGGCGTCGCAGGCGGCCTCCAGCAGATCGAGCACCTGTTCAAAACCGCGCTCACCACCGTAGTAGGGATCCGGCACCTCCCGCCCCTCGCCCAACGGCTCCAGCATCAGGCGCAGACGCCCCGCCATTTCTGGCGGGCAGCGGCGATGGAGATCGGCCAGATTGTGGCAATCGGCCGCAAGGATAAGGTCAAAGCCGGAGAAATCCGCGTCTTCCACCTTGCGCGCCCGCAGCGCTGACAAATCATAGCCGCGCCCGGCCGCGGCCCGCGCGCTGCGCGCGTCCGGCGCTTCGCCCACGTGGTAGCCGTGCGTGCCGGCGGAATCAATGCGGAAGCGCGCTTGCCAACCACGATGCGCGAGCTTTCCTCGCATCACGCCCTCCGCGGTGGGAGAGCGGCATATATTTCCATGACATACAAAAAGGATAGAAAAAACATCCTTTTCGATCATACAGTTCCCCTTGATTCAAACCTCGCGCCGCCCTGTCCGGCCATTCATCAGAATCAGGATTGCCATTGATGAAATTATCGCGCGACACTCGCATCTTGACACGAAAACCACATCGCAGCCAGCTACGCCAATGCGCGGCCAAACCACTCCCACGCCAAACACGCTTCGAAAGTTTTGCGCGGCACCTGTCTGGCGAAAAAGCAGAGGCCATAAAATCATCCTCTGGTCGATAATTCCGTCTTACACTAAATGCCATGCCAGCCCACCATGCCGCAGCACCAGAAAATGGCAATTCATCTACTGTTCACGCCAAATCAAAATGAGATAGGAATTAACCTAGCTGAAATACAACAAAAAACTGTCCCTTATGCCACGAACAACACATTAATAGCGCCAATATATAAATCGAAATCAGTCATATATTGCTATGCAATGCCTCTGCAAATAAAATTTGCCCAGCATGTGAATGACGACATGTCGACACAAGAATAAAGCCGGCCTGCGCTATCCACATCGCTTTACTGCCTCAAGCTTTCCCTGACACATTCATTTCAAGGAGCGGCAATCATGGCAAACACTCTTCTCCCCAACCAAGTTTTGGGCATCAACGAATACTTGCTGTCCACCAACGGCGCCTACCAACTGATTCTGCAAAGCGACGGCAATCTGGTGCTATACCGGATGGCCAACCATCATCCGCTGTGGGCTTCCAACACCAATGGCAAGGACGCGATGCGCGCCATCATGCAGACCGACGGCAACTTTGTGCTGTACGACTTCCACGGCAAGCCGCTGTGGGCCTCCGGCACCAACGGCAAGCCGGGAAGCTTCGTCACCATGCAGGATGACGGCAATCTGGTGATCTACGAGCCCAAGATTCCGGTCTGGGCCTCCAATACCGCGCAATAAGCCGCTCCCCCCGCCCGGACTCGCCGATACGGCGGCGTCCGGGCCGGCGCCTTCTACGCTGCAGGTGCTAGCGTCTCCAGCAGCTTCCGCATCTCCAACACCAGACACCAAACCCGTTCCGCAGCCGGAGACAGCGTCCGCTTGCGTCGGCGGATCAACACGATTCGGCGCCCGGCTCTCGGCACCAGCGGACGCGCCGTCAGGCCGCAGCCTTCCGGCAGCGGCATGGCAAGACCCGGCGACACGCTGACGCCGATGCCAGCCGCCACCATGCGGAATACCGAATGGGAATGGCCCATTTGCTGCGCCACCGGACAATCCAGTCCATGCTCGCGCAGCAACCGGTCTATCAATGGCCGGCTGCCGGAGCTGCCGTCCAGCAGCACCAGCGCTTCGCCGTCCAGCTGCCGCCAGGCCACCCGCTCCCGCGCGGCAAGCCGGTGGTCGGCCGGGCATACCAGCCAGAAGTCGTCGGTCAGCACCGTTTCCTGCTCCAGATCTTCGCAATCCTCGGGCTCCACCACCAAGCCGAAATCCACCTCGCCGCCGCGCACCGCCGCCACGTTCAACCGCTGCACCTGATCGTGCAGCGACAGTCCCAACTGCGGATAGCGCTCGCGGCAGGCGGCGACGATGGCCGGCATCAGGCTGGCCGACAGGGTCGGGCTGCTGGCGACATGCACACTGCCCAGGGCCTGTTCGCCCTCCTTGCGCGTCTCGTCCAGCACCTCGTCCAGTTCCGCCAGCGCTCGCCTGAGCTTGGGCAGCAGCCGCGCGCCGGTCGAAGTCAGCGCCACTTCGCGGGTGGTGCGGTCCAGCAGGCGCAGTTCCAGCGCCTGCTCCAGCTCGCGCACCGTACGGCTGACCGCCGGCTGGCTCAGGTTCAGCTCATCGCCGGCCCGGCTGAAACTGGCATGCTCCGCCACCATGCAGAACGCTCGCAGTTGCCGCAGCGTGAAATTCATATATTTTTCACATCAATTCATCAGATAAATACATTTGTATTCTTAATTGATCCGCGTTTCAATAGCCGCGTCGATATCTCCTTTCCACGCCATGAAACTGCTGGATTCCTTCACTGCCGGGCTACTGGCCACTGTCGCGCTGGCCAGCCTAGTGCCCTGCTCCGGCCAGGCCGCGCAGATCCTCAACCTGGCCACCAATCTGGCGATCGGACTGCTGTTTTTCCTGCACGGCGCCAAGCTGTCGCGCGAGGCCGTGGTAGCCGGCGCCGGCCACTGGCGGCTGCACCTGACCGTGCTGGCCTCCACTTTCGCGCTGTTCCCGCTGCTGGGCCTGCTGCTCAAACCGGCGCTGACGCCGCTGGTGACGCCGGAGCTGTACCTGGGCGTGCTCTATCTGTGCATGCTGCCGTCCACTGTGCAGTCGTCGATCGCCTTCACCTCGATGGCCCAGGGCAATGTGCCGGCCGCCATCTGCAGCGCCACCGCGTCCAACCTGCTGGGCATCTTCATCACCCCGCTGCTGGTGGGCTGGCTGGTGGCCGGCCACGGCGGCGCGGCGCAAAACATGGGATCGGCGCTGGACATCGTCTACCAGTTGCTGCTGCCCTTCATCGCCGGCCAGATCGCCCGCCGCTGGATAGGCGGCTGGGTGGACCAGCACAAGGCCTTGCTGAAATACGTGGACCAGGGGTCGATCCTGATGGTGGTGTACACCGCGTTCAGCGCGGCGGTGATCAGCGGGCTGTGGCGGCAGACGCCGGCGGCGGCGCTGGCCGGCCTGCTGGCGGTCAACGCCATCCTGCTCGGCCTGCTGCTGGCGATCACCTCGCTGGCCGGCCGCAAGCTGGGCTTCAGCCGCGAAGACCGGATCACCATCTTGTTCTGCGGATCGAAGAAGAGCCTGGCCAGCGGCGTGCCGATGGCCAAGGTGCTGTTCGCCGGCCACGCGATCGGCGCCATCGTGCTGCCTTTGATGCTGTTCCACCAGATCCAGCTGATGGTGTGCGCGATGCTGGCCCAGCGTTTCCGCAAACGGCACCTGGCCGAAGCCCGCGCCTGAAAGAAAATCCCCGCCGCAGCGGGGATGGTTCATCGGCAAACCGTCAGGCCTGCCGCGACAGCGAGGTGATCACCGGCAGCGACTCCTTGCCGTAACACAGCCGGCTGGGGCGCACCCGCATCCTCACTAGCGACAGCAGCAGGCTGAAGCCGGCCTGATTGGGATCGATCACCGGCACGTAGCAGCCCAGTGTCGCCTCCAGCAGCTGCTCCACCCGGCGCGCCACGCCGACGAAGCCGGTGCAGCCAAGCAGGATGGACTGCGCGCCGTCGCGGCGCACCGCCTCCAGCGCGCACTCGTACACCTTGGGCACCACCACATCCATATTGGACAGCTGGTCCACCGGGCAGTCTATCGCCCGGATCGAGCTGAACGAATCCTGCAGGCCGTAAGCCTGGACGTGGCCATGCTGCATCGCCAGCGTGGACTGCAATACGGTGACGATGGAGAAGCGCTGGCTGAGCAGCAGCGCGCTGAACGCCGCCGTCGGAAAGCCGCCGACAATGGGGATGTTCACCGCCTCGCGCGCGGCCTCGACGCCGCACATGTCGAAATCGCTGAGCCAGATGCCGTCGAAACCTTCGCGCTCCAGCTGCAGCGCCGTCTCCACCACGGCCAGGCCATTGGCCAGCCAGTCTATGCGGTCCTGGATGTGGCTGGTGCCGCGCGGCAGGTTGCGCACCTCCACCTCGACGTCGGCCGGGATCACCGGGCGGATGGATTCCAGTATCGGCTGGTTGAAGGTGTCCACGCCCACCGGCACCAGCACGCAGACGCGCAAGCTCATCGCGCGCCCTCCGGATTGGCATCCACCGGCGCGTACGGCCCCAGGTAGCCAAGCTGCGCCAGCTCGTCGGCGAAGCTTTGCAGGATCAGGCCCTTGCGCAGCGGCGCGGCGGCCGGCAATGCGATCACCGCCGCCTTGCGGCCGCGCACGGCCGGGTCCAGGCCATGGTCATCGCCCGACAGGTCGCCGTTGCTGAACACATGCTGGCCATCGCCTTCGACGAAGTAACTGATGGCGTCCGGCGCAGTCGCCAGCGGATGGGAGACCGCGCTGTCCCAAGCCAGCAGCGATTCGTTCTGGTACAGCACCGTGCAGCGGCGCTCGCCGTCCTCCAGGCTCACCTTGCCCAGGTCGAAGCCGCCGGCGGTGGCCACCTCGGCCGACGCCAGCGTCGCCGGGCCGAACAGCAGCTTGCCCTTGATATCGAGCTCGCGGCGCAGGAAGTCCAGCATCGCCTCCGCGGTCTTCACCTCGCCGCCTTGCAGCGCGCGGCCCAGCTTCAGCGCCCGGCTCAGGGTGCCGCGCACCGGCAGCGCGCCGCCCAGTTGTTCCGGCGACATGATCCACATCGCCAGGCCGCCGAATTGCCCGAACTGCGGATTGGTCAGAATGGGACGCAGCATCTGCTCCACCACGGTGGAAACGTCTTCCTGCGGCTGGCCGTCCGGCGGCGGCATGCGCACGCCCAGCTCCACGCACAAGCCGCTCTCCCCGGCCAGAAAGGCCGGCGTCGGCGGCACGCCGGCGGCGGCGTAGGTCAGCATCGGCAAAGACGGCACCGCGCGGCCGGCGCCGTCGGCGTCCACCACCGCCAGCCCCAGCTTGGCCGCCACCAGGCTGGCCACCACGAAACCCAGCGCGCCGCTTTCCGGCGCCGCCACGTAAGCCAGCTTGCGCCCCTGCGACTCCAGCCGTTGCTGCGCGGCGCGCGCGGCCTCCACTGGCCCGTTCGGCCATTGCACCTGGTTGATCGCGTCCGGCGCGCCCATATAGGCCACCATCACGCAATCGCCGTCGGTCGCCTCGTCCACGTCCACCACCCGCACCTTGTCGGTCGGGTAATATTCGCCGCGCTGGAAGTTAGCCGCCAGGTGGCGGGCGGAGATCATGGTCCCGCCGCCGCCGCTGCCGAAAAAGCACGCGCCTTGCAGCAAGGGCTCCAGATCGCGGGAGGATAGTTCAAAAGCCATGGTTAGCACCTGTTCTCGCGTTGTAGTCGGCGCGTCCGCCCGGCAAGCTGCCCAGCAGCCGACGCGCCCTTTGCAGCACGGGATGAGCCGGCTCCATGCGGCCGTCGCAGGCCCGCAAGGCATTCGCCAGCGCCGCCCGCGCCTGTTCTTCCCTGCCCGACGCCGCCAGCATTCCGGCCAGGCGCGTCGCGGCCTCCACTCGGGACGGGGCCGCGCCCAGCGCCTCTGCCATGGTCAGCGCGCTGCGCAGGCCCTGCTCGGCGCCAGCCTCGTCGCCCAACGCCCGCAACGCGGCCGCGCGCGCGATCAACAGCTCTCCCAGATAGGCGCGCTCCTTGTGCGCCATCGCCAGCTCCAACGCGTGCTCGGCCAGTTGCCGCCCCTCGTCGGCGCGGCCGGTAGCCAGCAGCAGCTCGCAGCGCTTCCATGCGTAAACCGAGTGGAACAGCTTGCCGCCATGGCGCAGCATCTGCCCGCGGTATCCCTCCTCCATCGCCGCCTCCGCCTGCGGGTGCTCGCCGCGCCTGGCCAGTTCGCAGCCCTGGAAAAACTGGGCGATGCCCAGGTAGAAAGCAAAGCCGTGCCGGCGCGAAAGCTGTTCCATCTCTCCGGCCAGCTTGCCCAGGCTATCGTCCTCGAACAGGCAGGCCAGCCACACCGCGCCTTGCAGCGCGATGGCGTAGCTGAAGGGTTGATCTTCCTCCGGCCGGCGCGCCAGCAACGCCTCCAGCGCCAGCCTGGCCCGGCTGAAATGCCCCAACTGGAACGCGGACAGCCCCTCGAAAGTCAGCACCAGCCCGCTCAGGTCGAAACCCTGGGTGCCCATGCGCCGGCCCGCTCCGCCGCGCAGCAAGCCGCCGCGATCCAGGCAAGCCAGCACCTCGGCGTGATCGCCCAGCCAGAACAGCGTGTTGGCCATCGCGAAATGGGCGTCGGCCAGGGCGCTGCCGTCGCCGGTGGCCTGGCCGCGCTGCAGCATTTGCTGGGCAGTGCCGCGCGCGCGGTCCAGCTCCAGCGACATCAGCTGGCTGGTCCAGATGCCAAACAGGATGGACATGATTTCCGGCTCGCACTCCAGCCCCTTCCCCACCGCCAGCGCCGACTCATAGCAGGACATCGCCTCGGCGCTGGACCAGCCGTGCTGGGCGCTGTGGCAAATGCCGAGCTGGCGCAACAGATGGAAGTGCTCCTCTTTCGCCTCCCGCTGCAACGACGCGCCCTCCAGCAGCGACAACCCACGCGACAGCTCGCGCGCGGCAGCGGCGAAATCTCCGCCGTCGATCAGGCGCCCACCCTCGGCCAGGAGCTCGCGCAGCCGCTGGCGCTGGTCGGCGCGGGCGCCCAGCCTGCGCTCCACCACCTTGCGGCCGACGCCCAGCATGCGCGCCGCGGCGGTCTTGTTGCCGTGGCTCAGCTGCAGCGCCCGGTTCAGCAACAGCGTCTCCGCCGCCTCCAGCTTGTTCTCGCCCGGCAGCGCCAGCAGAGCGTCGGCCAACTCGCCGGCATCGGTCTGCCACGGGTGGATCTGCGGCTCCAGAAACTCGCCCAGCATGTCGGCGGTGATCAGAGGACCGTCGGCCAGCACCCCCAGCCGGTCCACCAAGCTGCGCAGCTGGCGGACGTTGCCGGGCCAGCGGGCCTGCCGCAGGCGGGATACCGCGTCGGAGGAGAAGCGCAGCGGCCGCGGCTGCATCGCGGAAAAATGATCGATCAGGGCGGGGATGTCGTCGCGGCGCTGATCCAGGCCAGGCAGACTGAGCACGAACACCGACAGGCGGTAAAACAGATCTTCGCGAAAACGCCCGTCGCGCACCGCCGCCTGCAGGTCCCGGTGGGTGGCGGCGACCACGCGGCCGGCGAAATGTTGGCTTTCCACCGAGCCCAGCGGCCGGAAGCTGCGCGTCTCCAGCACCCGCAGCAGCTTGGGCTGCAGCGCCAGCGGCAGCTCGCCTATCTCGTCCAGGAACAGCGTGCCGCGGCCGACCTGGGCCAACAGCCCCACCCGGCTGCCCTGGGCGCCGGTGAAGGCGCCGCGGGCATGGCCGAACAGCTCCGCTTCCATCAGATGCTCGGGGATCGCCGCGCAATTGAGGTCGATGAAAGGCTGGCCCGCCAGCCGGCTGTGGCGATGCAGCTCATGGGCGATCACCTCCTTGCCGGCGCCGGTCGGCCCCCATATCAGCACGGTCTTGTCGGTGGGCGCCACCCGCCGCACCAATTGCAGCAGGCGCTGGAAGACGGCCGACTGGCCTATCACCCGTTCAGCCGGATCGGCTCCGATCCGCGGCTGGGGTGCGTCATGCGTGGGAATGTCCATGGCCACCTTGCGCAAGCGGCGCGCCCGGCGGGCGCGCTCGACACGGCAGGGATTATGCCAATGCCCTTGCGAATGGCAAGCCCGCCGACGCGCCGTTTCGTCCGTGTCCAAATCATGAACCGGACGAAACCGTCCACTTCGACGGCTAGCGGACCAGGACAAGCGCAATGAATACAATCATTTACAAACTGGCACGCTTGCTGCTGTAGACAGCGGATGCCGCGCAGCCGCGGCAGGCCGCCAAGCGGTGAAAAACACACACCCGGAAATGGGAATGAACGCTCGCTACACCATCAATATCCTCAACAACAGCCAACGCACGCAGGATTTCTTCCTGTTTCAGCAACCCGCGCGCTACGCCGGCGCCGAGGGGCCGGTTTACAGCAACAGCCTTTACCACCGCGCGCTGCCGCCCATCGCGGAAACCGGGGCCATCCTGATCCTGGAGCTGTTGCCGTCTTGCTTCGCCGCCGCCCAGGCCAGAATTGAGCCTTGGCCGCTGTCCGACATGCCATCCGGCCAGGCCCTGTCCTGTCAGCCGGTGCGCGCCAGCCGCCGCGGCCAGCCTGCGCCCAACGCCGTCGCGATGCGCCTGGAGCCCGAGCCCGAGTTGAGCCCCGCCCGCCACCTGGCCGATGTCGGCGACGATGCCTTCCGCATCAGCATTCCCGAGTACGACGCCGCGCGCCGCCTCTGCAACGTCGGCCAGGCGGTGCGCACCGGCGATGGCCGCATGGTGTTGTCCAGCTTCATCGACGCCCGTCCCGGCCTCGACGTCGATTGCGCGCCGTTGCCGCTGTTCTACGCCGGCGTCGGCCTCCACCGCGCGGGTTCGGTCATCGATTTCGCCGGCTGCAGGGAAGGCGCGGCCGTCTGCGACGCCCGCCAGGGACACGCCACCTTCAACCTGATCTACGGCCGCCGCGGCGACTGGACCGTAGAGGCCGTGCAGGGCCTTCCCGCTTGGCAGGAATGAGCGTCAGCGCGGCCTCGCCGCGCCAGCCGAGGCTTCCCGGCGCAGCAACTGGCGATAATGGCCGATCAGTTCCGGCCCATGCAGCGCGTCCAGATGGCCGGCGATGATGGTGTCGATGTCCAGGCCGCTTTGTTCCAGCCTGTCCAGCGTCTTGGGATATTCGGCTAGATCGGCTTCATGCAGATTGCCCAGCTCCCGCTTCAGGATGCAGTTGCCGTACAGCACTTTCTCTTCCGGAAAATAAACGAAGATGCCGTCCCGGGTATGCGCCGCGCCCAGATGAAAGGCTTTCACCCTGCCGCCCTGCAGCTCGAAATCGCCGGGATATTCCCGATCCGGCAATGAGGCCGGCAGCGCCGGGTAATCCGGGAAACTCTGGCGGGTGAAAGCGACGATGTCGTTCCAGCCGCGGCGCATCGCTTCCGCCGTCTGCCGGGTGGAAACGATGCGGGCGCCGATCGACTTCCAGTACGCATTGCCGCCGGCGCGGTCGGTATGGTAGTTGGGATTGATCACCTCAGTGATCGGTTTGCCGGTGACCGCGCGTATCTTGTCCGCCAACTCGCGGGCGGTGTCCGGCGTCCAGGTGGCGCCCACCACAGTCACGTGCTTCGCGCCAACATACACCGCCGAGTTTTCTTTCGCGAAATAACCGTCTTCCGCCAGGTAAACGCCGCCCTTCACATGCTTGAGACTGATGCCGCCCGCCGCCCAGCCGCTGGCCGCCAGCGCCACGCCCAGCAGCGCGCCGCCAAATTTAAATAATTTGCGCATTTTGATTTCCATGAATTTTACAAATCCAGACGCAACGCCGCGCGCTATCCAATGGGAACTTGCCGCTCACCCGCCGCTCAAACCGCGAGTCCCTGCCAGGCCGCGATCTTGGCAAGATTCTAGCCAGCCAGGCCTGCCGAGGTAAACCGCGCCGGTCGTAACCTCCGTAACTCCAAGCCATGAACGCCCCCATCCGCTTCGAACTGTCCGCCCCGTATCGCCACGCCGGCAAACCCGCCCGCTTCCAGTCGCTGTGGCTGCTGGTTCGCCTCTGCCATGCCGCCCGGCACGAGGACGGCATGGTGTCGATCCAGACGCTGCGCCAGCGCTTCCCAGCCAGCCGCACGCCGCGGATGCTGGTTTCGCGCGCCTTCGCCGACTTCGCCGCCTGGGGCGTAACGGTAGGCTGGGGCGCGCCGCGGCGCGAGCCTGTCGCCCTGCTCAACCCGGACGGCCGCAGCCGCGGCCCGTTCTGGCTGAGCGCCGATGCCTGCGCCCGACTGGACTTCCTGGTGAACGGGCACGCCGCCGACCGCTGGCAACTGGAGCGGTTTCTGGGCCTGGAGGCCGAGCCTCCTTGCGCGCCGGACGCCATCGCCCAGATGGACGCGCTGACGCGCGGGCTGGACTATTGGAGCCGGCTCAGCCAGGCCATCCGCGACGAGCGCGACGGCATGGGCCGGCTAGCCGGCCCCCAGGTGGCCGCCTCCTTCCACGCCGCCAGCCTGGACGCGCGCGACGACTTCCAGCACGCGTTGGCCTTGACCAAGGAATGCCTGGCCTGGCGCCGCAGCGCGCAATTCGACGACAGCCGGCTGGCCTTGAAAAAATTAGGCCGGGTGCTGGACGGCCGCCGCTTCGAAACCGCCCAGCCCACCTTCGCCGCGATGGCCTGCGTCGCCCGCGCCTGGGACCATTACGCGCGCGGAGAAACCGATGGCGCCGAAGCCTGCCTCGCCCAGTTAAGCGGCCCAGGCGAGTTGCAACCTGTCTATCGCTACAACCCGCGGGTCCGCTTCGAGTGCCTGAATCTGGGCGCACTGCTGCACAAGCAGGCCGCCATCGCCGGGCAGAACCCGGCGCGCGCGGCAGCCGCGCTGCGGGACCTGGCCGAGGCGCTGGAAGCCGCCTACGAAGCCGACTCCATCGACGCCGCCCAGCACGTGGCGGCCAATCTGGGCTGGTGCCTGTGGCTGTTCTGGAAACAAGGCCTGACCGATCCCAAGCGCGCGCTGGCCGCGGCGGACATGCAAAGCCTGGCCATGCGCTGGCTGGGTTTATCCGAGTGGATTTGCGACCGTTTCGGCGTCGGCAACGGTTCAGCCTGGAACGTCGTCTTCCTGCTGCGCATCGCCCGCGGCGATTGTCCGCAGCGCAAGCGCCCGCCGCTGGCCGCCTTCCAGGCCGCGCGACCGTTTCCGCCGCAGGCGCTGCGCGACGCGCTGGCGCTTTCGCCCAGCCCCTTTTCCGCCGCCAAGGGTTACCGCAGCTGGGCTGGCGCAGCGGAGGCGACCTTAGAGGAACACGACCAAGGGCGGCTGCCGCTAACGCCGCTGCAACTGGCCAACTTGCTGCTGGAGGCGCTGTGGTTCGAGGCCTGGGAGCACGGACTCAGCCGCCAGGCCTGCGCCCATGCGCATCAGCTTCAGCAATTGCTGCCGCAATTGCGGCGCGGCGAGCGCAGTTTCTTCCGCGCCGAACTCGCCATGCTGCCGCCGGAATTGCTGGAGCACGGCTGAGCCGCGCAAAACAAAAGCCCGCGCGGATATCGGCGCGGGCTGGGAAGACAGACGCGAGGCAAGCGCTCACAAATCGTTGAGCCAGGCCTTTTCCTTCAGTTGCTTCAATTCGTCGCGGATGCGCGCGGCCCGTTCGAACTCCAGATTGCGCGCCGCCTCCAGCATGTCCTTCTCCAGCCGCTTGATCTCCTTGGCCAGCGTCTTTTCGTCCATCATCGCCACCGCGGCCTCGTCCACCAGCTTCTTGCGCTCCGCCTCGACGCTGTAGACGCCGTCGATGATGTCCTTGATCTTCTTCTCCACGCCCTTGGGCGTGATGCCGTGCTCGGCGTTGAACGCCATCTGCTTGGCGCGGCGGCGCTCGGTCTCGTCCATCGCCTTCTTCATGGAGTCGGTGATGCGGTCGGCGTACAGCAGCGCCTTGCCGCGCAGGTTCCGCGCCGCGCGGCCTATGGTCTGGATCAGGCTGCGCTCGCTGCGCAGGAAACCTTCTTTATCGGCATCCAGGATCGCCACCAGGCTCACTTCGGGAATGTCCAGGCCTTCGCGCAGCAGGTTGATGCCGATCAGCACGTCAAACATGCCCAGGCGCAGGTCGCGGATGATCTCCACCCGCTCGACGGTATCGATGTCGCTGTGCAGATAGCGCACCTTGATGCCGTGCTCGGTGTAGTAATCGGCAAGTTGCTCGGCCATGCGCTTGGTCAGCGTGGTGACCAGCACCCGCTCGCCGCGCGCCATGCGGTCGCGGATTTCGGACAGCAGATCGTCCACCTGAGTCGCCACCGGACGGATCTCGATCTGCGGGTCCACCAGGCCGGTCGGCCGCACCACTTGCTCCACCACCTGGCCGGCGTGCTCCTTCTCATACACTGCCGGCGTGGCCGACACGAACACGGTCTGCGGCATCAATTGCTCGAACTCGTGGAATTTCAGCGGCCGGTTGTCTGCGGCGGACGGCAGGCGGAAGCCGTACTCCACCAGATTCGCCTTGCGCGCGGCGTCGCCCTTGTACATCGCGCCCACCTGCGGCACGGTGACGTGGCTCTCGTCGATGAACATCAGCGCGTTCTTGGGCAGATAGTCGATCAGCGTCGGCGGCGGATCGCCAGGGCCGCGTCCGGAAAAGTGGCGCGAGTAGTTTTCGATGCCCTTGCAAAAGCCCATCTCGTACAGCATTTCCAGGTCGAAGCGGGTGCGCTGCTCGATGCGCTGCGCCTCCACCAGCTTGCCCTCTTTCTGATACCACTCGATGCGGCGGCGCAGCTCGTCCTTGATTTCTTCGCAGGCGCGCAGCACGGTGTCGCGCGGCGTCACGTAGTGGCTGGACGGGAACACGGTGAAGCGGCCGACGCGTTGCTTGGTCGTGCCGGTGAGCGGGTCGAACAGGGTCAGCGTTTCCACTTCGTCGTCGAACAAACTGACGCGCAGCGCGGTGTCGCTGCTTTCCGCCGGGTAGATGTCGATCACGTCGCCGCGCACGCGGAAGGTGCCGCGGCCGAAGTCCATGTCGTTGCGGCTGTACTGCATGGTGGTGAGGCGGCTGATGATGTCGCGCTGCGGCGTGGTTTCACCTTCCTTCAGATGCAGAATCATCTGGTGGTAGTCGGACGGATCGCCGATGCCGTAAATCGCCGACACCGTCGCCACGATGATGCAGTCGGGACGCTCCAATATCGACTTGGTGGCCGACAAGCGCATCTGCTCGATGTGCTCGTTGATGCTGGAGTCTTTCTCGATGAACAGGTCGCGGCTGGGGACGTAGGCTTCCGGCTGGTAGTAATCGTAGTAAGAGACGAAATACTCCACCGCATTATGCGGGAAGAACTCGCGCATCTCGCTGTACAGCTGCGCCGCCAGCGTCTTGTTGTGCGCCATGATGATGGCCGGCCGTCCCGTCTGGGCGATGACGTTGGCCATGGTGTAGGTCTTGCCGGAGCCGGTCACGCCCAGCAGCGTCTGGTAGGACAGGCCGTCGGACAAGCCCTCCACCAGCTTCTCGATGGCGGACGGCTGGTCGCCGGCCGGCGGGAAAGGCTGGTTCAGCTGGAACGGACTGTCGGGGAAAGTAAGCAGCATGGCGGGTCCGGGCGATGGCGAAAAGATTGATTTTACGCCCATATCCGCCCGACCTCACCATCTTGCGCGCCGCCGTTTGCTCCCCGCCGCCGGATACCGGCGATTTCGCGCATTTTTCCCTTGTGGAACACCGTTTTTTTGCTCTACACAGAGCAGTGACATTGTTTAAAATGCAAACAGGACGCAACGGGTGTCTACAGCAAATGATGTCAACATCTTGACCGATTTTGCGGGACGATGCCATGACGATGCTGTCCGGTTCCCTCCAAAAATAAGCGCACAATGGAGTGACGCATGATCAAGAAAATCGCAAGCCTGCTGGTATCGGCGGCGCTGGCCATGCCGGTGCTGGCGGCTTCGCCTCAAGGCGTGTTGGTGGCCAGCGAAATGGCGGGCTACACCATTCCCAGGCTCAACTCGCACTCGGCCCTGATACTCAACGGCCTGACCGGCGAAACTCTCTACGAAAAGAACGCCCACCAGCGCATGCCCATCGCCTCCATCACCAAGCTGATGACCGCGATGGTGATGCTGGATTCCGGCGTGCCGCTGGATCAGGACGTCACGGTGTCAGACGCCGAGATCGACCGGGTCAAGCACACCACCTCGCGGCTGGCGGTCGGCACCACGCTCAGCCGCCAGGAAATGCTGCTGCTGGCGCTGATGTCGTCGGAAAACCGCGCGGCGGCCACGCTGGCGCGCACCACCTTCCCCGGCGGCACCTCCATCTTCATCGAGCGGATGAACCACAAGGCCCGCAGCCTGGGCATGACGGAAACCATCTTCCACGACCCCACCGGCCTCGACGTGCGCAACACCTCGACCGCCGCCGATCTGGCCAGGATGGTGCAGGCCGCGCAGAAATACCCGCTGATCCGCGAATTCACCACCACCGAGCGCCACCAGATCGTCTCGGTGCGCAACCGCGTGCTGCAATACAAGAACAGCAACGCGCTGGTGCGCGAAGGCGACTGGGACATCGCGGTGCAGAAGACAGGCTACATCCAGGAAGCCGGCCGCTGCATGGTGTTGCAGGCCACTGTCGGCTCGCAGCCGCTGATCTTCGTGCTGCTGGACGCCGGCGCCAGTTCCGCCCGCGTCAACGACGCCAAGAATATCAAGCTCTGGCTGGAATCCCACCCCGGCAGCTGGCTGGCCGGATAGCGCAGAAAAAACCCATCCAGGCCGGCCATGCCGGCCTTTTTTCATGCCGCGTCGCCGCTCAGCCCGCAACCCGTCAACTGCGTCCACACCCAGTCGTGCGCGGCCGATCCGGCATGCCGGCGATGGCGGTACAGCTTCAAGCGATATGGCGGGACAGAGAACGGCGGCGGATACAGCCGCACATCCGCCGCCTCCGCCATGCGCAGCGCGGCCCGCCGCGGCAGCGTCATGACCCACTCGCCGCCGCCGATGATGAAAGGCGCCGCCAGCACCGAAGGCAGTTGCAGCGCCACCTCGCGCGCCAGGCCCATGCGCTCCAGCACTTGGTCCACCACGCCGCGCGGCTCGTTCCACGGCGTCACTACCGCGTGCCGCTCCGCCAGGTAGCCCTCCAGACTCAGGTGGTCCCCGATGCGCGGGTGGCCGCGGCTGGCGATCGCCACATACTCCTCCTCCGGCCAATCGAACTCCTCGACGTCGCCCGACTGCGCGCCGCCCTCTTCCGAATAGCCGAGCGCGAAATCGATGCTCCCTGCCAACAGTTCGTCCAGCGGCACTTTGCGCTCCGCCTGCACCACCCGGAAGCTGAGCCGCGGCGCCAGCGCCTGCATCCGGCTCAGAAAGCCCGGCAGCACGGCGAAAGCGGTGTAGTCGGTGGCGGCCAGCACGAATTGCCGCTCGCTGCTGGCCGGATCGAAACCGGCCCCGCGCCGCAAGCCATCTGACAACAGCGCCAACGCCGCCTCCACCACCGGCGCCAGCTGCTCCGCCCGCGGCGTGGGGCGCATCCGGCCGCCCACCCGGATGAACAGCTCGTCGCTCAGCGCCTCCCGCAGCCGCGACAGCGCGTGGCTGCAAGCGGACGGGCTGATCGCGAGGCTGTCGGCGGCGTCCCTCACCGAGCGAGTGCGGTACAAGGCCTCCAGCAGCAATAGCAGATTCAGATCCAGGCCGCGCAGATTTGGATGAATAATTTTCATATTTCACTGAAAACAATGCACTGTTTTCATTCTAATGCGTGCACTAAGATGTCCGAAACTGACATTTCAACTATTCAGGGAACACGACGCATGCAGATTTCCATCACGCCGGCCCAGCCGCAGGACGCCGCCGAGATTCACCGCTTCATCACCGAACTGGCCATCTACGAGCGGGCCGAGCACGAAGTGAAAGCCGGCGTCGCCGACATCGAGGCCACGCTGTTCGGCTCTGCCGCCAAGGCCCAGGCGCTGATGTGCAGAGTAGACGGCCAACTGGCAGGCTTCGCCGTCTATTTCTTCAGTTACTCCACCTGGCTGGGCAAGAACGGTCTGTATCTGGAAGATCTTTACGTAACGCCGGAAAGGCGGGGCGCGGGCGCAGGCAAGGCCCTGCTCAAGCACCTGGCGCGTCTGGCCTGCGAACGGGACTGCGGCCGTTTCGAATGGAGCGTGCTGGACTGGAACCAGCCCGCGATAGATTTTTATGAATCGATAGGCGCCAAGCCGCAGGCGGAATGGATACGCTACCGCTTGGCCGGCGACGGCTTGCGCCGCTTCGCTTACGGCGAGAACGCGGTCACCGCTTGATCAATCGCCGGCCTCCCGCTCCCGGCGGCGGCTCCGCCGCCAGTCCGGCCAAATATGCGCCAGGCATTCTCCGGAGCGGCAGGCCGCCTCTCCCCAGCACCCATCGCAACTTTCCAGGCTCAGGCAGTCCGGACCGCATGGCGGATCGCAATAGCCAGCCTGCCGCCGCCGAGCCGCCGGCATATTGGCCGCGGCCGAGCAACGCAGCAGACGCGCGCGCGCGATCCTGCAGCCGCGCCACGCGCCATAACGTCGTATCGCCCGGTACGCCAGCCCGGAACACCCCGACCGCCCGGTCGCGCCGCGGTAGGCGCAGCCAAAGCCCTTGCGCGGCGACAAATGCCGCTGGTACACCCGGATCAGGCTCAACGCCAGCCGTTTCAACATATGTTCTCCTCCCTGCGCGGGCATCATACCCATTCCGCAGCCGCGCTGCTAAAGTCGACGGCGAGCGCGCCCGCGCCGCCAACGAGCGTTTCGGCACAGCCGAGCCGCGCGCCGGCACTTAAGATGTGCCCACAACCTAGCCACAGGAGAACCGATATGCGCACCGCCTTGATGATCGCCAGCCTGCTCGCCCTGCCCCTGGCCGCCCATGCCGACGCCTTCAAGCTGTCCAGTTCCAGCATCGCCGACGGCAAGCCGCTGAGCCTGAAACAGGTCTACCGCGGCTTCGGCTGCGAAGGCGGCAACGTCTCGCCGCAGCTATCGTGGAGCGGCGCGCCGGCCGGCACCAAAAGCTTCGCCGTCACCGTCTACGACCCGGACGCGCCCACCGGCAGCGGCTGGTGGCACTGGACCGTGGTCAATATTCCGGCCAATGTCGGCTCGCTGCCGGAAGGCGCCGGCGGACAAGCCGGCAAGCTGCCGGAAGGCGCGGCTCAAGGGCGGACCGACTTCGGCGAGGCCGGCTTCGGCGGGGCCTGCCCGCCGGTCGGCGACAAGCCCCACCGCTATCAATTCACGGTATGGGCGCTGAAGACCGACAAGCTGCCGCTGGACGCCAACGCCAGCGGCGCGCTGGTGGGCTACATGCTGAACGCCAACGCGCTGGGCACGGCCCGGATCACCGCCACCTACGGCCGCTGATGTCCGAAATCGCCCACCGCGAAAGCCGTGTCGAGGCTGGCGAAGTCCGGGCCCGGCTGCCGCAACGGATCCGCCGGGTGCCGATATTCACGGCGACGCTGTGCCATGTCCGCAGCGGACGCAAGCGGATCTGGCTGGGCGAGCGGGACATGTCGGCCGGGGCGGAACAACTGATTCTGCTGCCGGCGGGACTGGAGCTCGACATCGCCAACCTGCCGGGAGCAGACGGCTATCTGGCCGACATGGTCAGCCTGCCGCAGGCTTTGCTGGACCGCTTCCGCCAACGGCACGGCCCCTTGCTGCTGCGCCAGCGCCCGGGGCTTGAGCTATGCCCCGCCATGGGCGCGCGGCTAGCCGCCGCCTGGCGTCTGCTTACCGACAGCCTGCGCGAGCAGGCGCCGCCGGAAATCCGCGAACATCACGCGGAAGGCGCGCTGCTGGCCCTGGCGCTGGACGGCGCCGTCGGCCCGCTGCTGCGTCCGGCAGCGCCGGAACTGGCGCAACGCCTACGGCAATTGCTGGCGCTGGACCCCTCCGCCGAATGGCGCGTGGAAGCCGTAGCCCGCCGGCTCAACCTGGGCGCGTCCACGCTGCGCCGCAGGCTGGCCGCAGAAGGCTGCGGTTTTCAACGCGTGCTGGAAGAGGTGCGCATGGGACATGCGCTGCAGCAGGTGCAAGCGGGCCTGCTGCCCATTGCCCGCATCGCCGAGGCTAGCGGCTACGCGTCAGCCTCCCGCTTTTCCGCCCGCTTTCGCCAACGCTACGGCCTGACGCCCAGCGAACTGCGGCGGACGCTCTGACATCCGCGCGCGGCTCAGTCGGCGCCTTGCCTCAGCTCCAGCAAATTGCCCGCCGGGTCCCGGACGAACAGCTGCTCCAGCCTGTCCGCCGCCACGCTGCGCTGGCTGAAGAAGGCGATGCCTCTCTCCTTCAGTTCCGCCGCCGCCTGCTCCAGGCTGGCCACCGTCAGCGCGACATGGTTGCTCACCGGGTCTTGCCCCTCGCCCTGCGCGTACGGCGACACGCCGTCATTGCCCATGATGTGCAGCTGGGTGGCGCCCGGCAGATCGAGGAAGCAGCCGGGCACACCGGGGATGCGCCAGCGCGACGGATCCGCCTCCAGACCGAACAACTGGCCATAAAAAGCTTGCAACGCCTCCACCTGATGCTTGGGCACGCTGAAGCCGACATGATGCAAAGCCTGCACTTCGATAGCCATCTCCGTTCCTTTTCCATGTGAAGCCGGCGCATGCCGGCGCCACATAATACGACAAACATATAATTAGTTAAACTAATAAAATATGCGGGAACGGAGTTCGACTCGCCGCGTCTTTTCAGCTAGCATCATCGCGGCCCATCACATAGCCACAACCCAGCCAGGCGAATCCTCATGGACGCACGACACCCGCAAGACGCCAGCGCCGCGATGGCGCCCCATCTGCAACTGATGGCGGACACCGCCGACGCCGGCACGCCGCAGGACGCCGCCGCCGCGGGCCTCTTGCTGCTGTGGCTGGGCGACGATGTGCTGCTGCGCCTGAACCAACACCTGTCGCCGCTGGGCATTTCGGAAAACAAGCTGCACGTGCTGCTGCTGTTCCGCCTGTTCGAAGACGGCAGGCTGGGCGCGGAGCCGCCGACGCCGTCCAGCATCGCCGATTATTTCGGCATCACCCGCGCGTCGGCCACCGGCCTGCTGGACTGGCTGGAAAAGCGCCGGTTGATCGCCCGCCACCCCCACCCCGCGGATCGCCGCAGCCTGCAGCTGAGCCTGACGCCGGAAGCCCGCTCGCTGCTGGAGCAGGCGCTGCCGGATTTCTGGCGCGCCTGCGCCGGGCTCACCGAGCACCTGGACGCTCAGGAGCGGCAGCAATTGCTGCGCCTGCTGGCCAAGGTGTGGGGACAGGTCAAGAACTGAGCGAGGAAAAGCGCAGCAAGCGTGATTCGTCGACGCCGACGCCCAGCGTTCCGCCGACGAACAGCGCGTCCCCCTGCCACTCGGCCTCCCGCGCCGACAGCATCAGCGCCAGCGGGCCGGCCTGGGCCTCCACCCTCATCCGCAGGCCGTCCGCCAGCGGCGTCAGTTCGACGATGCGCGCCGGCGGCTGATCGTCGCCCAGCAAAATCGCCCCCGGCGGCACCGCCGCATGCTCCAGCACGTTGTCGAAACCGATGAAGCGCGCCAACCAGGCATCGGCCGGCGCGGCCAGCAATTGCCGCGGCGCGGCGCATTGCAGCAGCCTGCCGTCCTTGAACACCGCCACCCGGTCCGCCAGCGCGAACGCCTCGTCGCGGTCGTGGGTGACGATGATGGCCGGAATGCCCGCCTCCCGCAGCAGCGCGCGGAATTCGCGCTGCAGCAGGCGGCGCAGATCGGCGTCCAGGCTGGAGAACGGCTCGTCCAGCAACAGCAGCCTGGGCCGCGTCACCAGCGCCCGCGCCAACGCCACCCGCTGCTGCTCGCCGCCGGACAGCGTCCACACCTTGCGCGCGCCGTGCTCGGCCAGGCCCACGCGGGCCAGCATCGCCTGCGCGCGTTTAGCCGCGTCGCGCCTGGAGACGCCCTGTTCGATCAAGCCGAACATCACATTGCCCAGCGCGTCCAGATGCGGAAACAGCGCGAAGTCCTGGAACATCAACGCGAAGCCTCGCCGCTCCGGCGGCACCCGGGACAAATCCTCGCCGTCGAAGGCCAGCGCGCCGCCGTCCGGCCGTTCCAGGCCGGCGATCATTTTCAGCAGCGTGCTCTTGCCGCAACCGGACGGCCCCAGCAGAGCCAAGGTCTCGCCAGCCGGCAATTCCAGCGACACGTCGTCAGCCACCACGCGTTCGCCGAAGCGCTTACTCAGGTTTCGCAGCGTCAGCATGGCCGCTCTCCTCCGGGCCGGCGCCGCCGGCGGTTTCGATGATCCAGAAAACAATGAGCGCCAGCAACATCAGCACGCAGGAGAGCTGCATCGCCGCGTCGGCGTTCGCTTGGCCGGGACGCCCCAGCCGCTGGTAAATCAGCGTGGTCAGCGTCAGCCACTCCGGCCGCGACAAAAACAGCGTGACGGCGAACTCCCCGACCGCGGTGGCGGCGGCGAAAGCCAGCCCGCGCCGCAGCGCCGGCTGCAGCAGCGGCCAGGTGACCCGGCGGAAAGTCCGCCACGGACCGGCGCCCAAGCTGCGGGCGGCGGCCCGCCAGTGCGGCGGCTGGCCGTCCAGCGACGCCAACGCCGCCTTGGCCACCAGCGGATAAGCCAGCAACGCGTAGGCCGCCATCAGCAAGCCCAGCGCCCCGCTCCATTGCGGATACAACAGCAGCAGGCCGAAGGCCACGCACACCGGCGAAGCGACGAAAGGCAGGAAGATGGAAGCGCGCAACGCCAGGCTGCGCCCGCAGGCCAGCGCATGGGCGAGGCCCAACGCGCCGGCGGCCAATACGGTCATGCCGGTGAAACGGGCGCTGTTCCACAAGGCCAGCCGGCTTTCCTCATCCCATAGCGCCAGCCAGGACGACTCCGCGCCCAAACCGCGCCACAGCACCGCCAACAGCGGCAAACCGCTGCACAGCAGCAGCATGGACAGCGCGGCGCCCAGCGCCATCCTCTCCCCCACGCTTTCCGCCGCGCGCAAGGGCAAGGGCTCCACCTTGGCCGCCGTGGCCAGCCGGCGCGCCAGGGCGGCGTAGACGGCGGCGATGCCGCCGCACGTCAGCAGCACCAGCAAGGCCAGCGCGCCGGCGTCGGCCAGATTCAGCTCGTAAGCGACCAGGGTGTAGATCTCCACCTCCAGCGTCGCGTAGCGCTGGCCGCCCAGCACCAGCGCCAAGCCCAGGCCGGAGAAGCAGTACAGGAACACCAGACACAGGCTGGACAGCAGCCACGGCAGCGCCGCCGGCCACTCCACCCGCCAGAATGCCCGCCAGCGTGTGGCCCCCAGCGTGCGCGCGGCGGCCAGCCGGCTGGCCGGCACTAGGGAAAAGCCGTCGCAGCCGGCGCGCACCACCAGCGGCAGATTGAAGAACAGATTGCCGTACAGCAGCAGCCACGGCGTGTCCTGCAGATCGACGCCGAACACGCCGCGCGGCCCGAACAGCGCCAGCACGCCCATCGCCGCCACCAGCGTCGGCATCACGAAGGGCAGCATCAGCAGCCGCAGCAGCAGCGCGCGGCCGGCAAAGCGGTAACGGGCCAGCACCCAGGCCAGCGGCACGCCCAGAGCCAGACACAGCAGGCAGCTGGCCGCGGCCTGGATCAGCGACCACAACAGCCGCCAGCGCAGGTAGTCATCGGCCAGCAAGGCGGGGTTGAACTGCAGGCCGCCTTCGGCCAACAATCGGGCCAGCGGCGCGACGGCCAGCAAAAAGAGAAAGGACAGCGGGAGTCCGGCCAGGATCAGCCGGGGCACGGCGGATGGCTTCAAACAAAAGCTCCAGGCAACGGCCAATCAGCCGTCAGCACGTCTTCGCAACCGTCGTCGTCGCGCACTTGGCCCACCTTGGCGAAGCCAAGCTGGGCGGCCAGCGCCTGCGACGGCAGATTGCCGGGTTCGATCGACAACACCAGCTTCGCCACGCCGCCGCTTTGCGCGGCCCAGCCGGCCATCGCCAGCAAGGCCTCGCGGGCATAGCCCTGGCGGCGGAATGCGGGATAGACCGCGTAGCCGAGCTCCACGTCGCCGTAGCCGTTCAAATAAGGATGGCCGGGCCGCGTGTGGAAGTTGATGTGACCGACCATGGCCAGATCGTCGCGGCGCAGCAAGGCCCGCACCGACCACGGCGCGTAAGCGGGCTCCGCCGCCATGTCGGCCAGCCGCATTTCCATCAGCGCCGTCTCCTCCATCCAGCCGTTGGCCGGGCGGCAGCCCAGCCGCGCCGCGGCGGCGTCGATGTCGCCGCATAGGCAGGATTCGAGAAAATCCGCGTCCAGATGGCGCAGGATCAGGCGGGGGCTGGCGATGTCATCGATCATGAATGAGCTTCCAGGTGAACTTGCCCGGATCATAACAGAGGCGAAACCGGGCAAGTCATCGCCGGATCACTGTCCTGACTTCAGCACCACCCGCGTCCAGCGGCCGACCCAGCCGCGCTGCTTGGCGGCCAGCGTCGCGCTGTCGGGGGTGTCGTGCGCGGCCGGTTGCTCGGCGTGCTTGTAGACCGGGTCCAACGGGATGTTGTCCATCGCCGGGTACATCCACATCCGCGTCGGAATGTCCTTCTGCACCGCGTCCGAGCGCAGGAAGGCGATGAACTGCCGGGCGAGCTTGGGCTCCTTGCCGCCCTTGACCAGCGCCGCGCCCTCCACCTGGCGGAACACCGAGCCCGGCAGCAGCAGATTGGCAGTCGGCGCGTCGGCCGGCTTGTCCTTGCTGTAGAACACCTCGGCCGCCGGGCTGGCGGCGTAGCTGACCACGATGGGCCGGCTGCCGCCGTTCTTGGAGAAGTCGGTGTAGTAGGCCTCGGTCCAGCCCTTGCTCACTTTCAGGCCGTTGTCGCGCAGCTTGCCCCACAAGGCGAAGGCCTTGTCCTCGCCCAAGGCATGGATGGTGGCGGACAGGAAAGCCAGGCCCGGGCTGGAAGTGGCCGGATTTTCCACCACCAGCAGGTTCTTGTAGGCGGGCAGCGCCAGGTCGTTCAGGGTCTTGGGCAGCGGCAGCTTGTTCTTGGCGAACCAGGCCTTGTCGTAGTTCAGCGTCACATAGCCGTAATCGACGGCGGCCGCGCCCGGCAGGCTCACCTTGCCGCCCTTCGCCAGCTCCGCCGGCAGCGGCGCCAGCGCGCCGGCTTGCTCGGCCTTGCCGATCAGGCTGTTGTCGAGGCCAAACACCACATCGGCGATCGGGCTGCCCTTAGTCAGGATCAGCTTGTTGACCATCTCGCCGGCGTCGCCGGCCTTGATGATGGACACCTTGGCGCCGGCCTGCTTTTCAAACGCGGCGAGCAGCGGCTTGTCGACGCTGAACGAACTGTGCGCGAGCACGCGCAATTCGGCGGCCTGGGCGGATAGGCCGGCCAGGCTCAAAGCGACGACGACGAGTTTGGGGAACAGCTTCATAGACAATCTCCGCGCGGTACGGCCACGGAGCAAGCAGGCAAGGCGGACGAGGTTCCGCTTCATCACGCTCCCTCCGCTGGCATGATCCAGATCAGGTTCTCAGGGTGTTTCTCAGCCCGTTTGCAGGGCACCCCCGGTGACAGGGCGACAGTATAGCCCAGATGCGCAAACAACTTAACACTCTGGCTGGTCCGCTTAATACCGGAGCGAAGACTGCCCTCTATGCTCACAATCAATCGCTTATGCAAACGGATTGCCGCGGTGAACCCATGATCAAAAGAATACTGCTCGCTTCCGCCCTGCTCGGCCTGCCGCTATGCTCGCTGGCCGGCATCGGCGCGGACGGCGCCCGCCACCTGCTGACGCGCACCGGCTTCGGCGCCAATCCTGCGCAGATCGAGGGGCTCGCGCCGCTCAGCCGCGAGGCGGCGGTGGACAAGATACTGGCCGGCGCGCGCACCCAGGCGGCGACGCCGCCGCCGGGCTGGGCCAACGAGCCGTTCGAGCGCCCCGGTCAACCCGGCCTCACCGAGGAACAGAAAAAAGCGCTGCAGCAGGAGCGCAACCAGCACGTGGTCGAATTGCGCAGCTGGTGGCTGGCCGAAATGCGCGACACCCCGTCGCCGCTGACCGAGAAGATGACCCTGTTCTGGCACAACCATTTCGTGTCGGCGCTGGACAAGGTGCGCTCGCCACAGATGATGTACCAGCAGAACCTGCTGCTGCGCCACTACGCGCTGGGCGACTTCGGCCAGCTCTTGCATGCCGTGGCGCGCGATCCGGCGATGATGCGCTACCTGGATACCGCCAATAACCGCAAGGACCAGCCCAACGAAAACTTCGCCCGCGAGGTGATGGAACTGTTCACGCTGGGCGAAGGCCACTACAGCGAGCAGGACATCCGCGAGGCGGCCCGCGCCTTCACCGGCTGGGGCCTGGACCGCGACGACCAGTTCATCGTCCGCCCGCGGCTGCGCGACGCCGGCGAGAAAGTCATCTTCGGCCAGCGCGGCGACTTCAACGGCGACGACGTGATCGACCTGTTGCTGCAACAGCCCAGCACCGCGGTGTTCGTCACCAACAAGCTGTGGCGCAACTTCGTGTCGCCGACGCCCGACGCCGCCACGGTCAACAAGCTGGCCGCCGACTTCCGCCGCAGCCATTACCAGTTGAAGCCCTTGATGCGCGCGCTGCTGTTGACGCCGCAGTTCTGGCGCAGCCAGGGCCAATTGGTCAAATCGCCGGTGGAGCTGACCATAGGCACGCTGGTGACTTTCGATCTCAATCCGCCGGACTGGCGAGTGATCGCCGGCCTGAACCGCCAGCTGGGCCAGGACGTGTTCGCGCCGCCCAACGTCAAGGGCTGGCCCGGCGGCGAGGCCTGGATCAACAGTTCCACCCTGCTCACCCGCAAACAGTTTCTGGACCGCATCGCCCGCGACGCCGCGCCGGCGCGCGACGCCTACGCCCAGGCCGACGGCAGCCTGAACGAAATGGCCGGCCGCGAGGCGCGCATCCGCCGCTTCGTCGGCAACAGGCTGAACTCGATGAAGCTGCAACCTGATGAATGGGCCGCCGTCTACGGCGTCCGCACCGCCGCCGACGCCGCGCGGCTGCTGCTGGCCGTGCCGCCGGCCAACCCCTTGCCGCCGAACGCCAGCGGCGCCAAGGCCATCGCCCAACTGCTGCTGGACCCGGCCTATCAGGTGGAATGAGGAGCCCGCCATGTTCAAACGACGCGAATTCCTGAAAGCGGCCGGCGCCGGCCTGATGCTGACCGTGCTGCCCAATCTGTCTTGGGCGCTGGCGCCCGCCGGCTACAAGCGCCTGTTGGTGCTGGTGGAGCTGAAGGGCGGCAACGACGGCCTCAACACCGTGGTTCCCTACGGCAGCGCCGACTACTACCGGCTGCGCCCCGGCATCGCCGTCGCCCGCGAGCAAGTGCTGCGGATCAACGGCGACATCGGCCTGCATCCGTCGCTGGCGCCGCTGATGCCGCTGTGGCAGGACAAGCAGCTGGCGCTGCTGCAGGGCGTCGGCTACCCCGACCCCAACCTGTCCCACTTCCGCTCGATCGAGATCTGGGACACCGCCTCGGCCAGCCAGCAATACCTGAGCGAAGGCTGGCTGACCCGGCTGTTCCATGAGCAGCCGACGCCGAAGAACTTCGCCGCCGACGGCGTGGTGCTATCCAGCCAGGTGCTGGGGCCGCTGGACGGCGGCGCGCGCGCGGTGGTGCTGTCCAATCCGCAAGACTTCGCCCGCCAAGCCAAGCTGGTGGCCGACCAGCCGCCCGGCCACGCCGGCTCGGCGCTGGAGCATATTTTGAAAGTGGAAGGCGACATCCGCCAGGCCGCCGCCAGCCTGGCGCCGCTGCCGCGCACCGCGCCGAGCGAAGCCCCCACCGCCGGCCCCAAGCCCAAGGGCGGCTTCGGCGTGGCGGTGCGCACGCTGACCGACACCCTGGCCCGCGGCGTGGACATCGCCGTCGCCCGCATCACGCTGACCGGCTTCGACACCCACGGCAACCAGCAGCCGACACAAGGACGGCTGCTCGCTGAACTAGCGGACGGATTGGCGCAGTTGAGAAGCGAGATGACGCGGCTGGGCCGCTGGGACGACACGCTGGCGCTGACATACGCCGAATTCGGCCGCCGCCCGCGAGAGAACGGCAACCGCGGCACCGACCACGGCACCGCCAACGTCCATTTCGCGCTGGGCGGCCGCGTCAACGGCGGCTTGTACGGCCAAACGCCGCAGCTAGCCGGCGTCAGCGAGGGCAATCTGCCGCACGCGATAGACTTCCGCCAAGTTTACGCCACGGCGATAGACGGCTGGTGGGGCAAGGACAGCCGCAACGTGCTGGGCGGCCGCTTCGCCACGTTGCCCTTGCTGCGCACCTGAGGCCGGCGCCTTTCGATCGCGCAGCGGCCAGCGGCGCAATGGCGCGGACGCTCAGGGATCGGGATAATCGATGGAGAAGTAGGTCCGGTACAGACGGCCCACCGTGCCATCCTGCCGCAACGTCTGCAGCGATTTGGCGAAGGCCTGGCATACGGACTCGGGCACGCTGCGTTTGCTGAACGCGTATTCGCCCTCTCCCGCCCGCCACTTTGGCGCCAGCGGCTCTATCCTTGGCTCCGCCGGCAAGCGGGCGAGTTCGCGCGGCGCGGTCGCCATCGTGGCCAGTTGCATGTCCGTGCGCCCCAGTTGCAACTTGCGCAGGCTGATTTCCAGCGTCTCGCTGATATCGACATGGACGTTGGCCGGCGGCGTCTTCAGCCATTGGTCTATCTGCGCGCCGTAGCTGTCTCCTCGCGTCACGCCCAGCCGCAACTCGCCTTGTCCGGCCATATCGCTGAGTTGGCGGATGGACCAGCGGCCGGCGGCGTCCCGCCGCGTCCACAACCTAACGATGGTGGGGCTGTAGCCGGGGGCGAAACAAGCAAAGGCCTCCCGCTCCGGCGTTTTCAGCGCCTGCATCGCAGCGTCTACCTGCCCCAGACGCAACTGCTGCATCGTGCGCGGCCAAGGCAGTTTCCGGTAAACAAGCTCGCAACCCAGCCTGTCCGCTGCCAGGTTCAGCAACTGCACCGCGTAGCCCGAAGGCTGCCCGCTGCGGCCCTGGTAATGATAGGGCGGCCACTCGTCCCACCCTACCTGAATCGGCTTGCCGCACGCCTCTCCGGCCACCGCCGGCAAGACCCGGCACGCCAGGAATGCGAAAAAACCGATGTACCGCACCGCAACCTCCCGCTCTCGGCAAGCGCAAGCGCGCTCCCCTACAATGTAGGATAGAATCCGCATGCCCATGGCTTTGGCGCGCCATGCAGGGCCAGGCAAACGAATACCAGCGACAGAGCGTACATGACTGCGAACAACACCAAGAGCAATGAACATCCCCAGCCGACGGAAGACATTCCGCTGCCGCCGCCGGAAAGCGAAGTCACCCTGGCCACTCTTGCCCTTCCTCTTGGCGAAACCATATTGACGCTGAACGGCGATGGCCGTCCCATCTACGGCATCCTGCAACGCAGCCGGGCGATGACCGCCCAGTCGGACTACTTCCGCTTGCAGTTTCGCGGCTACGCACGATCGGACGGCACTCACTGGCAACCGCTGGAGGGCGACGACAGCCGCTTTCATGCGGTTTACAACCTCGCCTGGGTGCGGGTGGACCGTCCCAGCAAGACCGTCACCTTCGGCCCCAAAGCCGGCGTGCAGGCCAGCCCCGGTCTTGCCGGTTGCGGCCTGGACACCTATTTGTTCGCCAACGTCATCGTATGGGCCAAAAGCGCCTGCCCCGAATACGCGATCAACCCCGGCATGATCACCATGGGACAAAACCATAGCGAGGAAGAGCGGCTGCAATGCCACGCGTTCTATGCCGGGCAAGGCTTCCAGTTCGATTGGCAGGACCCCTCGCAACGCACCGCGCTCTACTTCAAGGATAAGGTGAACAAGCTGCTGGGGGTGTGGAACAAGGAGGCGGTGAAGGAGTTCGGCGGAGAGGAGATGCTGAAAATGCTGGCCGGCCAGGATGAGGCCCGTTCCCAGCTTCAACTGCAGCTGGACAAGCTGGAAAGCGCGAACGACAGCATGAAGCGCGCGTTGCAGAAGGAAAAAAGCACGTCCCAGATTCTGACCGGCGTGCTGATACTGGCCGCCATCTTCGCGATCTGGGCCGTCATCTAAGCGCCGGCCCGATTCAGCTTGCCGTCGGCTCGTCCGGCTGGCGGTGGCCGCCGCCGGAAACGCATGGGGCGGCCACCGGCGCCTTTATCAGAATGAGGCTCCCGCCCTGGCCGCCTGGTCGTAAACGCCGGCCAGCGTGCGCATCAACTGGGCGATGTCGCCGATCAGCGGATTGGCGATGCCGCCGTCGCCCAACGTCGCCATCAAGCACTGCTCTCTCACCTGGCGATAGCGCTCGCACAACTGGCGGCCGCTTTCCGTGGTGGAGAACAACACCTCCTTGCCGCTTTTCTCGCTCTTCACATAACCCATTTTCACCAGCTTCTTCAACGCGTAGGACACTACATGGGTATCCTCCATGTTCAGCACGAAGCAGATGTCGGCCAGTTTCTTCTGCCTCCCTCTATGATTGACGTGATGCACCAGCAGCACTTCGGTCGGCGTCATATCCTTCTCGCCCGCCGCGGCCATGCAACGCACCATCCAGCGATGGAAAGCGTTGTTGACCACAGTCAGGCTGAACTCGAACTCCGACAGCTCCGGGCTGCGCTCGGAAACCAGATGCTGCGAGGACACGATCTTCGGCGAATCTTGCATCGTTGACACCCATTCTCTCCATATTGCGCCACCAAGCGGCGGCGAAGCCCATTCAAGACAAATTGACGAGAAATTCTCGACATTGCATCATCACCGCAAACTAACCCATTATCATAACCATATTCTGAATTCACGCCATCCCGCACGCGATGCCTTCCGACTCTCCCTCATCTCCCCTCATTCACTGGCTGGGCGGCCAGGCGCTGACGCTGGAGTTGCCGCCTCCCGCCACGCTGCACCTCCAGCGCGGCATCTGGCGCTTGGCCGAACAACTGCAAGGACATGCGGATCTTAGAGAAATCATTCCCGGCATGAACAATCTGACGCTGGAATTCCATCCGGGGACAAATCCCGCGGGATGGCCGGCGCGCTTGCGCCGTCTCTGGCGACAAGTCGACGCCCTGGCCGAAACCTCCCGGGAAGTGGAAATTCCGGTCCGCTACGGCGGCGCCTCAGGCCCCGACCTGGAAACCGTGGCTCGCCGTTGCGGCCTGGATCCGGCGGATGTCATCTCCCGCCATGCGGCAAGCCGCTACACGGTATTCTTCATGGGCTTCCTGCCTGGATTCGCGTACCTGGGCGGAATGGACCCGGCGCTGGCCATGCCGCGCCGGGACACGCCACGCCCCTGCGTGCCTGCCGGTTCCGTCGCGATAGGCGGCGATCAAACCGCGGTTTATCCGGCGGCCTCTCCCGGCGGCTGGCACATCATAGGCCGCAGCGACATGCGGCTGTTCGACCCCGCGCGACAGCCCCCCTGCCCGCTGCGGCCGGGCGATCGGGTTCGTTTCATTCCCATGGAGCTTGGATAGTGCTGGAAATCACCAAGGCAGGCCCGCTGGCCACCGTGCAGGATCAGGGCCGTTTCGGCTCTCGCCATCTCGGCGTGGGGCGCGCCGGCGCGATGGACGGCTTGGCGCTGGCCGTGGCCAACTGCCTGGCAGGCAACCCGCCTGACGCTCCCGGCCTGGAAATCACGCTTCCTCCCGCCGGTTTCCTGCTGCACCGGGACGGCATGCTGGCGCTGGCCGGCGCCGACTGTGCCGCCACCCTGGATGGAATGCCGGTATGGCCGGGCTGGCGCACGCCATTTCGCGCCGGACAGCGGCTGGCGCTGCAAGCCCCGCGCAATGGCATGCGCGCCTATCTGGCGCTGGATGGCGGCATCGACGTGCCCAAACTGATGGAGTCCGCCAGCACCGATCTGATGGCCGGCTTCGGGGGATGGCAAGGCCGCGCGCTGCGCGATGGAGACCGGCTGCCACTGGGAGAACCGCGGCTCTCGAAGCCGCGGCTGGGGGTCTGGCTGCCGCAACCGGGCAACCGGATCCGCATCCGGCCAGGCCCGGAGTACGCCAGGCTGCCCGCCCCCGACCGCGAACGGCTCTGGAACCACCCCTGGCAGCTCACCGCGCGCAGCAACCGCATGGGCTATCGCTTGGCGGGCCCGACGCTGCGCCTGGAGCAGCCCATGGAAATGCCGTCCCACGGCGCGTTGCCAGGATTGATTCAGTTGCCGCCCGACGGCCAGCCCATCATGCTGATGGCCGATGCCCAGGCCACCGGCGGCTACCCGAGGCTAGCCATGGTTCTCGCCGCCGATTTATGGCAATTAGGCCAGGCCAGGCTGGGGAGTCACTTGCACTTCCTCCTCGCCAGCCGCGAGGATGAAGTCCGGGCCGAACAGGAACTGCGGCGCTATCTGCGCCGAATCGAAAGGCTGTGCGATGAAAATTGATCTCAATGCCGACCTGGGAGAAGGCTGCGGCGGCGACGACGCCCTGCTCGACCTGGTCAGCTCCGCCAACATAGCCTGCGGCTGGCATGCCGGCGACGCGGCCTCCATGCAAGCCACCGTCCGACTGGCGATATCCAAGGGCGCAGCCATCGGCGCCCACCCCAGCTATCCCGACCGGGAAAACTTCGGCCGGCTCGAAATGCGCTTGCCGCTGGATGCGGTCCGGGCCGGCCTGCTGTACCAGTTGGGCGCGCTGGACGCCATTGTCCGCGCGGAGGGCGGCGTCCTGGCCCACGTCAAGCCCCATGGCGCGCTGTACAACCAGGCGGCGCGCGAACCTGAGCTCGCCCACGCACTCGCACGGGCGATACGCGACTTCAATCCTTCGCTGCTGGCTGTCGGCCTGGCGGGCGGCTGCTTCATCGACGCTTGCCGCGCCGAAGGCCTTGCGGTTCGGCAGGAGGCCTTCGCCGATCGGGGTTATCGCGCTGACGGCAGCCTGGTGCCGCGCGGCGCCCCCGGCGATCTTCTCAGCGACGACGGCGCCATGCTGGCCCAGGCTGAAAGCCTGGTCCTGCGCGGCGAAGTCATCACGCAGGACGGCGTCCGCGTCGCCGTCCTCGCCGACACGCTGTGCCTGCACGGCGATGGCGCGCACGCGCTGCGCTTCGCCCGCCTGCTGCGCGCGAGGCTGGAAGCCAGAGGCGTGGCAATCCGCTCAAACTGAAGCCGGCCTGGACCGCCAAGGACAAGACATGGATCAAACCATAAACCTGTGGCCGCTATTGGGCATCGCCGCCGTCATCGCCGGCTTCTTGCTGCGCGGCAATCCGCTGCTGGTGGTATGTTGCGCCGGCATTGTCACCGGCGCCGCGGCCGGCCTGGCGCCGCAAGACATTCTGGCCAAAGTGGGAGAGGGTTTCCTGAAAACGCGCGGCCTGTCCGCCGCCTTGCTTCTGGCCTTGCTGGTGGTGGGCCTGGCGGAACGCCATGGCCTGCGCGAACGCGCCTATCGCTGGATACAGGGCATAGGCGACGCCACCGCCGGCGGCCTGCTCATCGTCTACCTGCTGGCCCGCCAGCTATCCGCGGCGCTAGGCCTCTCTTCACAGGGCGGCCAGGCCCAGGTGGTGCGGCCGATCCTGGCGCCGATGGCCGAAGGCGCCTGGGAAAAGCTGCACGGCAAACTGGAGGCGGCCCAGCGCATGCGCCTGCGCGCGATGTGCGCCGCCACCGACAATGTCGGCTTGTTCTTCGGCGAAAACCTGTTTGTCGCCTTCAGCGCCGTCATCCTGATGCACGCCTTCCTGCGGGAGAGCGGCCATCCGCTGGACCCCCTCTACCTGGCGCTATGGGGCGTGCCCACCGCGATGTTCGCCTTCCTGATCCACGCCGGCCGTCTGGCCTGGCAGGAGTATCGCCGCAATGGCGGCGCACGCGCCAAAGGGGGCGACTGATGCTGCGCCTGCCACTTCTTTACAGCCTGGTCGGCGGCATCTTGCTGCTCGTCGCCGGAATGACCCTCAAGGACGCCGGCAATCCGCGCCGCCTGGGCAGCGCGGCTTTCTGGGGACTGTTCGGGCTGCTGTTCCTGATCGGCGACCTCATCCCCCCCGCGCTGGCCGGCGCCATGGTGCTGGCCATGGTGTTGCTGGCCGGGCTGGGCCGACTGGCCCCCGGCCGGCACGAACGCCTGTCAGCCGAACGGCTGGAACAGAGCCTGGCTCGGCTGGGCAACCGGATTTTCCTGCCTTCGCTGCTGCTGCCGGTAGCCACCGTGTTGTTAAGCGTCGCCGTCCAACGATTGAGCATTGCCGACGCGCCCCTGCTCGACGCCAAGAACATCACGCTGATGGCGATGGGCATCGCCTGCCTGGCCTCCACCGCGCTGGCCTGCCGCCTAACCGGCGAAACGCCGCTGCAGGCGGTGCGGGAAACCCGCCGCCTGCTGGACAGCGTAGGCTGGGCCTTCCTTTTGCCCCAGGTTCTGGCGCTGCTTGGCCTATTGTTCGCCGATGCCGGCGTCGGCAAGGCCATCGCCCACCTGGCCGCCCAATATCTGCCGCTGGACACCCGCTGGCTGGCGGTGCTGACCTACGTGCTGGGCATGGCGCTTTTCACCGTGTTGATGGGCAACGCCTTCGCCGCCTTCCCGGTCATGACCGCCGGCATCGGCCTGCCTTTCCTGGTGGGAACGCACCACGGCGATCCAGCGGTGATGGCCGCCATCGGCATGTTCTCAGGCTACTGCGGCACGCTGATGACGCCGATGGCAGCCAACTTCAACCTCGTGCCGGCGGCGCTGCTGGAACTGCCGGACCGGAATGCCGTCATCAAGGCCCAGTTGCCCACGGCGCTGGCCTTGTTGGCGGTCAATGCCGTATTGTTGAACTGGTTGATGTTCCGCTAAGGAAAAACAGCATGAAAACCGTTCTGCTGACCGGCTTCGAGCCCTTCGGCGGCGAAACCGTGAACCCATCCTGGGAGACGGTCCGACGGCTGGATGGCGAAATCATAGCGGGCGCGCGCGTGTCGGCGCGCCGCCTGCCATGCGCCTTCGGCGCCGCGCTGGACGAGCTGCGCCGCCAGTTGGACGCGTTGCATCCCGATGTCGCCATCGCCGTCGGCCAAGCAGGCGGCAGAAGCGACATCGCCGTGGAGCGGGTGGCCATCAACATCGACGACGCCCGTTTTCCCGACAACGATGGCAAGCAGCCGATAGACGTGCCCGTGATTCCGAATGCCCCCGCCGCCTACTTCTCCACGCTGCCGATCAAGGCCATCGTCGCGGCGCTGCGCGAGCGCGGCCTGCCCGCCACGGTGTCGCAGACTGCCGGAACCTTCGTTTGCAACCACGCGATGTACGGTCTGCTGCATCATGGCGCGCCCCAGGCCGGCTTCATCCACCTGCCCTTCCTGCCGGAACAGGCGGCGCGCCATCCAGGCGCGTTCAGCCTGAGCCTGGACGACGGCGTGGCCGCGCTGCGCATCGCCGTGGAAACATCCTTGAGCCGCGCTGACGATCTCGTCCTTTCCTGCGGCGCCACGCACTGAAGAAAAAAGCCCGGCAAAACCGGGCCGCTCCCAGCGCCTTCGGATTCAAACGTCGTCGGTCTCCGCCCAGCCCTGGCGATCTCCCTCGTTGATCACCACGTCGCTCGGCGCGATGTCGCCAGCGCCCCACGGCGCGCTGTCGGCCAATTCGCGGTACAGGGGCGCGAAATCCGGCGCGGTGGCGTCAAACAACTGCTTGAAGCTGTCGATGACGAAGTAAGTCTTCTGGAAGGTGTCGATCCGGTAGCGCGTGTTCATGATGCGCATCAGGTCAAAGCCAACGCGGTTGGGACTGGCGCTGTCCAGGCAATAGATGGACTCGGACTTGCTGGACACGATGCCTGCGCCGTAGATGCGCATGCCGGCCGGCGTATTGATCAGGCCGAACTCCACCGTGTACCAGTACAGCCGCGCCAGCATAGGCAGCGCGCCCAGCGCCTTGGCCTTGATGCCGCCTTTGCCGTAGGCCTCCAGATAGTCGGCGAACACCGGGTTGATCAGCAGCGGCACGTGGCCGAACAGGTCGTGGAACACGTCCGGCTCCTGCAGGTAATCCAGCTGGTGCGGCTCGCGCAGCCACCAGGTGACCGGGAAGCGGCGGTTGGCCAGATGCTCGAAGAACACGTCGTCGGGAATCAGCCCCGGCACCGCGACGATCCGCCAGCCGGTGGCGGCCATCAGCTTCTCGTTGAGCTTCTCGAAATCCGGCACCCGATCATGGTCCACTTCCAGATCGCGCAGGCCCTGCAGGAACTCGTCGCAGGCGCGGCCCGGCAACAGCTTGCTCTGGCGAGCATACAGCGTGGCCCAGGTGGCGTGGTCTTCCGCGGTGTAGCGCTCCAGCGGCTGCGGCAAAGTGTAGTCGTTGGCGTCGTGGCTCAATCCGACATTCTTGCGCGTGGTGATGTCGGGCACCACAAAGTCGGCGCGGTCGTTCATTGCTGGGCTCCATGGAATGTGGCGATTTACTCTAGTGTAGCCCGCCGACCATGCGGAAAGACCGCATAATTTGCCTTTAAACAGTTTTTTTCGCATACTTGCCGCACAAAACGTCATAATATGCACGATATGCGCAAAATTGAACTAGACCGCTTCGACCTGCAGATCCTGCACCTCTTGCAGCAGGATGCCCGCGCCACCCACCAGAAGCTGGCGCAGGCCATCCCGCTTTCCGCCTCCCAGATCGGCCGCCGCATTCAACGCATGGAGCAAAGCGGCGTCATCCAGGGCTATCAGGTTGCGCTGAATCCGGAACATGTCGGCCTGTCGGTGATGGCCTTCGCCAATGTCAGCCTGGAACGGCACAACGAAGCCGCGCTGCAGGACTTCGCCCAATCCATCGACAAGCTGCCCGAGGTGCTGGAATGCTACGCCGCGGCAGGCGAAGCCGACTACCTGCTGCGCATCGTGGTGCCGGACCTGCCCTCGTTGTCCGCCTTCGTGATGAACAAGCTGATGCAACTGTCGCTGGTCCGCAGCGTCAAATCCACCATTGTGCTCAACGCGATCAAACAGACGATGAAGCTGCCGTTGTCCTCGCTGCCTTGAAGTTCCCGCGGCGGCGCTGACCGTTTTGTCCGTCTCGAGCTTATTTCCAGGTAGCTATACCGGATGGCGGCCTTGTGATCTTTTCACATGCCTTATTCCAAAGTACATATAAGACAGCCATTTAATATCGCGCAAAATAGTCGATATCTAGACATAGCCGCCCCTCACTCAGGAGCCAAGGAGAAGCTGATGGAAGCGCTTAAAGACACTTACCTCCCTCCGCCGGGCGTCCTCACCCCCAACTTGGCGGCGTCCCTGCGGCAGCTGTCCCTACACGACGCCAGCCTGAGCCTGGAGCAGATCCGGCAGTTCCATCGCTCGCTGCGACTCTCCGCTCAGGATCTGGCGCCGTTTCGCCATTTCGACGACGAACGCTATCGCCGCAACCGCATCTATCGCGACGAGCGCTGCGAGCTGCTGCTGCTATGCTGGCGCAACGGCCAGCGCAGCCAGATCCACAACCACAAGGGCAGCCTGTGCGGCGTCAGGGTGATAGAGGGCGTCGCCACCGAGACCGTGTTCGAAACCACGCTCGCCGGCCAGTTGGCCGCGCGCGAAACCCGGGAGCTCGCCGCCGGCAGCCTGGTGATCAATGGCCATCTGGACATCCACCAAGTGGCCAATCTGCAAGATGGCGGCGAAGACCTGGTCACTCTGCATCTCTATTCGCCACCGCTGTCCAGAATGGAGTTATTCGGCATGGAGCCGCGGCAAAGCCGGGTGCCCTTGCTGGAGGACTGTCTGGAATATCAGATCTGATCCGGCCAAACAAAAAGGCGCGGCCTAAGCCGCGCCTTTTCTCATATCCGGACGGATATCAGAAGCGGTACTGCATCTGCACGCCCAACAGGTGGCCGGTGATGGACGAGTACTCGCCCTGCAGATGGCTAGATGTGCCGAACGGGCTGTGGGTCGTGTTATCGATCTTCTTGTCGCCCAGCGCGCGCAGATAGGCGTAGCCGACATCGACGCTGGCCTGCTTGCTGATCTTGTAGCTGGCGCCCAGGCTCAACCACAGGCGGTTGGCGTCCGGGATCAACGCGTTGCGGTCCTGCGCGCTCGGCACCGGGGTGGTTTCGTAGCCCAGGCCGCTGCGCAGCGTCAGCGCGTCGCTGTAGAAGTAATCGCCGCCGACCGAGAACATCCAGCTGTTCTTCCAGTTGTTGGGGATGCGGGTGGTGGTGTCGACCGTTCCGGCCGGCAGGGTCACCGCCGGGCTGCCCTTGACCACCAGCTGGTCAAAACGGCTCCAGCGAGTCCAACGCGCGGTGGCGCCGACGGCGAACTTGCTGTTCAGCTTGCTGTAGCCGCTCAGCAGCAGCGACTCCGGCGCGGTCACCTCGGCGGAGCCGGCGAAGGTGCCGTTCAGCCGCTGGCCCAGCGGCGCCAGCGGACCGGTAGTCGGGAAGCCGGAGTTGGTGTAGTCGCCATCCGCCTTATGGTGGATCTTGGAACGGTAGGACAGGCCGACGCGGCTATCCTGGTTGAACGAGTACATCACGCCCAGGTTGTAGCCGAAGCCCCAGCTGTCAGCCTTCAGCTCGCCGGTGGCGCCCGGCAGGTAAGCGCCCTTCTTCAGATCGGCCTGCGCGTACTGCGCCGACACGCCAGCGCCGAAGCTCCAGCGGTCATCCAGCTTGTAAGCCAGCGACGGATTGATGTCCACGGTCTTGATGGAGCTGGAGATGCCGTTGTCGCGGCCGCCCCAGTTGTCGCTGTAGCGCGCCCCCAGGCCGAACGGCGTGGTGATGCCGATGCCGGCGTACAGCTTGTCGCTGATCTGATGGGTCAGGTAGGCGTTGGGGATGAACTCGCCCGGCGCGCGGCCGTTGTCGTTGGCGGAAACCGTGCTCATGCCAATGACAGTGCCAGTCACAGGATTGACTGTCGTAGTCGTATTGCTGCCGTTGAACGGCGCGTCGATTTCGGCGTAGGTGAAACCGCCCTGCACGCGGGTGCCGGACAGCAGGGTCATGCCGGCCGGATTGTAGAACACGGCGGACAGATCGTCGCCGGCCAGACCGGCGCCGGCGTAGGCGCGGCCCATGCCGAGCACGCTTTGCTCGGTCAACTGGAAACCGGCGGCGTGCGCGGCGGGCGCCGCGGCGAACAGGGCGGCGATGGAAACGGACAACAGACTCAGGGAGCGGGGTGCGGCTTGCATTGTATTTTGGATTCCTGAAATGAAGCGCGCCGGACAGGCCGGCGCCTCATGCAAACAGAATAAAAAGATAGTGCTTGCATCTTTTAGTGCGTGGAGTCTAAGCTCGAATTCTTCTCGCCGCAAGAGAAAGACATGCCTTTGTGAAGAGCTGTTAATCCGCTCCCGGCACGCGCGCCCATCCGCCGCGGACGGCTGTGCTAGAATCGGCGCCCTGTCCAACAAGCCTGCAAAGCCATTCAACGATGAAGAAACTGATCAGCAGCCTGGCTCTCGCCGCCCTGCCCGCCCTGGCCTTCGCCGCGCCGGTGGCGGAGGTGGCCACCAACAAGGGCAATATCGAAATCGCGCTGGATTCGGCCAAGGCGCCCAAGAGCGTGGCCAACTTCGTCGCCTACGCCAAGGCCGGCCATTACAACGGCACGGTATTCCATCGCGTGATAGACGGCTTCATGATCCAGGGCGGCGGTTTCGACGCCAAGCTGAACCAGAAGCCGACCCGGGCGCCCATCCCCAACGAAGCGAACAACGGCCTGAAGAACGACATCGGCACCATCGCGATGGCCCGCACGTCCGATCCCAATTCCGCCACCGCGCAGTTCTTCATCAACGTCGCCAACAACGACTTCCTCAATTACAGTTCGCCGACGCCGCAGGGCGCCGGCTACGCCGTGTTCGGCAAAGTGACCAAGGGCATGGATGTGGTCAACCGCATCGCCAAGGCACGCACCGGCAGCATGAGCGGCATGCAGGACGTTCCGTTCGAGCCGATCATCATCCAGAAAGTCACCATTAAACCGTAAGGCCGTCCCGCGGCTGCATCGCAAAGGAAAACGCAATGATCAAACTGACGACCAACCTCGGTGAAATCACGCTGGAACTGAACCACGAAAAGGCGCCGAAAACCGCCGCCAACTTCGAGCAATACGTGAAGAGCGGCCATTACGACGGCACCGTCTTCCACCGCGTCATCAATAACTTCATGATCCAAGGCGGCGGCTTCGATGCCGACATGAACCAGAAGCCGACCCAGGAACCGATCCAGAACGAGGCCAACAACGGCTTGTCCAACAAGACCTATACCGTCGCCATGGCCCGCACCATGGATCCGCATTCGGCGTCGGCCCAGTTTTTCATCAATGTCTCCGACAACGACTTCCTGGACTTCAAGTCGGAAAGCACCCAGGGCTGGGGCTACGCCGTGTTCGGCCAGGTTGTCGCCGGCCAGGACATCGTGGACCGCATCAAGACCGTCCGCACCGGCCGCAGCGGCATGCATCAGGACGTGCCGGTGGAGCCGGTGGTGATCCAGAAGGCGGAAATCGTCTAAGCCCGATTCGCCGAAAATCCAGCCGGGGCCCCGCCCCGGCTTTGTCTTGCCCCGGATAAAACAGCAGCCATGGCCATTCACTTCATTTCCGACCTGCACCTCGCCGACGACACCCCGGCGCTCAACCAGCTGTTTCTGGATACGCTAGCCGACTGGCGCGGCCGGATAGGCGCGCTGTATATTCTGGGCGACTTGTTCGAATACTGGGTCGGCGACGACGACGACTCTCCCTATCTGGAAGCGCCGCTGGCGGCGATGCGCGCCTTCGCCGCGCAAACCCCGCTCTACGTGATGCGCGGCAACCGCGACTTCCTGCTGGGCGCAGGCTTCGAAGCCCGCAGCGGCGCCAGGCTGCTGGACGACCCGACGCAGATCGACGCTCATGGCCAGCGCATCCTGCTCAGCCATGGCGACGCGCTGTGCACCGACGATGCCGCCTACCAGCAGTTCCGCGCGATGAGCCGCAGCCCGCAATGGCAGCAGGCGATGCTGGCCAAGCCGCTGGCCGAGCGCCACGCCATCGCCCGCCACGCCCGCGCGCAAAGCGAGATGAACAAACGGCAGACCGGCCTGACCGGCATTTCCGACGTCACCGAGACCGCGGTGCGCGAACTGCTGGCCGCCCATGGCTGGCCGACGCTGATCCACGGCCACACCCACCGCCCGGCCCATCATCGCCATGACGCCTCCAGCCGCTGGGTGATCCAGGACTGGCATGGCGCGGCCGGAGGCTATCTGCAGCTGGACGACGCCGGCATCCGCCCCCTGCCGCTGCAAATACGCTAAGGCCTCACCCCACCTCGATGCCAGCCGCGCCGGCGCCGCCTTTCAGGCAGTCCAGCAGGTGATCGATGAAAACCCGCAGCTTGGGGGAGGGAAATCGGCTAGGCGAATACAACATCCAGGCGGTGCCGTAATAGGACGCCAGGAACGTCCAGTCGGGCAACAACTGCACCAAGCGGCCATCAGCCAGCGCTTCGCGCGCGGCGAAGCCGGGCAGGCTTCCCACCCCGATTCCCTTCAACGCGGCGTCCAGCCGGATTCCACTGTGGTTGGCGGCATATCGCCCCCGCACCGTCACCATCGTGGCCTCATCTCCACGCATGAATTTCCAGCGGTTATCGTTGACGTCTTCTCCCAGATAGATGCAATCATGCCGCGCCAGATCGCGCGGATGGCTGGGCGCGCCCCGTCTCGCCAGGTAGTCCGGGCTGGCGCACACCACATGGTCCACATGCATCAACGGCCTGCCGGCCAAGCCCGGCGGCGGCCGATCCGTGATCCTTATCGCCAGGTCGATATTCCCGCCGATCAAATCGACATGGCCGTCATCCAGCAGTAACTGGACATCAAGCTTGGGGTAACGCTCCAGAAACGCCGGAATATGCGGATGCAGAACACGATGCCCAACCGCCTTGGGCACGCTGACCCGCAACAGCCCCTGCGGTTCGCTGCAGAGCTGCCCGCCGACATCCATCACCGAGCGAGCGGCCTCAACCATCTGCCGACACCTGCGGCAAGCCTCCACTCCGCTCTCGCTCAGCCTCAGCTTGCGCGTGGTCCGCTCCAGCAAGCGAACGCCCATCGCCTTCTCCAAGCGCGAAATCTGTTTGCTGACGGCCGATGGCGTGGTGCCCAGCTGACGCGCCGCGGAGGAAAAACTGCCGCTATCCGCCACCCTGACGAATGCGGCCATTTCCTGCAACAACGCTTGATAATCATTCATGCCCATGAATCACAATTCTTATGCCGAGATGCGCAATTATCAAGCAGCATAAACAATTGCAAATACATATTTGTCATTAAAACAAACCATGCTATGCAACAACGCCTGTATTACCTGAGCGACGAAACCGAGTGCGACTCAGCCATCGTCAGCAGCGGCGAACAAGATGGCAGATTCTTCGCCATCCTCGCGGCTACCCTGTTCCATCCTCGAGGCGGAGGCCAGCTTGCTGACGGCGGCTGGATCGATGATTGCAAAGTGCTGTCGGTTGAGTCCTTGGGGGAAGCCATCCTGCACGTGACTGAGCGCCTGCTGCCTCCGGGCCCGGTCCGCTTGCGCGTGGATGCGGACAAGAGAGCCCTGCATTCACGCCTGCACTCCGCCGGGCATCTGATCGGCACCGTCGGCATCGACCTGGGCCTGCGGCCCGACAAGGCCCAGCACTGGCCGGAGGCCAGCCGCGTCGTATTCCGGATGGAAGAGACGGCGCCGCCGGAAGCCGGCGAATGGGAGGACAAGGTCAACCATATCGTTGCTCAGAATCTGCCGCGCCAATGCGGCATTCAGGATGGCGCCAGGATGGTGGGATTCGGCCGCCTGCCGGCGTTTCCCTGCGGCGGAACGCATGTGCGCTCGCTGGCGGATATCGGCTGGATCCGCATTCTTTCGGTCAAAACCAAAAAAGACACTGTCACAGTCAATTACGACATCCTCTAAATCCCTCTTCAGACGAAACGCCATGTTGTTCGAAACCGACAAACTGAATCAGGATGCCATCGCGCGCCTGGCGGATGGCCAAGCCATGGCCATCCGCGTCAAAAACTACCTTCCTCGCGAACAAGCGCTGAAAGTCGCGGACAAAATACTGAGTCCCGGCTACGCCCATTACCTGAACGCCCCCAGCATTGGCCGCATCGGCATGGCCTTCTACGAGGCGGAAAACCGCCCAGACATGCTTGACGCGTATTTTGAGCAAGCAGCCATCAACATCGACGACCTGCGCCAACGCTGCGCGCCCTATGCATCTCCGATAGATCGGTTGCGCTGTGAACTGGACGAGGCTTGGCCGGCAGGAGCCCACCTGGAAAAACTGTATGGCAAAAAGATGTTCATCGGCCTATCCCGCGTGGTGGAGCCCGACGTGTACTTCCTCGCGCATCACGACATCTTGGCCAAGGATGCCCCCGACAGCTATCAAGCGCGCAGCCTGGAGGCCCAGTTCGCCTGCAATCTCTACCTCGACATGCCCGAGGACGGCGGGGAGCTGGAGATCTGGCAACGCGAACTGCCGCCCGACGAGTTCGACGCCATGCGCGGCGACAGCTACGGCATCGATCCCGCCCTGCTGGGCGAACCCTCCTTGCGCATCAAACCGGAAAGCGGCGAACTGGTCATTTTCAACTCCCGGAAAATGCACGCGGTCGCGCCCAGCAAGCACAGCTCGCGCCTAAGCCTGTCCTGTTTCATCGGCTATCGCGGCGCCCATTCGCCGCTGACCTTCTGGAGTTGAGATGATCGCTGCCTACTTGCCTGAATTCATCGCGCTGGCGACCGTCCACTTCCTCGCGGTGGTCGCGCCGGGGCCGGACTTCGCCGTCACAGTAAGCCAAAGCGTCCGCCACGGCAGGAAAACCGGCCTGCTCACCGCGCTCGGCATAGGCTGCGGCATTTCCGTTCATGTCGCCTACACCTTGCTGGGCATAGGCGCGCTGCTGCACGCATCCGAGCACCTGATGCTGGGCGCCAAGTTGCTGGGGTGTTCCTATCTGGCGTGCCTGGCGATCAAGCTGCTGCGTGCCCGTCCGGCCGCCTCGGGGCTTGAGCCCGCTGCCGACGCCCCGTCCCCCGGCCCGACCGGCGCCAAGGCGTTCAGCACGGGCTTTCTGACCAACGCCACCAATCCCAAGGCGACGCTGTTCTTTCTCGCCATTTTCACCACGCTGGTCAGCGCCGACACGCCGCTGAAAGTGCAAACCTTTTACGGAGTCTGGATGTGCGCGGTCAACGCCGCCTGGTTCGCCTTGGTCAGCCTGCTGTTTTCCAAGGCTTCGGTGCGGGCCGCCTTCATCCGCATGGGCCATTGGTTCGAACGGATGATGGGCCTGATCCTGGTCGGCTTCGCCGTCCGACTCGTCCTCTCACTCTGACGCCCCCCAGACCGCCTCGCCGGCGGTCGAGACTGTCCGTTTTGTATTATCAGAGCCAGGCGATATACTGACGCCCCGGCGAATGCATTGTCATTCGCCCCTTCGCCAAAACAATACAATGGAGTGCATGCATGAGCCTGCCCATGGTCAAGGAACGGGAGAAGGTTCGCCTGGTTCTGCAAAAACAGGACATCGCGCCCACGTTCAAGATCAACGTCAAGCTATTCGCCGATGTCAGCGGCTCGTTCCGCGACGAGTTCACCCAGCCCCTGCCCCAAGGCGGCTACGTAGTGGATCCCTTCTTCACCGCCGCGCTTGCCATCGCCGGCGAGATCGACCCCGACCGCAACATCCAGATCATCGGCTTTTCCGACCGCGCGCTGGACACAGGCGACTATTCGCTGGACCACGCCGACAATCTGCGCGCCGAATTCCTGAACCGCGCCCGTCCCATCCTGTGGGGCAGCACCGACTACGGCCGCGCGCTGCAAGCCTTGCTGCAAAGCGAAGGCATGGCCGGCATGCTGGGCAACGCGCTCAAGAGTCTGTTCGGCTTCGGCAAGAAGGCCGAGCCCGCCGCCAAGAAGGAAGCCTATCTGGTGCTGTTCATTTCCGACGGCGAAGACCTGGGCTCCCACGAACACTTCATCAGCCAGCTGAAGCAGTTGGCCGAGATGGGCACCTTCACCGTGCTGATCGGCGCCAACTCGGACCACGGCGTCAAGTTCGAGCGCATGCGGCAAGCCGCCGAGCAAGTGGAAGGCTGCACCTTCCATCGCCTGACCGATCTGGCCAAGCTGGGCACCAGCCAGCTGTACGAGCGCGTCTTCGACACCGAGTTCAAGCGCTGGTACCAGCAACTGCCGGCTGAACTTCGCCCCTGACCCCTCACCAGACATAGGAAACCATCATGCTACCCATGCAAAAAGGCGGCCGCCTGCCGCTGACCAAGAACAGCGCCCCGCTGAAGGAAATCCGCCTGGAGTTGTCCTGGACCCCGCCGCAAAACAACGGCAAGGGCGCTTACGACCTGGATACCAGCGCCTTTCCGCTGGACAGCAAGGCTGGCGGCGCGATGGGCGCCATCGCCGCCGTCGAGCACATCTGCTACTGGGGCCAACAGAAAACCCCATCCATGGAGCACCTGCTGGGCGACTCCCGCACCGGCGACGCCGAGGGTCCGGACGAAGCCATCCTGATACGCCTGCACGCGTTGCCCCGCAATTGCGACGTGGTGGCGCTGGTCGGCTCCATCGACAAGGCGCTGGCCCGCGGCCAAACCTTCAACGAGGTTGCCGACGCCACCATGCGCATCTTCAACCACGAAAACGACGAACTGCTGGGCCAGGCCAAGCTGGCGGAACTGGACGCCGGCTCTACCGGCTGCCTGTTCGCCAGCCTGCGAAAGCAGGGCGAGGTATGGTCGGTGGAAAACGTCAGCCAAGGCTATCCGGGCAAAGAGCTGCCGGACTTCTTCCATCTGTTCGGCTACCAGGAATGATGTGAGCGATTATCGCGACCTGTTCGGCCCATCGCGGCCGCGCGCGCGCGACTTGTTCGGGGCGCCGGCCAGCCAGGCGCCCTCCGGCCCGGCGCGCGGACGCGCCTGCGCGCCGGCCAGCATCGCCACGCCCGCGGGGCTGGCAAGCCGCCATGGAGAATTGCAGCGTCAGCACGAATCCATGACCCACCGGGTGATAGACCTGACGCAATCGCTGAAGCTGCGCGAAGCCAAACTGAACCAGATGTTCGGCCAAGCCAAGCGCCAGGCGGACGAACTGCAGCAATGCATGCGGCCCAAACGCCTGCTGTCCTGGCTGCGCCCGGATGCGGACAAGACCCGCGCCCACCAGTTGGTAGACGAATTGCAGGCCTTCATGCGCAGCGAATGGAAGCCCGACATGTTCCTGGTTCAGGACATGAACGAGCTACTTGACCAAACCGGCTATCTGGAAAGGTTGTCCCTGGCGCTGCGAAACGACGCCGAAACCCTGCTCCCCGCCGAAAACGAGCTGCTGCAGGATATCCTGACCCAATGCCACGTCCTGTCGCTGCAAGCGGCCTCCAGCCGCCAGCTGACCGATCAACTGCGCCGGCAACTGCGCGACATGGACGACTGGCGCACCCATTTTTTGTCGCTGCTGGTGGTGGACATCCAGCAGCGCTTGTGAGAACCCCATGTCGCAATACCAGAACCTGTTCGGCCAGCCCCAGGCCGCCCCCGTGCCGTCGCCCGCAACAGCCGCCCACCCCGCTCTGGCGCAGGCCGTCTCCCCGCCTTCTCACGCCGTCGATCCCGCGCTGCTGGCCCAGCTGCGCCAGATCGCGTCCGAGAGGCTGGACGAAATCGGCGGCGGCCAGACCAAGCAACTGCTGGTCTTGTCCGATCAACTGTTGGCCAAAACCCGCGCCAGCGACACCGGCGCCTTCGGCCGCGGCATGAACGACGTGCTGCGCCTGATGAGCACCGTGCAATTCGAGCAATTGGGCGAAGCCGGCGGCGTATCCGGACTGGTGGACAAGATCCGCCGCGGCCTGCGGCTGGCCAAGGTGGACCTGACCCAGGCCTTCGACAGCGCCAAGGGACAGATAGACAAGATTTGCGACGATCTGCGCCAGCGCCTGCGAGTGCTGCAGGCGGACAATCAATGGCTGGGCAGCGCCTACGGCGCCAACCTGAACGACATGCGGGAGCTGGAAGACATCCTGCCGGCATTGGAGGCCCTGCACGAAGAAGAAGCCGCCAAACTAGCCATCGTGCAGCAGGAAGACCCGATGCAAGCGGCGGAGCAGCGCCAGCGAGTGGATCGGCTGGGTCGCCGCGCCGAAGCCATCGCGCTGCAAATCCACCAGGCCAAGCTGCGCGCGCTGCAGATCAAGGGGCTGGAAGACGCCAACCGCGGCATCCACGACGATTTCCGCGCCTTGCTGGAAAACGCCATTCCCGCCTGGAGCACCGAAATCAGCATGGGGCTGCTCAGCCTGCGCCAGAAGGCCAATATCGAGATCAGCAACAAGGTGAAGGATCAGATCCAGGCTTCGATGAAGCGCGCCGCAGACCAGATTCACGACAATGTGCTGGGCGCCGAACGCGCGCTGCAGCGCCAGGCCGTGGACGTCGCCACCTTGCGCCAGGTGCAAGATAAGACCCTGGCGATGATACGCGCCAAGATCCAGCTGGTGGAACAGCGCGGCCAGCAGCGGCTGCAGACGGTGCAGGAGCTGGCTCGAATGGATGAAGAACTGAAACAGGCGCTGCGCCAGCCGGCGTAAACAGCCCCGCCTCGCGGGAGGATGCGTTACCAGTCCACCCGCGACGGCCGCCACAGCGGCCACCAGCCGGGACCGGCGGCATGGCGAAAAGCCACCGCCACGCCCGGCACCGCCAGCAGTTCGCCATCGGCCGCGCAAAGCAGGGGCCAGCGCTTGCGCAGCAAGGGCGGCACGCCCGCCTCGCGCAGCAAGTCCTTCACTTCGCGCCGCCCCGCTCGAGCGGACAGCTTCTCGCCGCCTTGCCGCGGCGCCAGCGTCGCGCCGCTGGCCAGCAGCGCGTCCGGCAAACCGCTCTCCCGCCATTCCCAAGCCAGTTCGCCGCCCCACTCAGACATCAGCTGGGCGTTGCCGTCACGCCACAACAGCGGTGTGGCGGCGGGCGGCGTATCCAGTACTTTTGGCCAGGCCTGCAAGGTATCGGCGAAGCGCAACAAATAGCCGCTCGACAACGTCAATACCGGGCTCGCGCCCTTTCCAGCCTGCTCAGCTTGCCGCAAAAACTCCATCAACGCGCCAGGCTCCGGCGCCGGCCAGCCCATGGCGTCCAGCCAGGCCAGCAACAGTTGGCGGCGGCGCGGCGGCGACAAGGCCCGCAGCCTCGCGCACTCCAGCCCGTCGCCTGCGCGGCAAGCCTGCAGATCCTGCCGCGCCACCTCGTCCAGCATGGCGGCGGCATCCGCCTGCAGCATGGCTGCGCGCGCCAGATGGCTGCGGTAATGAGGCAGCGCTTTCGCCAGCAGGGGCAGCACGTCCTGTCGCAACAGGTTGCGGCGGAAGCGAGTGTCCCGGTTGCTCTCATCCTCCACCCAGGACAACCTCCGCTCGCGGACATAGGCCTCCAACCGCTCGCGCGTGAAGCCCAGCAGCGGCCGCCACAGCAGCGTGCCCGGCGCCAACTCCCGCAGCGCCGGCATCGCCGCCAACGCTCGCGGGCCGCCGCCGCGCAGCAATTGCAGCAGCACGGTCTCCGCCTGGTCGTCCTGATGGTGGGCCAGCGCCACCACCTGCGCCCGCGAGCGGCGATACACGGCGTAACGCGCGTCACGCGCTGCCGCCTCGACGCTCTCGCCCCCGCCGGCGCTCACACGCACCCGCTCAATGCGAAGCGGCACTTGCAGCGCGCCGCACAAGGCCTGGCAATGCGCGGCCCAGGCATCGGCATTGGCACTCAGTCCATGATGGACATGCACGGCAGACAGTTCGAATCCTGGCCGGCGCTGCCTCACTTCGCATAGCAGCGACAGGAGCGCCACTGAATCCAAACCGCCGGACAGCCCGACCTCAAAAGCGAAAAGGCCGGACATTTCGTCCGGCCATCGCTTGATCAGGCTATCCGCCAGCTCAGGCTGCGTCTTCCTTGAAGCGTCCATAGCTCATCAGGCGGTCAAAGCGCTCCTTCAGCAGCACGTCCATCGGCTTGCTCTGCACATCCTTGAGCTCGTCCTGCAGCGCGCGCTTCAGCGTGGTCATCATCTGCGCGTGGTCGCGGTGGGCGCCGCCTACCGGCTCGGTGACCACGCGGTCGATCAGGCCCAGCGTCTTCAGCCGCGGCGCGGTGATGCCCAACGCCTCGGCGGCGTCGGAGGCGCGCTCGGCGGTCTTCCACAGAATGGATGCGCAGCCTTCCGGAGAAATCACCGAATACGTGGCGTACTGCAGCATGTTGACGTGATCGCCCACTGCGATGGCCAACGCGCCGCCGGAACCGCCTTCGCCGATCACGGTGACGACGATGGGCACCCGAAGATTGGTCATTTCGTACAGATTGCGGCCGATCGCCTCCGACTGGCTGCGCTCTTCGGCGCCGATGCCGGGCCAGGCGCCGGCGGTATCGACGAAGGTCAGCACCGGAATGCCGAACTTCTCGGCCAGCTTCATCAGGCGCAATGCCTTTCTATAGCCCTCCGGATGCGGCATGCCGAAGTTGCGGCGAATCTTTTCCTTGGTGTCGCGGCCTTTCTGATGCCCGATCACCATCACCGATTGGCCGTTGAAACGGGCAAGGCCTCCAACGATGGCAGCATCGTCCGAGAACGCGCGGTCGCCATGCAATTCCTCGAAATCGGTGAAGATGGCCTGGATGTAATCCAGCGTATAAGGACGCTGCGGATGGCGAGCCACCATCGCGATCTGGGATGGCGACAGCTTGGCGTACAGAGTCTTGGTCAGTTCCAGACTCTTCTTCTGCAGGCGGGCGATCTCTTCGGAGATATCCAATACGGAGTCGTCCTGCACGAACCGCAGCTCTTCAATTTTGTTCTCGAGCTCGGCAATCGGCTGCTCAAAATCGAGAAAGGTCGGCTTCATTCTTAACAATCATCCGTCAAACCTAATCGCGGCATGATACATGAGGCGCGAAGCCGCCGTCACCCGCAGACCCTTCAAAAAGCCAAAAAATTGGAGCAAATATTCCAGATCACGGCATTTCGCAAAAAAACTTCCCCCCGACCCTTGCGCAAGCTTAAACCCTGTGCTTTAATTCGCCTCCTCGCTGAAACGCACATGGCGAAACGAATTCAGGGCGTTTAGCTCAGTTGGTAGAGCGTCTGCCTTACAAGCAGAATGTCGGCGGTTCGACTCCGTCAACGCCCACCAAAGTTTGCGGTTGGAGTGGTAGTTCAGTTGGTTAGAATACCGGCCTGTCACGCCGGGGGTCGCGGGTTCGAGTCCCGTCCACTCCGCCAACAGTTTCAAGCAGTACCCGAATATCGGGCGTTTAGCTCAGTTGGTAGAGCGTCTGCCTTACAAGCAGAATGTCGGCGGTTCGACTCCGTCAACGCCCACCAAAGTTTGCGGTTGGAGTGGTAGTTCAGTTGGTTAGAATACCGGCCTGTCACGCCGGGGGTCGCGGGTTCGAGTCCCGTCCACTCCGCCAACAGTTTCAAGCAGTACCCGAATACCGGGCGTTTAGCTCAGTTGGTAGAGCGTCTGCCTTACAAGCAGAATGTCGGCGGTTCGACTCCGTCAACGCCCACCAAAGTTTGCGGTTGGAGTGGTAGTTCAGTTGGTTAGAATACCGGCCTGTCACGCCGGGGGTCGCGGGTTCGAGTCCCGTCCACTCCGCCAACAGTTTCAAGCAGTAAACAGTTTTCCGGGCGGTTAGTCTCAGTTGGTAGAGCACTGCCTTCACACGGCAGGGGTCGCTGGTTCGAGTCCAGTACCGCCCACCAGAAAACGGAGTGGTAGTTCAGTTGGTTAGAATACCGGCCTGTCACGCCGGGGGTCGCGGGTTCGAGTCCCGTCCACTCCGCCAACAGTTTCATGCAGTACCCGAATATCGGGCGTTTAGCTCAGTTGGTAGAGCGTCTGCCTTACAAGCAGAATGTCGGCGGTTCGACTCCGTCAACGCCCACCAAAGTTTGCGGTTGGAGTGGTAGTTCAGTTGGTTAGAATACCGGCCTGTCACGCCGGGGGTCGCGGGTTCGAGTCCCGTCCACTCCGCCAACAGTTTCAAGCAGTAAACAGTTTTCCGGGCGGTTAGTCTCAGTTGGTAGAGCACTGCCTTCACACGGCAGGGGTCGCTGGTTCGAGTCCAGTACCGCCCACCAGAAAACGGAGTGGTAGTTCAGTTGGTTAGAATACCGGCCTGTCACGCCGGGGGTCGCGGGTTCGAGTCCCGTCCACTCCGCCAACATAAAAAGCAGCCTTCGGGCTGCTTTTTTGCATTTTCCGCGCCACATCCTCCTTTGCTTTTTCCTCATGCCTTAACCCTATCCGCATGTTGCAGTTGCAAAATGCCTTATAGCTGGCAATACTGTCAGACTTTTAAAAATTTATATCAAGAGATTTCACATGAACAAGACAGCCCTGCTGGCGCTGTGCCTGAGCAGCCACGCCTCCTGGGCCGGCAGCGGCAGCGAAGAGGCCACATGGCAATACACTGTTCAGGCAGGCGATACGCTGTGGTCCTTCGCCGCCAAGCACCTGATTTCGCCCGCTTATGTACCTAAACTGCAACAGCAAAACGGCATCGCCAACCCCTACCGGCTGACGCCGGGCAGCTTGCTCGCCGTGCCCTACAGCTGGACCCGGCAGAACGACTCTACCGTCACCATCGAATCGCTGTCCGGCTCCGTGCATGTCCAGGATGCGGACGGGCAAGCGCTGAAAGCCGCTCCCGGATTGCGCCTGGTCGCCGGCAGCCGCCTCTCCACCGGCAAGGATGCCATGCTCAAGCTGCGCATGGCGGACGGCTCCACATTGCAGTTGTGGTCCAACAGCAAACTGACGCTGGGCAAACAAGTGTTCTACCCCACCACCGGCGCCATCCAGTCGCTCAACCAGCTGGATCACGGATCGGCCAGCAACGCGGTCGTGCCCAAGCAACTGATGCCCAACCGCTACCAGATCTATACGCCGTCGGCAGTCACCACCGTGCGCGGCACGGAGTTCAGAGTGCGCAGCCTGGATGGCCAGCACACCGCGGCCGAGGTGCTGCGCGGCAAAGTCAGCCTCGCCTCCGGCGGTCAACAGCTGGACATCCCGGCCGGATTCGGCGCCCGCAGCGGCGGCCGGCAATCCGCCGCCTTGCCCAAACCGCCGTTGCTGGACGGCATGCCCGCGACCAGCCCTTTCAATCCGCCGCTGCTGGAGTGGCATAGGCAGGATGGCGAAGCGGGCTATCATCTCTCGCTGTCTGACGCGCAGACGCAGCGGCAGCTGCTGGATCGCATCGTGGATTCGGCGCGCTTTTACCCGAAACTCCCGCAAAACGGCAGCTATCTGCTCTCTGTCCGCGCCAGCGACGCACAGGGCATAGAAGGCTTCGACGCCAGCCGCGGCTTCACGCTGGCGGCCACCCCGCTGCCGCCGCTGATTTTCAGCGACGGCCGGCGCGCCAGCCAGCGCGCGCAAATTTTGTGGATAGGCAGCAGCGCCAGCCCGGAGCGTCCCGCCTGGCTGCAAGTGGCCCGCGATCCCGCCTTCTCCGACATCTGGTACCAGGGCCGGCTGGAACAGGACGAATTCGCCCTCAGTCTGCCGGACAAAGGCAAGTGGTATTGGCGGCTGGCCTCGCTGGACGACAAAGGGCAAAGCGGCCCTTACGGCAACACTCAGGAAACCCGCGTCAAGGCGTGGTACGAACTGGGCCTGCCTGCCGACCGCAAGCTGCAATCGCGGCGCTACCCGGTCGCCAATGCCCGCTACACGCTGCAGCTGGCCCGGCCTGACGAACCATCGAATGTTGTCTGGCAGCAGAGCGCGGCGGAGCCCAGCTGGCCATTGCTGCGCCTGCCCAGCGGGCGCTTCGCCATCACCATCCTGGTGGACGGCGACGGCGGATATCATGCCGAAGAGCGATATCCCACCCTGCTTTTGCCGTAAAATCCCATCATGCGTTCCGTCCAGATCTCCCGCTACAGCAGGGGCATTCCCCTGCTGCTCGCCTTGCTCGGCCTGCTGCTCATCGCCAGCCAGCTGCTCGGCCGACTGGATTTCTGGCTGTACGACAGTCTGACCCGGGCCAACCCCTTCCACCAGCCCGACCAAAATCTGATCGTCGTCGCCATCGATGAGAAAAGCCTGTCCGAGCTGGGCCGCTGGCCGTGGCCACGCGCCTACCACGCCCAGTTGCTGGACAAGCTGGGCGGCGCGCACGCGGTCGGCTTCGACATCGCCATCGCCGAGCCCTCCCGCGACCATCCCGAGGCCGATAAACATCTGGCCAACGCCATTCGCCGCAACGGCAAGGTAGTCGGGCCGGTTTTCCCCGAACTGCAGGGCGGGCAACTGTTGGAAACCCGCCCCTTGCCGGCGATGGCCGCGGCGATGGCCGCGCTCGGCCACACCGACTACGAGCGCGATGAGGACGGCACCATACGCCGCGTCTACCTGCGAGCCGGCCTAGGCGCCCCGCGCTATCCCAGCTTCGCCGCCGCCGTGCGCGCGGTGGCGCTGGGACAGCGCGAAACCATCCCGCCGCCGCAGCGCCCCAGGCCCGGCCAGGCCTGGCAGCGGCGCGATCTGGCGATGGTGCCGTTCAGCAGCGGCCCCAAGCCATTCCACACCGTGTCTTACAGCGACGCGCTCGCCCGATTGCCGCCATCGTTCTTCGAAGACAGCATCGTGCTGATAGGCGTGACCGCCAACGGCCTGGGCAACCAGCAGCCGACGCCGGTCTCCGCCAACAACACCGGCATGCCCGGCGTGGAGATCGACGCCTACATGGTGCACGGCCTGCTTACGCATCAACAGATCCGACCGATGCCGCTGCCATGGGAGAGCCTGCTGGGCGCCCTGCTGCTGGGGCTGGGCGACTGGCTGCTGTCGCGCCGCCTGCGGCCGCGGCGCCTGCTCACCGGTTACGCGCTGGCCTCCGGCGCCACCCTGCTCGCCTCGGCCTCCCTGCTCTATTTCGCCTCGCTGTGGGCCGGCGGCAGCGTAGTCGCCATGCTGCTGCTGCTCAGCGGCACCTTGCGCTATGTCAGCGGGCAGGCGCAGCTGTTTTCGCTGGCCTTCACCGACAGCCTGACCCGGCTCTACAACCGCCGCCACTTCGACGAGGCCTTCGCCCACGCCTTCGAGCAATACCGGCAAAGACACAAGCCGCTGGCGCTGATCATTCTGGACATCGACCACTTCAAGAAATACAACGACCACTACGGCCACTACGCCGGCGACGAAGTGTTGCAGAAAGTGGCCCGCGCGCTGCGGGATGGCTTCCGCCAGAAAGGCCAGCTGGTGGCGCGTCTGGGCGGCGAGGAGTTCGGCGTGCTGCTGACGCCCAGCGACGCGCCGCAGGCCTTCGCCGCCGCCGAGCGCTTTCTCGGCCAACTGGCGGCGATGGAGCTGCCCCACTCCGCCAGCCCGCTGGGCCAGGTCAGTTGCAGCATAGGCGTATGCGCCTGCATTCCCGGCCCCACCGACAGCACCCGCAGCCTGTTCGAACAGGCCGACCAGGCGCTGTACGAAGCCAAGCGCGGCGGCCGCAACCGCGTCAGCCTCTACCACCTGCCGCGGGACGCCGGCGCGAAAAAAAACGCGGACGATGCGTCCGCGCTGCTGGATTGACCCTACCTTGCCGTCAGCCGCGGCGACGGCTCGTCAGCCACAACGTCCAGACGATCACGCCGGCGAAAAACACCGCCACCCAGAACGGCATGGTCATGCCCAGAAAGCGGCCATGGATCTCGGCGCACTCGCCGCTGCCCTTCAGCACCTTGGACAGCACCTCCCATAACGGGAACGACTCCATCAAGAACTCCAGGCCCGGACCGCACTGCGGCACCTGATCGGCCGGCAGGCTCTGCAGCCATAGCTGGCGCAGCGAGACGCCCATGCCGGCCAGGCTGGCCAGCGTCACCAGGCCGCCCCACGCCCTGGCCCCGGCCCTGCCGGGATTATGCAGCGCCGCCAGCAAGGCCAGCGCGCCCGCCGCCATCACGCCGATCCGCTGCAGAATGCACAGCGGGCACGGCTCCTGGCCTAGCTGATATTGCGCGAACAGCGCGAAACCGATGGCGCCGGCGCACGCCGCCGCCACCAGCAAGAAACCTTGACGGTTGCTGATATTCAAACCCATCCCCCTTGACCTTTCCTGGTATGTCTTATGAGTGAACGCAGTGTAAACGGAAAAGATGAGATTGGGGCGGCTCGGCAAAGTTCCGAAGCTTACAGTTCCAAAAACTCCCGGATCGCCTGCTTTTGCTGCAAGGCGTCGCGATAACCCAGCGCGATCAGCTCGCGGCAATAGGCCGGCTCGAACAAAAGATAGGTGGCGAGCGCGGTGCCGCGCTGCCGGGTGGCGCCGGTGCCGCGCATGATGAAGCGCAGGATCGGCGGAAACAGGTGGGTGTAGCGGTAGACGATGCCTTCCAGCGACTGGCTGGGATTCAGCTGGAAAATATCCACCTTCTTGAGCTGGGTCTTGCCAGCCAGTTCCTCGCTGCTTTGCAGCAGCGATACCGTATGGTTGATCCGGGTCAGCCGCTCCATGTCCACCGCCATGCTGTCGATGAACACGCTGTTGAGCAGATGGCCGAAAATCTGCGCCGGCATCGGGTAAGAGCCGACGTTGCGCCGCTCGATGGTGTCCGGCCGCTTGCTGGCCAGCCCCACCACGAACAGCTTTTCCGCCCCCAGGTGCAGCGCCGGCGACAGCGGCGACAGCTGGCGCACCGCGCCGTCGCAGTAGAATTTCTCCCCTATCCGCACCGAGGGGAAGATCAGCGGAATGGCCGCCGTGGCCATCAGATGATCCAACCCTATCCGCTCGCGCACGCCCAGCCGCTGGTAGCGATTCCATTCCCCCAAACTGTCGTCGCCCTGGAAAAAGGTGACCGACATGCCCGTGGTGTAGCAGGAGGCCGTCAGGGCCAGCGCCTGCAGCGCGCCTGAGTTGATGGACGGCGCGATGCCGTCGAAAGGCATCATCCGCCCCAGCGTCTGCCTCAACGGCGCGTTGTCGAGAAAGCTCTGCGGATTGGGCCAGGCGTGGCCGGCGCTCAGCAGCGAGACGCCGAAATGGAGGAAGGTTTTGACGAAGTAACGAGTGCTGACATCGTAAACGTCGGTGATGTGCAGCTGCTTCCACACCTTGGCCAGCGCCCCCACCGCCAGCTGGTAGTTGCCGGCGCCGGAAGCCAGCGCCACCGCGTTGATCGCGCCCGCCGAAGTGCCGCAGATGATGGGGAAAGGATTATGTTTGGGGTCCGGCAGCATGCGAGCGATGCCCAGCAACACGCCCACCTGGTAAGCCGCGCGGGCGCCGCCGCCCGACAGTACCAAGCCCACCCTGCTCCGCCCGCCCATGCTCGTCTCTTTTCCGTGCGCCGTATTCGTTCTATTTAGGCATAGTCAAAAATACGGAGAGACCGCAAGCGTCAGAATCCGCCCGCCTGCAATAAAGCCCATAAATGCGCGGCCACCAGCGCGCGCCAGGGAGAAAACGGCTGCAGCCAGTCCTGGGTCTGCCGCGCGTCGGGCTTGTCGGCCTGCCCGAGCGCGATGCCCAGCGCCTTGCGCACCGCCACGTCGCCATGCAGCGAGCCATCCAGCCAGCCATAGCCGCGCAGCAAGGCATAGCTGACCGTCCATGGACCGATGCCCGGCACCGCCAGCAAGCGCTCGGACACTTCATCCGCCGGCGTGCCGTCCAGCCAGGCGTCGAGCGGCAACTCTCCGCCCACCGCCGCCTGGCTCAAGGCCAGCAAAGCGCGGCTTTTGGCGCGGGAAAACCCGGCTTCGCCCAGTTGGTCGGCGTTCAGCGCCGCCACCCGCGCCGCATCCGGATGGCACAGCAAGCCGGAGGAATGGCGGCAATCGCACAGCGACAGCATGCGCCGGCGTATCGTCACCGCCGCCGCCACGCTGATCTGCTGGCCGGTGATAGCCCAGGCCAGCGCCTCGAACGGGGTCGCCGTCTGCGGCACCCTGAGCCCGGCGCGAGCGGCGATCAGCGGCCCCAGTTGCGGATGCCCGCGGTACTGGCGCTCGAAAGCCTCCACCGGCTGGTTCAGCCCCAGCATGCGGCGGCCCATGCCCTCCAGCGCCGCCTCCGCTTCGCCGCCGGCATCGCCGTCCACCGCCAGCGCCAGCCGCGCCCGGCCGGCGGCGAAGCGCAGGTCCAGACAGGCTGGCCGGCCCCGCCACAACAGGCCCTTGCTCAAGCCGTCGTCGTCCACCTGTTCGGCCAGACGCTCGCCGTCGCGGCGATGAAAGGCCAGGATGTCATGGGGACGAAAACCGGCGGGCAGGAAAATATCGCAATGAATGACGGACATGGACTCAGCGGGCCTTGCGGAAAGTCAGATTGATGCGGCGCGCGCCGAGCAAGGGATGGCTGCCGGGCTGCACCGGCCGCACGCCGTGATAGCGCATGCGGTCCGGCCCGCCCCACACCAGCACGTCGCCATGGCGCAACAGGATGCGGAATGTTTTGTCGGCGCGGCGCAGGCCGCCCAGCAGAAACGCCGCCGGCAGCCCCAGCGACACCGAGACGATGGGCGCGGAGAAATCGCGCTCGTCCTTGTCCTGGTGCAGGCCCATGCGGGCGCCGGGCAGATAGCAGTTGATCAGGCAGGCGTCGGGATCGAAGCCGGCGAAACCGGCCTCCGCCGCCGCGCCGCGCGCCAGGTCTCGCAACGCGTCGGGCATCGCCGGCCAGGGATGGCCCGAAACGGGATCCGCGGCGGCGTAGCGATAGCCGCGGCGGTCGGACACCCAGCCCCAATCGCCGCAACTGGAGGTGGCGACGGACATGGACTGCCCGCCCGGGGTTTCCATTCCCCGCAGCGGCGCCTGTTCCAGCACCGCCTCCACTTCGGCCAGCAGGCGGACATCGTTCGCGCAAGCCCGGCCGTGCAGCAGCGCGGCGCCAGCCGACAGCCGCTCGATCCAGGCCCCCCCGCCGGGCGCGAACAGGCTGTCGCTCACTCCTCGCCGGCCACCATCATGCCGCCCACCAGCACCGAGCCGATGCGGCGGCCGCCGCGGTCCAGCGTGTCGCTGCCGACCGCTTCGATATTGAGGAACATGTCGCGCAGATTGCCGGCGATGGTGATTTCCTCCACCGGATAGGCGATCACGCCGTTCTCCACCCAGAAGCCGGCCGCGCCGCGCGAATAATCGCCAGTGACGGTGTTGACGCCCTGTCCCAGCAGTTCGGTCACCAGGAGGCCGCTGCCCATTTGCGACAGCAGGTCGGCCTGGCTTTCGCCGGTGGAGTGCACCACCAGATTGTGCGCGCCGCCGGAATTGCCGGTGGTCTGCATGCCCAGCTTGCGGGCGGAATAGCTGCTCAGGAAATAACCCTGCAGCACGCCGCCATCCACCAGCCTGCGCGCCTGCGTCGCCACGCCCTCGTTGTCGAAAGCGCTGCTGGCGAGGCCGCGCAACAGGAAAGGATCTTCATCTACCGTCACCCGGGACGACAGCACCGGCTTGCCTAGCGCGTCCAGCAGAAAAGACGACTTGCGGTACAGATTGCCGCCGCTGATCGCCGCGGCCAGATGGCCCAGCAGCGACATCGCCACCGGCGCCTCGAACAGAACCGGGTACTGCCCGGTCTTGACCCGGCGCGCGCCCAGACGGCGCACCGCGCGCTCGCCGGCGATGCGGCCGATCTCCTCCACCGCCGCCAGATCGTCCTGATGGCGGGCGGCCGAATACCAATAGTCGCGCTGCATCACGCCGCCTTCTTCCGCCACCACCGCGGCGGACAGGCTGTGGCGGCTGCCGGCGAAACCGCCGTGGAAGCCATTGCTGTTGGCGTAGACAAACTGGTTGGCCTGCGCCGACACGCTGGCGCCCTCGGAGTTGCGGATGCGGGCGTCCACCGCGCGCGCGGCGTCCTCGCAGCGGCGCGCCAGCGCTATCGCCTCCTCCACCGGCAGCCGCCAGGGGTGGAACAAATCCAAGTCCGGCAGCTCATCCGCCATCAGCTGCGGATCGGCCAAACCGGCGCAATCGTCCTCCGCCGTGTAGCGGGCGATGTCAAGCGCGGCGCGCACGGTGTCTGACAGCGCCTCATCGGAAAAGTCAGAGGTGCTGGCATGGCCCTTTTTCTGGCCCAGATAGACAGTGACGCTGACGCCCTTGTCCTGGTTGTATTCAATGGTTTCCACCTCGGACAGGCGCACGCTCACGGTCTGGCCGACGCCCTCGGAAACATCGACCTCGGCGGCGCTGGCGCCCTGCTGGCGCGCCAGCTCCAGCACGCGGCCGGCGATGCCGCCGAGAATGTCGGAACTGAAACTGAATGTCTGATCTGCCATTATTATCTTTCGGAACAGTGGAAACGGCCGATGGCCTTTTCCGGTATCATACCAGCCTTGAAAACCGATTGAGACCTAGCAACAATGACCGACCACCAGAACGACGATGGCTTCGTCAGCAAGTCCCAGCGCAAGCGCGACATGGACGCGCTGCAGGATCTGGGTAGCGAACTGGTCGAGCTGTCCAAGGATACGCTGAAGAAAATGGCGCTGCCGGAGGATTTGCTCTCCGCGCTGCTGGAACACAAACGCTTGACCGCGCATGGCGCCATCCGCCGCCAGCTGCAATACATCGGCAAGCTGATGCGCAATGTCGATCCCGAACCGATCCAACAGTACCTGCAGATTCTCAAGGGAGAGTCGTCCGAACACATCGCCTGGCAGAAACTGCTGGAGCGCTGGCGCGACAAGCTGATGGCCGATGACGCCAACCAGCCGCTGTTCCTGCAAAGCTTTCCCAAGACCGACCCCAAGCAGCTGCATTCCCTGGTGCGCCAATCGCGCAAGGAAAAACAGGACAACAAGCCGCCTAAGGCCTTCCGCCAGCTGTACCAGCTGATCAAGGAACAGATCCCCGAGCCGGGCAAGCCGCGCATCTGGCAAAAGGATGAGGAAGAGGACGACGCGTGATGCTGAAGATAGGCCTGGTTTCCATCTCCGACCGCGCGAGCCAGGGCGTGTATGAGGACAAAGGCCTGCCGGCGCTGCAGGATTGGCTGGCGCGCGCCGTCGCCACGCCGTTCCAGGCTGTGTGCCGGCTGATCCCGGACGAGCAGGCGGTGATCGAGACCCACCTCAAGGCGCTGGTGGACGACGAGGGCTGCCAACTGGTGCTGACCACCGGCGGCACCGGCCCGGCCCCGCGCGACGTGACGCCTGACGCCACCCTGGCGGTGGCCGACCGCGTGATGCCCGGCTTCGGCGAACAGATGCGCCAGATCAGCCTGCGCTTCGTGCCCACCGCCATCCTGTCGCGCCAGACGGGCGTGATCCGCAAGCAAAGCCTGATCCTGAACCTGCCAGGCCAGCCCAAGGCCATCCAGGAAACGCTGGAGGGCCTGCGCGGCGCCGACGGCAAAGTGGAGGTGCCCGGCATCTTCGCCGCCGTGCCCTACTGTCTGGACCTGATAGGCGCGCCCTACATTGAAACCGACGAGACGGTGGTGAAGGCCTTCCGTCCCAAATCCGCCATCAAGCCGGCGCCATGAACTATCAGCCACCGCGCTGGCTGCGAGGCGGCCACGCCCAGACCATCTGGCCGGCGCTGGCCGTCAGGCAGGACGCCCCCTCCTACCGGCGCGAGCTGTGGGACACGCCGGATGGCGCCAGCATCGCGCTGGACTTCGTCGACGGCCAGCCCGGCGCGCCGCTGGTGGTGCTGTTCCACGGTCTGGAAGGCAGCAGCGCCAGCCATTACGCCAAGGCGCTGATGCAGGCGCTGGCCGCCCGCGGCTGGCACGGCGCGGTATCGCATTTCCGAGGCTGCGGCGGCGTGGACAACCCGCTGCCGCGCGCCTACCACGCCGGCGACGCCGCCGAGGTGCGCTGGATTCTGCAACGCCTGTCCAGCCGCTACGCCGCCATCGCCGCCGTGGGCGTGTCGCTGGGCGGCAGCATGCTGCTCAACTACCTGGCGGACGACGGCGAGGCCGCGCTGCCGCTGGCCGCCGCCGCCGTCTCCGCGCCGCTGGACCTGGTGGCCGCCAGCACCCGGCTGGACCGCGGCCTGGGCAAGCTCCTCTACACCCGGATGTTCATGGACACGCTCAAGCCCAAGGCGATGGCGTCGCTGCAACGCCATCCGGGCCTGTTCGACGGTGCCAGACTGAGCCGCGCGCGCACCTTCATCGAGTTCGACGATCTGGTCACCGCGCCCATCCACGGCTTCGGCACCGCGCTCAACTACTGGACCCAGGCCAGCAGCAAACCCAAGCTGGCCCGCATCGCCCGCCCTACGCTGGTGCTGAACGCGCGCAACGACCCCTTCCTTCCGGAAAGCTCGCTGCCGGACGCCAGCCAGGTATCGGCCGCGGTGACACTGGACTTCCCCGACGACGGCGGCCACGTCGGCTTCGCCACCGGCCCCTTCCCCGGCCGCATAGACTGGCTGCCGCAGCGCTTGCTGGAGTTCATCGCACCGCATCTGCGCGGCAAAAAAACCTAACGGCATCATCATTGACGATTCGCCTCCCCCAATGGCAAGTTTGAGAGCTAGCCACCAGGGAGTCGTCCATGCCTCACTCAAACGCCGATGAACGCCGTCTCACCGTCCAGTGGGACGATCCGATGATAGGCGCCCGCGCCGCCCAGACCCTTAGCGGCCTGGAGTACTTGAGGGAAATGGCCGACGGCCGCATCCCGCCGCCGCCGGTAATGAAGCTGCTCGGCTTCGAATTCGTCCGCGCCTCCGAAGGCGAGGTCGAATTCGCATTCCTCCCTCACGAATCCCATTTCAATCCAATAGGCAGCGTCCACGGCGGCGTGATCAGCACGCTTCTCGATTCCGCGATGGGCTGCAGCATTCACTCGCGGCTGCCCCGCGGCAAAGGCTACACCACGCTGGAGCTGAAAGTGAATTTCGTGCGTGCGGTCCTGCCCCGCCACGGCAAGCTGCTATGCCGCGGCCAGGTCATCCATGCCGGCGGCCGCATGGCCACCGCCGAAGCCCGGCTGCAAGACGAATCGGGCAAGCTGTACGCCCACGCCACCACGACCTGCATGATCTTCGACGCAGCGAGCGACCCGCTCGCGAAAAAGGAAAAACCATGATCCGCTCCTCGCTGCTATGCTGCGGTCTCGCTCTGCTCGCCGGCTGCGCCAGCATGGCAGACCGTCTGCGGGGATCGCTGACCCCGCCGCCGGGCCAGGCTTACGCCATCGTCTCGCTGACCGGCAAGGCCTTCGAGCCGGACCGCGCCACAATAGGCCTGACAGTCAACAGCGCAGGCGGCCGCATTGCCGCGCAGGACATCGCCAGCCTGCTCACCGACACCGTGTTCGGCGAAGAAGGCATGTCGCCGGCGGAGGGCAAACTGGTGCTGCTGACCTTGCCGCCGGGCGACTACCGCCTGGGCGAGGTGAGGGGACGTTGGGACGAAGACGGCGCGTTCGGGCTGGATCGGCAATTCCGCCGTTTCAAACTGAACGCCCCATTCCATCTGGACGAGGGCGAAACGGTGTATCTGGGGCAGGTGCAGCTGGAAATGTCCTTCCTGCCGGAAGTGAGGCTGTCCGATGAGCGCAGGCGGGATTTCGGCCATATGCGCCGGGTGTGGAAGGTAAACGATCTCGGCCGGGTCCAAATCCGCCCGCTATCGCCTTGAGGCGGCTCAGGGCTTATACCACAGCTTGTACAAATAGGCAGGCTTCACCGCCGCCACCGCCGCGCTCACCGGCTCCAGCACCTGATAAGCCGACTGCCGGCAGTCTCTCAGCAACGGATCGGCATACGGCGGACCGTCCAGCTTGCGCAGCGCCGCCACCCTGGGCGCGTTCGCCTTTTCGCCGCGGTGCGTCACCACCGCCACCTCGTTGCTGGCCAGTCTCACAAAACTGCCCGGCGGATAAATGCCCATCTCCTTCACCAGCAAGGACACGTGTTGCGGTGGAAAGCTGCCCAGCTCGCCGCGGAACAGGCTGCCCAGCACCAGCGCCGGCAATTGCGGCTGGGTATTGTGCACGCAACCGCACACCAGATCTGCTATCTGCAGCAGCAAGGCGTCGGTTTCAATTTCCTCGCCGGCCAAGCCCTGCGGATAGCCGCTGCCATCCAGTTGTTCATGGTGCTGCTGCACCAGCAGATGCCAGTACTCGTCATCGATCCCGGCCTCGCGCAGCATCGCCGAGCCCAGCGCCGGGTGGGCGAATATCGCCTCCTGCTGCGCCAGGTCCATCGGCGCGCTCTGCGCCGCCAGTTGATTGAGCAGCCCGGTGACGGCGAGATTCATGCTCAAGGCCGCGCCCAGCATCGGGCGCAGCTCGGCGTCGGACAAGCCAAGCCGTCGCCCCAACACCGCCAGCACCGCCGCCACGTGCACGCTCTGCGCGCTGCCGAAACACTGGAACGGCAATAGAAACACGCTGGCCAGCACGCCATCCGGATGGCGCCGGCTCAGCGCCAACAGCCCCTCGGCCATGCCCAGCAAGCTGCCGGCCAGATCCCGGACAGCGAGGCCATGCTGCAACACGCCTTCGGCGCGTCGCAGCAGAAAGGCCATTTCCTGCAGCGGGTTGGCGCTATTGCGCTGCTGTTCGGCCTCCTTCTCCCGCAGGGCGGCGCGCTCCAGCCGTTCGCGCTCCAGCCGGGCCTCCACCTCCTCGCTTTCGCCATGCCCAAGTTGAGCCAGGCGGTCGCGCTGCTCTTCCGTCAGCACATACAGCCCCCTCTTCAGCAACAGCACGCCATTCTTGGCGTACACGTCCACCGGAGCTTGTTGGCCGGCGCGGAGAAAGTTGCGCGGCAGTTTTACCTTTGCAGACGAATCCGTCATATTTCACTTGCATGCGTTGCGCCGACCTGCCGCCGGCTATGGCTTCAAACATCCGAGCCCGTCCAGGCGGGACCTCTACGATTTTTGTTAGTTCTACTTTGAGCAGTTGGCAGATTTTATTCAAATTTTATCGAAAACGGGCCAGGATGCCAGCCTGCCGCCCGCAAAGGGAGAGCCCGCATGAGCAACAACGCCTCTTTTCCCCGCCGCGCCTTTCTGGCCGGAGCCGGCACGCTGGGTTTCGCCCTGGCCGCGCGCCCCATCGCCGCCAGCGCCATTCATACCGACAGCCAGGCGCTGCGCGCCGGCCACGCCGTCATCGACACCGGAGGCAGTCCCATGCCAGGCTACTTCGCTCGCCCTGCCGAAGGCGACGGCCCATGGCCGCTGGTGATCGTGATACAGGAAATCTTCGGCGTGCACGAACACATCCAGGACCTGTGCCGGAGGCTGGCCAAGCGTGGCTATCTGGCCGTGGCGCCGGAATTATATTTTCGTCACGGCAACCCCGCGCAGGCGCCTGACATAGACAGCCTGCTGCGCGACATCGTCTCCCAGGTGCCGGACCAGGAGGTGCTGAACGATCTGGACGCCACCTGGCGCTGGGCAGGCGAAAACGGCGCCGACCTGAACCGCGCAGCCGTCACCGGCTTTTGCTGGGGCGGACGCCAAAGCTGGCTGTATGCCGCACACAACACCAAGCTGAAAGCCGCCGTCGCCTGGTACGGCAAGCTGGAAGGCCCCGCTACGGCCAATATGCCCAAGCAGCCATTGGATATCGCCGGCCAATTGCGGGTGCCGGTATTGGGACTCTACGGCGGCAAGGACCAGAGCATTCCGCCGGCCAGCGTGGAAAAAATGAAATCTGCGCTCAACGCGGCGGGAAACCACAGCCAGATCGTCGTGTATCCGGATGCCGGCCACGGCTTCAATGCCGACTACCGCCCAAGCTATCGCGCACGCGACGCGGAAGATGGCTGGCTCCGAATGCTGGACTGGTTTGCCCTGCATGGCGCGCCCGCTCAAGGGCGTTAACAGCGCTCCGTCTCAAGCCTGAGCCAAGGCGCGCCGACGCCAACAGGGCGAGCGGCGCCGGCGCCACTCAGCATCAAGACTTTTGTTCGCGGCCCTAAGCGCCTCCCACCACGCTGCCCAGCTCCAGCCGGGTACGCACCACCTGATTGAACAGCTGTAGCCAGTAAGAATCGAATTGCCGCTCGGACGCGTTCAGTTCCGCCACCGCACGCAGCATCGAGCGGCGCTGGCCCTGCTGGGCATGCTTGAGCATCACCGACTCGAACGCGTCCACCAGCGCCAGCACGCAAGCGCCCGGGCAGATGGCCCCATCTCTCACGCCATCCGGATAGCCGCTGCCATCGGGCCGCTCATGATGCTGGGCCACCATTCTCGCCGCCTCCTGCCAATCCGGCATCCGCTCCAACAGCCCCGCGGCCCAGCCCGGATGGGCGGACAACTGCCGCCGGTCCTCCACGCTCAGGTTACCCGCCTTCAGCCACAAAGACTCGGGCAACAGCATCATGCCGATATCGTGCATGTAGATGGCGGCCGCCAATTGCTCCATCGGTACCGGCCGTTCTGACAGGCGGTTGGTTTCCAACGCCAGCGCCAGATTGCGTTCGGTTCGGCCGGAGAAGGCGGGCAGACGCTGCTCCAGCTGCGCGGCCAGCGAACGGAAGAATTGCAGATCCGCGAACCGGTGGCCGCCATGCCCATTGCCGGCCTCCTGCGTCGGCGCGGGCACTGACGGCGCCTGCCCCATCATGCTGGACACCAGCCAGGCGCAAGCCTGAGGCAAATCCTCTGGCTTTTTTTCCAGCAAAGGCTCCAACCGTATCCGCAGCGCGTCCATCCTCAAATCGTCCAGGGGCAAATCCTCAGCCACCGCGTCCAGCATCAACACCAGCCGGTCCATCACCAGCAGCAGCACATCGCCCAGCACATCCAGATACGGCAGCTCCTTGTGCCTGACTCTATCCAGCAAATGCTCCAACACATTCATGTACGGCTCGAAAAAATGCACCTGGCACAGGTTGGCATCTCCTTTGATGCTATGCAGGATGCGAAACAACTGGGCGATTTTTTCCTCGTTGCCGCTGCCATCCTCCAGCTGGCATACCAGCTGTTCCAATTGCGGCGCGTAATCTGACAAAGCGTCTCTAAAATCTTGAAACGCGATGGGATCGATGATTTCCGGCGTCAGCTGTTTGGTGGCCATCTGCTATCCCTTTCGGATTGCCGTTTTATCCAGTATATGCGAACCAGTCCATTCCGCTTCCCCAGAGGAAAGCCTCTTCATCCTATGTAAATACCCTGTACTTACGTATTAAAGATTCGTAAAAACAGGCGATTCCTGAAGAAAACGCTTGCCATGGCGGGCAACTAAAGGCACTATGCCTCCCGCAGGATGCTCAAGTTGTGTGATGTGTAGTTGTCGTAGTGGCAATAGCCGTACCTCAGTCGCCATTTCCCTTGATCTTCGTGCCTTTTATTCAACTGCTCGTTTTGAGGAATTTAACAAAATGGCAACCGGTACCGTTAAGTGGTTTAACGACTCCAAAGGCTTTGGCTTCATCACCCCGGACGAAGGCGGCGACGACGTATTTGCTCACTTCTCCCAGATCAACGCCAAGGGCTTCCGCACTCTGGCTGAAAACCAGCGCGTAAGCTTCGACATCGTCGAAGGCCCGAAGGGCAAGCAAGCCTCCAACATCCAGCCCATCTAATCTCCTCACAGAGATCATTTGGCAGTGATGAGAAAACCCGGATTCGTCCGGGTTTTTTGCATTTTGACAACACTCGCCCTCCGGAGCCGTCCATGTCCGACCAACACGAAGCCGTGATCGCCGCCACCCGCGAGTGGGTGGAGAAAGCCGTGATCGGCCTCAACCTGTGCCCGTTCGCCAAATCCGTGTACGTGAAGAACCAAGTGCGCATCCAGGTGAGCGAGGCCGCCAATCCGCAACAGCTGGCCGAGGAACTGGCCGCGGAGCTTAAGCTGCTGGCCGAGACCGACCCGCAGGAAATCGACACTACGCTGCTGGTGCACCCCAATGCTCTGACTCGATTCCTGGATTTCAACGAATTTCTGGACATCGCCGACGCCATCATCGACGACCTGGAGCTGGATGGCGTGCTCCAGGTGGCCAGCTTTCATCCCAAGTTCCAGTTCGAAGGCACCGGCATCAACGACATCGACAACTACACCAACCGCTCGCCCTACCCGACGCTGCACCTGATCCGCGAGGCCAGCATAGACCGCGCGGTGGAGGCGTTCCCGGAAGCGGAAGCCATTTACGAGCGCAATATCGAAACGCTGCAGAGGCTTGGCCTGGCAGGATGGAAAGCCCTGTTCGCGCCCAAGCCGGAATAAAACGCCAGCCCCAATAAAAAAGCGCAGCCACTTGGCTGCGCTTTCGCATGAGGACCCGCTCAACGCGGATAACGCCCCTGCTTGTCCGCGTAGAAGGCCCTGATCTTGGGCAGATCCGCCTCGATATCGCCGCTGGGCTCGAACATCGGCCCGAAGCCGCCTTCCCTGCGGCCATAGTCCAGGTAGGCCAGCGCGATGGGCACCCCCGCGCCGCAGGCGATGTGATAAAAGCCGGTCTTCCATTCCGTCACCGCCTTGCGCGTGCCCTCCGGCGGAATCGCCAGCACCAGCCTGTCGCTGCGCTGAAACACGTCCACCATCTGCTGCACCAGCGAATTGTTCTGATGCCTCACCACCGGCACGCCGCCCAGCCAGCGCATCACCGGCCCCATCGGTCCCTTGAACAGCGTGTGCTTGCCCATCCAGTAGATCTTGGCGCGCGCGGCGAAGCACAGCCCCAGCGTGATGGGAAAGTCCCAGTTGCTGGTATGCGGCGCGCCTATCATCACGTACTTGTCCAGCGCGGGGAACTCTCCCTTCAGCTTCCAGCCGCACAGCTTGAGCATGACGATGGACAGCCAGCGAAACAGATCGCGGACGATGGGGGTGTCGAAGATGGTGAAATGCATGGCAGCCTTGGGCAACGGCGCCATTCCGCGCGCAGGAACGGCTTTGGACGCGCGCCCCAGCGTCGGGGCAGGCGCCAAACACGTGGAAGGCGCAGAATGTACTAAATGAAACACTATCAAGTAAAGCTCAATATGCGCGCCCGCGCCCAACTGCCCTGCGCAATTGATAACAAACGGTAACATGCGGACCGGAACTGTATTTCAGATAGGCTGCCTAAGCCCTATCTACCCCTCTGTAGGACCCAAGACCATGAACACCGCCAAAACCAGCCTGAAGCTCGCGGCCTCCGGCCTGATCGCCATCACCCTGCTGTCCGGCTGCGCCAACATGTCCCACCGCCAGCAAAACACCGCCATCGGCGCGGCCGCCGGCGCGGTGCTGGGCTCCGTGCTCACCGGCGGCGACGCCATCGGCACCGTCGGCGGCGCCGCCGTGGGCGGCGTGATCGGCCATCAGACCGGCAAGCGCTGATCCCGTCGCCCGACAGAGCCAGCCCAGCGCTGGCTCTTTTGTTTTGAGGCCCGCGCCCATATCATCCAAATGGAATCCACACCGGGCCTAGCCATGAGCCAAACCATGAACTGGGAGAGCCTGCTCTCCACCCGTCGCTTCAAGATCATCCAGGGCGAAGTAAAGGAAACGCGCACCCCGGCCACCCAGGAGGGCGGCTCCGGCCTGCGCACCGATTTCCACATCGACCACGACCGCGTGGTGTTCTCCAGCGCCTTCCGCCGGCTGGGCCGCAAGACGCAGGTACACCCGCTGGCCCGGCACGACCATACCCACAACCGCCTCACCCACAGCGTGGAGGTCGCCAGCGTAGGCCGCAGCCTGGGCAACCGCGTGGGCGTGATGCTGGAACACGCCGGCCAACTGCCGGCGGGATACACCCCGCACGACATCGGCGCGGTGGTGCAGGTGGCCTGCCTGGCGCACGACATCGGCAACCCGCCCTTCGGCCATACCGGCGAGGACGCGCTGCGCGACTGGTTCCGCGACGCGCGCAACGCGCGTTGGCTGGACGGCCTGAGCGACGCCGAAATACGCGACGTGCAAACCTACGAAGGCAATGCCCACGGTCTCAGAATGCTGGCCACGCTGGAAATGTACAACAGCGAAGGCGGCATGCGCCTCACCTCCGCCGCGTTGGGCACGCTGATCAAATACCCGTGGACCGCCGACGCGCCGCCGGCTTACGAGCGCGACAAGTTCAACCTCTACCGCACCGAGCTGCCCTATTTCGAGCGCGTGGCTGCCGAACTGGGCCTGCTGCGCCAGGGCCCGCTGCAATGGAGCCGCCACCCGCTGTCCTACCTGATGGAAGCGGCCGACGACATCTGCTACGCGATACTGGACCTGGAAGACGCGGTGGAGATCGGCATCCTGGATTTCAAAGAGTTCGAAACCCTGTTCTCCGGCTTTTCCGAGCACGAGCGCGTCTGGGGCGTGCACGATATCCGCCAGAAATGCGGCACCTTGCGCGGCGTGGCGATAGGCCGCTGCGTCACCGAGGTGGCGGAAAAGTTCATGCTGCACCACCCCTCGCTGCTGCGCGGCGAATTCCCGGCCAAAGACCTGATCAACCTGTGCGATCCGGCGGTGCAGGACGCCCTGCTGCAAGCCAAGGACCTGGCCAGCAACAAGGTATACCGCCACCGCACCAAGCTGGTGACCGAGCTGGCCTCCTACCCCTGCATCGCCACCATCCTGGATGTGCTGGTGCCCGCCGTCCATGCCTGCGTCAGCCGCGAAGGCAAAGGCCTCACCCCGCGCGAGCACCTGGCGATGGGCCTGCTGGAAGGCCATATTCAAACAGGCGACAGCCTGTACCAGGCCTATATGAAGGTGCTGGACTTCGTCGGCGCCATGACCGACAACTACGCCGCCAACCTGGCGCGCGAGCTGTCCGGCGTCGGCATCCTGTAATACTCAGAGAAAGGCGACAATGACTCAGCCCGTTACCCGCTTCTGCCTGGTTCGCCACGGCGAAACCGACTGGAACCGCGAATACCGGCTGCAAGGCCACACCGACATCCCCCTCAACCACACCGGCCTGGAACAAGCCAGCCAACTGGCCCACGCCTTCAGACCCGATCACGCCTTTCAGGCGCTCTACGTCAGCGACCTGATCCGCACCCGGCAAACCGCCGCCCCGCTGCAAACCCGCCTGCAACTCAACGCCCACTACACGCCGCAGCTGCGCGAGCGCCACATGGGCGCGCTGCAGGGCCTCACTTACGCCGAGGCCGCGGACCAAATCCCGGACATCTACCGCCGACATCAGGCCCGCGATCCGGACTTCGACCTGGACGGCGGCGAAAGCCTGCGCCGCTTCCGCGCCCGCATCCTGGACAGCCTCGCCAGCATCGCCGCCGTCCATCCCGGCGAAAACGTGCTCATCGTCACCCACGGCGGCGTGCTGGACATCATGTACCGCGCCGCCACCGACAAGCCGTTGCGCGACAAGCGCGACTTTCCCATACCCAACGCCGCGCTGAATTGGCTGGACTATCATGACGGCGGCTGGACGCTGCGCCGCTGGGCCGACGAATCCCACCTCAGCGGCGCGCTGGACGAAATCCAGTAATCCCGCCCTGAAGCTTGCCCGGGACCGCGCGGCCCGGACAGGGCCCTCCACGCGCCCGCGGGAATTTGCTAGTCTCCGGTAAGAAAACCGTCCCCGCGGCGACCCATCGGCATGGGGCCAGCCCGCCGGGCAGGACGACACCAGGAAAACCGCCATGACCATAGAGAAAACCGACGCCGAATGGCGCGCCCAGCTCACGCCCGAGCAATACCGCGTGGCCCGCCAGTCCGGCACCGAGCGCCCGTTCAGCGGCGAACACTACTTTCACAACAAGCAAGGCGACTACTTCTGCGCCTGCTGCGGCGCGCTGCTGTTCCACAGCGACACCAAGTTCGACGCCGGCTGCGGCTGGCCCAGCTTCTGGGCCGAGGCCGCCGGCGCCAGCATCGCCCGCCTCGCCGACACCAGCCATGGCATGGTGCGCGTGGAAGTGCGCTGCTCCAACTGCGACGCCCACCTGGGCCACGTCTTTGAAGATGGCCCGGAGCCAAGCGGGGAAAGATATTGCATCAACTCCGTCTGCCTGGACTTCAAGGCCAAGCAAACCGGCGGCAACACTGGCTAACGCGATACAACATCGCGTCAAGCCAATCAGCGAGGGGCGCCCCCGCCTCTCGCCGATATTCGGATACATGCCCTGCCAGCCGTTTCTCGGCCTGAACGGCTATTCGCTCCATTGGACCAAAATAGCGACACCCGGCAAACCAAGGGCGATTCAGTTGACACTCCCACGCCGAACTGCGACCCTTCCCGCTTCAATTTTTTCGCCGCATCCCATCATGAAAATCACCGCCAACACCGCCGTCACCCTGCGCATGAAAGTCACCGACAGCCAGGGTCTGGTTTACGACGACGGCAAGCACCCCGTCGCCTACCTGCACGGCGACTACGACAACCTTTTCCCCAAGCTGGAAGCCGCGCTGGAAGGCCAGGAATCTGGTTTCCAAACCACGCTGGAACTCACTGCCGAAGACGCCTTCGGCGAGCGCGACGAAGCGCTGGTCACCACCATGCCCAAAGCCGAATTCCCGCCCGGCGTCAAAGTAGGCGGACAGATTCAACGCCCCGGCCCGAACGGCGAGCCGCGCTACTACTTCGTCACCAAGATCAAAGGCCCAACCGTATTGCTGGACGGCAACCACCCGCTGTGCGGCAAAACCCTGCGCTTCGCCCTCAAAGTGATGGACGTGCGCGAAGCCACCGCCGAAGAGATTGCCCACCAGCATGTGCATGGCGAGCACGGGCACCAGCATTAACGCTTTCCGCCCGACAAAAAAAGCCCTTCCGACATCAGGAGGGCTTTTTTTTGCCATGGGCTCCCCCTGGCAGTAGCGGAACGACGCCACCCGGCATTGAGCAGAACGTGCGAATTCAGCGGCGCCGTCAGGCGTCCACTGGAATGAAGGATTAGGCCTTTGCATCAAGTATTCAGGCAGCGGCCCAATCTCGACAGGGAAGGCGCGGTGTGCACAAAATCAAGCGTGTGCATCGGCCAAAACGTTTGAGGCTTGACCAGCCAGTTAGATGTAGAAGTTCAGACCTTCCCTAGTCGGCGTCGGCTTGACCTGCTAGTTAGGTCGTTGCGAGGTGCGGCCCGCTTGAAAGCAGATCTATTCGTATTGAACATCATGCGACCTAGAGATCGCTGAGTCGTACTGGCTCATAAAATCGAGTAAGGACCGAGAGCCGTCCCACAAGCCCGCAATGTAGTCAAACTCCTCATCAAAAGGGCCTTGAAAGTCCGGTACATCAGTTGCGTACTCGCAATTCCTTGCAAGCATCATAAGCCAGTCAGGCATCGCCAAATCGTAGTAGCGCCGCCACAGCTTTGGCTCAATCGAGATGGCAGTTTCCTTGCCGCTCTTATAAGCCCGATGGAGTTCTACGATCCATTTTCCTGCGACCAACTCGTCGTTTAATGCATCGTCTCCAAGGTAGCGCTCTGCAATCTGTACAACTAAAAGTTGCACTTCATCAGGTAATGTGGCCGCTGCCAACATCACAATATCAAGGTCGTCTCCTTCATCATCGCATCTGAGACGGTCAATTGCCCAGTTGATGTAATCTTGCCAGTGTGCCTCGCCCACTTGCGCCTTAAAGTAAATCTCTCGCAGTTGCTCAATATTCTTCATGAGCGGCCTAACGTTTGGACGAACCGGATGGACTGCCTGCAGCGAAGCCACAGGCAGGCCGGTCCGGGTAAGTTAGAAATTAGAGAAACCATTAAAAACAACCAGCTACAATCTGCCTCTCTAAGCATTAAATAACTAACTCAAAATTTATTTTTGCCTTAGATACTCAACAAACGAAGCAACCGCATAAATCCAGACCGCCGCGGCCGCGGAATAGCCAAAAGCCGCGAAGTAAACATTTAAAACTTGCTTCCAACTTAAAGGAATCGGCACGCTATCCAACGCCTGAAATGACATAGCGCTATTCCCCTCCGCTGGACCATGAGGCATTACAATGAATGACCCTATCGGAATTATTGGAAAGTACGCAATGATAATAAATTTTGTAGTTATATAGCTGCCATTCTCATCAACATCTCTTTTCCCATAATAGGTTGTACCAATTCCATTAAATGAAAATGCCATGATGTGCCTACACCTCTAACGTGTGGATTCAGCAGGCGCCGAAGGCGACACGCTGCAACAATAGGTTGGACTGAGTGATGAAGAATGACGCATAACACCCCTTAAACCCAAACTAAAAAATGATGGATGATTTTAAAGCTGGACGATAAGAATAGCAACGAGCTTGCAATATGTTTGCTAGTTGGAAAAACTGGAAAGTGCAGCGAGCTCAGCGTAAAATTTTGAATACTGTGTTTTATCGACGAACACAAAACACGCTAAATCAAAGCATTGCCTAACGTGGAGCTAACCGGCCGCCGGAGCCGAAGGGGGAGGGACGCTGCAAGCGCAGCTTGTAGGCGGTCCGGTTGAACGTAAAGTTATGCATCGACATACGCGCTGAGTAGCTTGGCAGATTTGTTGAACGGACTGATGTGGACCAGCAAGCTACGCTCAAGATCGACCGAAGGATGAACCCCGTTGTTCTTCGAGAACCAGAAGACATCATGCAATGGGTCGTTGGCATGCCAAGTTGTCATGACGAACTTGTCTTCAGGTATTTCCCCAAAGGAAAATTCTTTCAAATTGGCGTGGTCGACTGAGTCGTCCCAAGAGCTACAGTTCCTTCCCCAAGCCATCATGTAAAGGCACCCAGACTGAACCAGCCAGTCGCTAACTAATGCCTGCCATTCTGGCATTACGTCTCCTTCGACAATCACAACAGCCAGAAATGGGGTGTTCTCCGTCACGGGAGGTAAGATCGCCCCAGGTACAAGCTGTAGGTATTCAATATTGACAGTCACGATACATAACCTTGGAGTTACGCCGCACCAAAATAGTGCAGCGACTTAGGGAAGTTCAAAGCCTAGCTTTGGGCTATCCAGCTGACTGAAAAGTTAGGAAGCTGTCAGCATATAGCTAGCTTCCAATCCGTACAGGCTGCAGAATTGAATGTGGGAAATTTTATAAAATGCGTATGAAAAAGGAGCCAACCCTGATTTAACAATATTGCCCTTTACAGTTGCCTTTCCCGCAAAGGCAACCTTTGAACCACCATAAACTGGAATTTATTTTATAGATTTCTCGACAATACCCGGAGCTAAGAAAAGAATTGCTTTTTCCTGTTCTTTTTTGGGACAAAGAGAGAAAAGTGAGATGCCGAAAAACAGTAAGGAATCCATTAATTTCATAGGCATCGCTGTCGCCGCGACCAATTCCACAAGAATAGATATCGCTGACAGTCAGCGAGTCTTGCCTCCCAACATAAAATATACACCTATGCAGGTGTATATTCGGCTTGTTTGTTCGTACAACATGACATGATAAGCGGCTTTTTCATTGCTCTTCAAGCATGCGGGGGTGATGATGCCTGCAAGTACACCGCCAGCTGAGACTGCCGCGCCGCGCGTGCTCGATGCTCTGCGCGAGACGCTGCGAGTCAGGCATTGCCGCCTGCGCACCGAGCAGCAATACGTCCGTGCGGCGCTTTGTGCGCTTTCGCCATTATCGGCGTCCCCGCGAGATAGGGGCTGCGGAAATCGGTGGTTTTCACCCCCTCTAGCCGTGGAAGGCCAGGTGTCTGCATCCACGCAAACTCAAGCATTGTCTGCGTTGCGGCTCCTCTATCCCGGTATGCTGATGCTGAACTTGCCTGGCTGGAAGAGGCGGTTCGAGCCAAACCATCCAAACTTCCCAATGTCATGCAGGCGCTGCGGGAGGTGGCGGCACGCTAGCGCGAGCCGATGGATTGCACGCGCTGCAGCTGAGCTTGCCGTACAGCTCCGGCATGCGGCTGATGGAGCGAATGCGCCTGCGGGTCAAGAACATCGACTTCGAATGACATCAATGCCATCGACAGGCCGCGCTGGCCGAAATACAGTCATTGGATTATCCCAAACCCAAGCCTGACTTTTGGCTAAAATGGCAGACAATCCCGTGTTTTCACCCGATATGCGCGATATCTTCCCTGGGCATGCGAAAAGGCGGAAAGCGTCTTGCCTAGCGAGCAAGGCGGCTTCCCAGCCCCGCCGCGCCTGGAGCCTGGGCATCAGCCTGCTTTTGGCAAGCGCGGCAGCGTTTGCCTCTCCGCCGCTCAAGAACTGGTTTGGCGACCCGTTTTTCCAGGCGCGCGGCCGGATAGCCGGCTGCCCGATGCCGCGGGGGCCGTTCGCCACCGAGGCGGAAATGAAACAGCAGGCGCATTCGCGGATCGAACGCGGCACCAGCTGCTGGCTGGCCGGGCAGTGCGCCAAACCCAATGCCTATCTGTACGATGCCGACATCGCCGCCGATCTGCGCCGCCGCTTCGCCCATAGCCGACGTTTCTCCGACGCCAGCCTGTGGCTGACCGTGCAGCGCCGATTCGTCTACGTGGAGGGTTGCATCCGCAGCTGGCGCGCGGCCGCCGGGATGGAGGCCTTCATCAAGCGAACGCCCAATGTGCAACTGGTGGTCGCCAATCTCATCGTCGGCGTAGGCAAGCCAAACTATCCGGCGATGCCGACGCAGTGACTCCGCCGCGCCCCGGGCTCGTCTAACCGCGCCCCAGCGGCAAGCGGACCGACTCCTTCACTTCCCGCAGCGACAGGCTGGAGCGGATGGACGACACCCCGGGCAGCTCGCGCAGCACGTCGCGCACGAAAACGCCGAACGCTTCCAGGTCTGTGGCCACCACTTGCAGCAGATAGTCGCATTCGCCGGTCAGATTATGGCAGGACAGCACTTCCGGGATGGACTGCAGCATGGTCTCGAAACGCAGCGGCGCGTCGCCGGTGTGGTTGCCAAAGCCTATCTGCACGAAGGCGAGCACGCCGAAGCCTAGCTTCTTGCGGTTAAGCGCCGCCCGATAGCCCGAGATGTAGCCGTCTGCCTCCAGCCGCTTCAGCCGGCGCCAGCACGGCGTTTCGCTCAGCGAAACCTGCTCGGCCAGCTTGGCGTTGGACAGCCGCCCGTCCTTCTGCAGCAGGTCCATCAGGGTCAGATCCACATCGTCCAGCTCTGATTTTGGAAGAGTCATTTTCATCAAGCCAAAATTAAGAAAGAGTCTTTTAAAATTTAGCCACATTGCGCAAGACAAAGCAAAGCAATTCCATCCGCGCCGGCGCACACTAAACGCATCGTTTCCTCTGCACCGGAGCCTGCCATGCTGCCATTGTCCGTGCTGTCGCTATACCTTGCCGCCCTGGTCGCGGTTTATGTGCTGCCAGGGCCGGACATGGCCTTGGTGATGGCCACCTCGGCCGGCCGCGGCATCCGCGCCGGCCTGCAAACCGCGCTTGGCATCGCCGCCTCGCGCTTTCTGCACGTGATGATGTCCGGGCTGGGCCTCGCCGCCCTGATGGCCACCCACCCCTTGCTGTTCGACGCGGTGCGCTGGATCGGCGCCGGCTATCTGTTGTGGCTGGCATGGAAGGTGATCCGCGCCCAGCCGGCGCCGGATGGCGGCCCCGTCGCGACCGAGTCCGGCCGGGCGGCGATCGCCCGCGGCTTTCTGACCAATCTGCTCAATCCCAAGGCCTTGATGTTCTGCGCCCTGTTCCTGCCCCAGTTCGTATCGCCGGCACACGGCGCGATGCTGCCGCAGTTCATGCTGCTGGCGGGCATTCTGGTCTCGGTCGGACTGTGCTTCGACGCCGTCTACGCCTTCGCCGCCTGCGGCATCGCCCGCCGGCTGAAAGGCCGCCGCCCGATGGCCAGGCTGCAGAAAGGCTTGCTGGGCGGCGTGTTCGTGGCGATGGCCGGCCGGCTGATCCTGGGCTGACCGCCCTCCCGCGCCCTTCTCCGCATCCGGCTATTCCCTAAACGCGGCGGCCGCCCCACAATCGACAGGTATCGCATAACAAACGGGCGCGCCGCGCCGGGTCTCCGCCCGGCGGCATCCGCCCGAGAATGACGGATGCCTCATGTCTCTTCCTCTGAATCTGAATCTGCTGCGCTCGCTGGAGGCGCTGCTGGAAACGCGCAACCTCACCCATTCCGCGGCCAGGCTGGGCCTGACGCAATCGGCGATGAGCCGCCACTTGGTGCAGCTGCGCGCGCAGTTCAAGGACCCGCTGCTGCTGCGCGAGGGACAGCGCTTCGTGCTGACCGAGCGGGCGGAGGAGCTGCGCGGCCAGTTGCGGGCCGTGCTGGGGCTGGTGGAGCAGTTGTACCAGCCGCCGCGATTCGACCCGTCCGCCTGCGAGCGGGAGTTTTCCTTCGCCGGCTCCGACTACCTGGCCGAATACATGCTGCCGGACATCCTGGACCGGGTGCTGCCGCAGGCGCCGGCCATGCGGCTGAAATTTCTCCCGTGGCAGGCGGGCCGCTTCGACATGCTGGTCGATGGAAGCGCGGATCTGGTCTCCACCATCGCCGACGAAGTGCCGGACAACATCTACGGCAAGCCGCTGGGCCAGGACAAACCGATGTGCGTGATGGCGGACAACCACCCGCTGCGCGGCAAGCCGGGTCTGACGCTGGACGACTACCTGGCCTGGCCGCACGCGCGCGTCAGCTCCGCCAGCGACAAGGACGGCTTCGTCGACATCCAGCTGGCGCGCGCGGGCCTGGGCCGCCATATCCGCATCGCCACGCCCTATTTCGTGTCGGCGCTGAGCATCGTCTCCCGCAGCCATCTGCTGCTGACGCTGCCGGAGCACCTGGCCGGCCGCTTCCAGCGCCAGTTCCCGGTCCAGGCCAGACCCATGCCTTTCATCGACTACACCTACCGCTACTGGCTGCTATGGCACGGGCGCGCGGACAAGGACCCGGCGCACCGCTGGTTCCGCGGCCACGTGTTCGACGTGCTGCATCACTCCATCCACGGCGTGAGCAAGTATGCGGGAGACGCATAGCGGCTATCTCCCGATGGCGGTTCCGCCCCGTCGGGCCGGCTCATAGACTCTGTCCAGACTGTCATTCGACAAGGAGACAATGATGACCTGGACGATCTGGCTGCAATTCGCCGGCGTATGCATGCTGGGCGCGATGTCGCCCGGACCCAGCCTGGCGATGGTCTTGCAGCAAACCGCCCGCGGCGGACGCGCCGGCGGCCTAGCGGCGGCGGCAGGGCACGCGCTGGGCGTGGGCCTGTACGCGCTGGCCGCCGCCAAGGGGCTGGCGCTGGTGATGGCGGCGTATCCGCTGCTGTTCAGGATCGTCGCCTGCCTCGGCGCGGCTTACCTGGTATGGCTGGGCGTGCAGGGCCTGCGCGCGGCGGCTCGTCCTCGCGCCGCCTCCGGGGCGGCCGCCGCCGCCGCCGCGCCGACCTCCTCTTGGAAAGCCGCCCGCACCGGCCTGGCCGTGGCGCTGTCCAATCCGCACCTGGCGGTGATGTTCGTCGCCCTGCTCAGCCAGTTCGTCACCGTCGACATGCCGGTCAGCGGCCAGCTGCTGCTGATCGGCACCGCGATAGGGCTGGATTTTGGCTGGTACGCGCTGCTGACGCTGCTGATCTCCCGCCCCGCCATCCTGACCGGCCTGCATCGCAAGGCCAGGTGGATAGACGGCTGCGGCGGCGCGCTGATGCTGCTGTTGGGCCTGCGCATCCTGGTGGTTTGAGCCGAGGAAAGACCACCATGCCATCCAAACGGGACATCGCGGCCGCGCTGGCCGCCCGCCACGGCGGCGAAGTGCTGGAACACAGCCAGCCGCTGCGCTCTGCCCGGGAGGGCGCGGCCCACTTCGGCATCGCCATGGAGCAAACCGCTCCCACGCTGATCGTGGAGGCCGACGGCGACGTCGTCGCCTGCATCCTGTCAGGAGGACGGGACGGCGTGGATTGGGACAGGCTCGCGCGGCTGCTTGGCCGCGGCCGGGCCCGACTGGCCGACCGCCGCCGCGTCCGCGACATCACCGGCTGCGAGGCCGGCGCGGTGCCGCTGCTGGGCCTGGATCTGCCCTGCGCGATGGACCGCTCGCTGCTGGCCCACGATTTCATCTACGGCGGCGCCGGCGATCCGCTCAGGACGCTGAAGATTCCGCCCCGCGCCGTGGCGGCGCTGAACCGGGTGTCGATCTGGTACGAGTGACTCCGCCAACCGCGATTACGCTTGCATTCCGCGCGGCCCATGCGCGAAATTGTCGGCACCTCCCCAATGGACCCCATCGATGAAGACCCTCCTCATCCGGCTGCTGCTCCCCTTGCTGGCCGCCGCGCCCGTCCTCGCCGACACCCAGACCCTGGTCATGTTGCGCCATGGCGAAAAACCGGAAGGCGGCTACGGCCAGCTCAGCTGCAAGGGGCTCAACCGCTCGCTGGCGCTGATCAAGGCGCTGCCGGCCAAGTACGGCAAGGCGGACCAAATCTACGCGCCGTCCACCGCCAGCCAGAAACGCGACCCGGCCGGCACCTTCAACTACATCCGCCCCTTGGCCACGATAGAGCCCACCGCCATCTCCCAGGGCCTGCCAGTGAACACCGCGTTCGATATGCTGGCGATAGACGGTCTGCAACAACAGCTGGTCAATCCGGTTAGCCACGGCAAGACGGTGTACATCGCCTGGGAGCACAAACTGCTGCGCGAGATGGCGGCCGACATCATGCGCCGCTACGGCGGCAAGGATGGCGCCGAGCAGGTGCCCGCCTGGGGCAAGAACGACTTCGACAGCCTCTACGTGATCGCCATCGATTACGGCAAGGGCAAACCCGTGGCCCGCTTCCGCCATGACCGCCAGGGACTGGACGATCTGCCGGACACCTGCCCGGGCATGTGAGCCCCGGATGCCGATATCGGCGTGCGCTTGACTTAAAGCGCGCTTTAACATTCATGATGACGGCTGTTACCGCAACAAGAGCGTTTCCCATGCCGCAAGCCGTCAACCATGAAAGTCTTTTCAGCCAGGGCCGGGTCGCCGCCAGCCTAGGCGCCATCGCGCTGATCTCGCTCCTGGCCTTCGAAGCCATCGCCGTCGCCGCTGCCATGCCCGCGGTAGCGGCCGCATTGGGCGGCCTGGATTTCTACGCCATCGCCTTCGGCGGCACGCTGGCCACCTCGGTGGTGGGCATGGTGCTGGGCGGGGAGGTGTGCGACCGCCACGGCCCGGCGCGTTCCGCCGCGCTGGGCCTGGCCGCCTTCATTTCCGGCCTGCTGGCAGCGGGCGCGGCGCCGGACATCTACACGCTGGTGTTGGGACGCCTGCTGCAGGGCCTGGGCTCCGGCCTGCTGGGCGTGGCCATCTATGTGGGCATGTCGCGCGCCATTCCCTCCGCGCTGCATCCCAAGCTGTTCGCGATGTTCGCCGGCGCCTGGGTGGTGCCGGCGCTGGTGGGCCCCAGCATCGCCGCCGGCCTGGTTCATGTTCTCGGCTGGCGCGCGGTGTTTCTGGCGGTGGCCGTGGTCGCGCCCATCGCCGGCGCCATGCTGCTGCCGGCGCTGAACCGGCAGCGCGGCCACTCCCGCCGCGCCGAGCCCCTGCGCTGGCCCTTGCTGGGCTGGAGCCTGCTGGCGGCGGCGGGCGCGCTGGGCCTGCACGGCGGCAGCCATCTCCCGGCCTGGCCCTGGATGCCGCTGGCGCTGGCCGCGGCCGCGGCATGCACCGCGTTGGCCGCGCGGCGGCTGCTGCCGGCAGGCGCCATGCGCGCCAAGTGCGGTCTGCCGTCGGTGGTGGCGATGCGCGGCCTGATCGCCGCGGCTTTCTTCGGCAGCGAGGCCTTCATTCCGCTGCTGCTGACCACGCGCTACGGCTGGAGCCTGAACGCGGCCGGGCTGGCGCTGACCGCCAGCGCGCTGATGTGGAGCGCCGGCAGCGCGATCCAGGCGCGGCTGAAGGGGCAGTGCGCGCGCCGCCGCGGCCTGACCGCCGGCTTCGCCGCGATGGCGGCCGGGCTGAGTGTTTCCTTGCTGAGCGTGGCGATGGGCTGGCCGCCCTTGCTGGCGGTGGCGGGATGGGCGCTGACCGGCCTGGGCATTGGCCTGAGTTTCCCGATGCTGTCGGTGCTGACCATGCAGCTGTCCCGCCCCGACGAGCAAGGCCGCAACGCGTCGGCGCTGCAATTGAGCGACGCGCTCGCCTCCAGCGCCGCGCTGGCCCTGGCCGGCCTGCTGCTGCACGCGCGGGCTCAGCCATCCGCGCCGCCGGACACGCTGCCCATCCTGGCGATGTCCATTCTGCTGGCGCTAGCCGGCGCCTGGATCAGCCCGCGCGCGTTCGGAGCGGGCGCGAAGGCCGAAAGCGGCCTGGAAGCCGCCTCCCGGCAGAAGGCTTGACGCTTACAGCGCCTGCGGATCGATGTCGGCCACGCTGTTGAAAATGTAGTCCGGCTGGTAGGGAAACTGCTCCATCGACTCCAGGGTGGAAACGCCGGACAACACCAGCGCGGTGCACATGCCGGCCTCCAGGCCGCCGACGATGTCGGTGTCCATGCGGTCGCCTATCATCACCGCCTCTTCCGGATGCACGCCCAGCTTGCGGGTGGCCAGCATCATCATCAGCGAATTGGGCTTGCCCACGATGTAGGGCTTCTTGCCGGTGGCGGCCTCTATCGCCGCCAGCAGCGTGCCGGCTGCCGGCTCATAGCCGCCCCCCTCTATCGGGTCGATCATGTCCGGGTTGGTGCCGATGAACTTGGCGCCTTGATCGATGAAGCGCACCGCCTTCTTGATTTGTTCGAAACTGAAAGTCTGCGACTTGGCCACCACCACGTAGTCCGGATGGGATTCGGAAATGGAAAAGCCGACGTTGTAGAGCTCGTTGATCAGGCCGGCGCCGCCCACCACGTACGCGGTGGGCATCGCCTTGCGGGTCTGGCTTTTCAGGAACATCGCCGTCGCCATCGCGCTGGTGATGAAATTGTCCTCGGTCAGGCCGGGTATGCCCAGGCCTTCCAGCTTCAACCGCAAGTCCAGCGGCGTCTGCTCGGCGTTGTTGGTCAAAAACAGGAAGGGCGTTTGGGTATCGATCAGCCGCGTGATGAATTCGCGCGCGCCGGGAATCAGCTGCTTGCCACGGTAGATCACGCCATCCATGTCGGAAATGATGCTCTTGCTCATACGGTGTATCCAGAACACAGGTGCCGGCTGCGCGGGCACGGTCGCGGGCTGCGGCATGCCGCCGCAACGGCCACAGCATAGCATGGGCGGATGGCGGATTTGTTCGCGCCGGAACAATGCGCCTCAACCATCCCGCCCACCCCCTGGCCATATGCGAACATTTTTCGCATGCGAATGCGATTTATTGTCAAAAAATGAAAATTTCTTGGAACAAATGTGACTTTTCACATTCAGACCGTCAGTCCGGCCATCGTCCAGCGCGCTGGCGGACGGGAAGCCCGGCCCCCTGGCCGCGGCTTCCGTTTTGCTTACTTAAAGATGCAGTGTCTCGTTCGGCGAGGCTCCTATGCAAACACAGGTCACTGATCTGACGACGTCGAGAGACGCCCAAGGTTAGGACAGGCTTTATCGGATTAAGGTTTAGCCCAAAGTGACTTCCAACGGATACGTTGCATAGTGCCAAAACCTAGACGCGGAGATCGCTTTCTGCACTCTCCTTCCTGGTTGTCGCCCCCATTGAGAACTGTTTGCGGTTTAAACAGCTAAACGGGGAGTTTCTCACCATGACTTATGTCGCCACCCACACCCTCGCCGCCGGCAACGCGGCCGATATCAAACTGAAGGAAACCGTAGCCGCCTACATGAGCGTGTCGCTGATCACGCTCCGCCGCGACATGAAAGCCGCCGCCGCCCGCGCCCACATCCTGGGCCAGTTGCGCGACGACGACGTGCCGGCCCAGCTCTTCGTCACCGACGACAGCGGCTTCCTGCACGGCAGGCTGTCGCTGAAGACCCTGCTCACCGAGCAGGATGACGCCCGCCCGGTCTCCGCGCTGATGCAGCCGATAGACTATTCGGCCACGCCGGACATGTTGCGCCGCGAGATCGCGCCGGAGCTGCAGGAAAAGGCGCTGGACATCGTGCCGGTAGTCCGCGGCGGCAAGCTGGCCGGCGCGCTCTACGAGCGCGAGATCGCCGCCCTGCTGCGCGATGAGGAAACCGACGACGCACAGCGCCAGGGCGCCAGCCTGCCGCTGGACACGCCCTATCTGGATTCCAGCCCGTGGGCGCTGTGGAAGAAGCGCTTGCCCTGGCTGCTGCTGCTGTTCGCCGCCGAGGCCTACACCAGCACCATCCTGAAAGTGTTCGAGGAGCAATTGGAAGCCGCCATCGCGCTGGCCTTCTTCATCCCGCTTCTGATCGGCACCGGCGGCAACAGCGGCACCCAGATCACCTCCACCCTGGTGCGGGCGATGGCGGTGGGCGAAGTCGGCCTGCGCAATCTGGGCGCGGTGCTGCGCAAGGAGGTGACCACCTCGGTGATGATCGCGCTGGCCATCGGCCTGGTGGGCCTGTTTAGGGCCTGGATGCTGGGGGTGGGCAACGAAGTGGCGCTGGTGGTGTGCCTGACGCTGGTGGCCATCACGGTGTGGAGCGCCATCGTGTCGTCCATCATCCCGATGGTGCTGAAGAAAGTGCGCATCGACCCCGCCGTGGTGTCCGCGCCCTTCATCGCCACCTTCATCGACGGCACCGGCCTGGTGATCTACTTCAACATCGCCAAGCTGCTCATCACCGATCTGGCCTGATGAGCCCGCGCCGGGCATCCGCCCGGCACGGCTTCCACCTCGTCCGAGCAATGGGAGGCGATGGCGGCGAATGCGTCGAAACCGGCCAGAAAACAGTCCGCCAGCTCCGGCTGGAGCGGGCTGCCGCGGCCGGCGGCGATCGGCACATCCTGTGCGGCTGGCTTGTTGGTGGCGGCCGTGCTGGCTGTGTACCGCCGCGCGACGCACTCCGGCTCTTGAGCTCCCGCTCGCCCCCCCAGCACCAGTAATCCGCCATCTCCATTCCGTCGATCTCGGCGGGCTGCATCCGTAGCGCAATCAACTGCACCTCATCCAACGGCGGCAGTCTGCTCCCCGGCGCCCACCATTGCGCGAAACAATCCGACAACGCCTTGCTGTCGGCGATGTCCAGCTGGCCGATGTCCTCCAGCGTCAGTCCGGCCATGCGGGCGAACAGGAAGCCTTCCTGGCCGGCATCCTCCTGGCGGTGACGGCTGGCCCTGGTCCAAGCCATGACGCAATCGGAGCCGGAAAACAGTTAAGACCCGCTAACAAAACCCCTGATCCTGCGTTGCGCCTCCTTGTCGTGCTCTCTGTACTGCCTGCGTCGGCGCGCCTTGGCTCAGGGACTCTGCGCGGTTTTGTTAGCGGTTCTAAGACTGCGATCCTCCACCCAGCACGCTGGCTGCGATGGCCGCGTCCTGCGCCGCGATGCCGGTCAAATCAGCCAGCGTGATCTGCTGGGCGTCTTGACGCAAACGCCCGCCGGCGGCCAATGCCGCGCCCAGCTCAATCAGGCTGGACGGGTCGCGCAAGCCGGCCCTCACCGCATGGGAGGCCTCGCCGTAAGCCGCGCACTGCGCCAGCGAGTCCACAGCGACAATATCCGCCTCGGCGACGATGGCCGGATCCAGCTCCTGCTTGCCCGGTCCGTCTGCGCCCAGCGCAGTGATGTGCGTGCCCGGCCGCAGCCAGCCGCGCCGCAGCAGCGGCCCGCGCGACGGCGTGGCCGTGACGATCAGGTTCGCCTCCGCCGCCACCGCGCGCGGATCGGCCGCCGCGAGCGCGCGGAAGCCGAGTGGCGCGGCGAAGGCGCAGAAGGCAGCGGCCTGTTCCGGCTGCCGGCTCCATACCCGGACTTCGCGGCAGTCGGTTACCGCCCGTAGCTGCTCCAACTGGGCGCGGGCCTGTTCGCCCGCGCCCAGCAGGCCTATCGCCTCCACCCGCGACGGCGCCAGCAAGTCCGCGGCGAGCCGCCCGGCCAGCGCGGTCCGCATCGTGGTCAGCCAGCCCTGGTCCTGCAGCAACGCCAGCACCCGGCCATCCGTGGCAGACAGCGCCAGCACCAAGCCGTCGTTGCTGGGCAACCCGCGCGACGGGTTGTCGTAGAAGCCGGTGGAGATCTTGACCACCAGCGCCTCCTCGCCGGCGATATGCGCCGATTTGACGCAGCAATCGCCGTTGGCGCCGGCGAAACGGAAATTCTGCACCGGCGCCGACTGGACTTCGCCGCGCGAGTAGGCGATGAAGCCGGCCTTCACTTCGGCCAGCGCGCGCTCCACATCGAAGCGCGCGATGATGGCGTTCTTGTCAAGCAGCCTCATGGCACGCCTCCAGGAAAGTCTCCAGCTTGATGTTGCGGCCGCACAGCACCACCGCCACCGGCCGGCCGCGATATGCCTCGGCCAGCTGGAACAGCCCCGCCATCGCGACGCCGGCCGCGCCCTCCACCATCCAGCGCTCGGCCTCGGCGATCTTGCGCATCGCCGCCTTGATCGCCGCCTCGTCCACCAGCGCGGTATTGTCTATCACCCGCCGCGCGATGGGCAGGGTGACGGCGCCCGGCTCCACGCCGCCGGCGGTGCCGTCGGAAATGGTGTCCCGCTCTTCGTATTCGACGATCTCCCCCGCCAGCATGCTCTGGTACAGCGCCTGGGAATGGCGCGGCCAGCAGCCTACGATCTCGGTCTCCGGACTCTCCGCCTCCAACGCGGCGCCGATGCCGGAAATCATGCCGCCGCCGCCCACCGACGCGAACACCGCCGCCAGGCCGGGATGCTGTTCGGCCAACTCCATCCCTATCGTGCCCTGGCCGGCGATGACATCCACGTCGTTGTACGGCGAGACGAAGGGCAGTCCTTCACGCTCGGCGCGCCGCGCGGCCTCCAGCTCCACTTCCAGCATCGGCGCATCGATGACGACCACCTTCGCGCCGTGGGCGCGGATCGCGTCCAGCTTCATCGCGGAGGCCGCCGCCGACGCGTACACCGTCACCGGCACGCCGGCCAGCTTGCCGGCCAGCGCCACGCCCAGGCCGTGATTGCCGCTGGACACCGTGGCCACGCCCAAGCGGCGCGCGGCATCCTCCAGCAGCCGCATCTTGTTGCTGGCGCCACGGAATTTGAAAGAGCCGGTGTGCTGCAGATGCTCGCACTTCAGGTACACCTCGCAGCCGGTCAGCGCCGACAACGCGGGACTGTGGCTCAGCGGGGTGACGGCCACCTGCGGCCGCAAGGCCTGGTGGGCGTCGACGATTTGACTATATAGATCGCGCATGTCGGGATCTCCTGGCATGGGTCAGGCGGCGCCAGCCGCCGGAATGGGAATGAAAGCGTTCTCAAAATATAGACAAAAATTACAAAATAGACAATAAATATAAAAAATGAACAACAAGACATTGATCAAGATAAGCGTAAAATCCTGATGCATCCTGTCTTATCAAGCCAAGGCGTATCGCGGCGGAAAAACAACGAACATCCAAAAATGAGACAAACTGTCTATAATCTTAGCCATTCCGCCCCTGACTGGACCGCCATGCGCCGAATCGCCCCCTCGCCTGTGAAGGATTTGCTGCTCAACCGCTATGCCCATATCGCCGACGCCATCGCCACTCTGTTCCACCCCTATGTCGAGGCGGTGATCCATGACCTGCATGACCAGACCGTGCTCCACATCGCCAACAACCTGTCCCGGCGCAGCCCGGGAGACGATTCGGCGCTGGAGGAGATTCCCGGCGCGGCGCGCGACCGTGTGGTCGGCCCTTACGAAAAACTCAACTGGGACGGGCGCAGAATGCGCAGCGTCAGCGCGGTGCTGTTCGACGACCAGGCCCGCCCCGCCGGCATGCTGTGCCTGAACTTCAATATCGCCGTGTTCGATGAAATGCGCGGCGCGCTGGATATCCTGCTCAAAGGCGCCGGAGTCAGGCCGCAGCCGGCCGAGCTGTTCCGCGACGACTGGCAGGAACGCGTCAACGTATTCCTGCACGGCTGGCTGCGCGAACGCGGACTCGGCCTCAACGGACTGGGGCGCTCGCACAAGCGGGAACTGGTGGACGCGCTGCATGCCGAAGGCGCGTTCAGCGGCAAAAGCGCGGTCAACTACGTAGCCAACGTGCTGGGCATGGGACGGGCCACCGTCTACAAGCGCATCAAGGAACTGCGCGGCGGGATGGACTGAAGCGCCCCGCGGCAAAGTCCCCAACCGCGCCCCTGCGCGCATATACTCAATCTTGCACAGCGCTTTTGCTGGCAATGGCATCCCGTTTGCACTGATTGACACGATGCGCCTGTCCAAGACATTCACTCTGATCACCATCGCGCTGCTCATCCTCGCCTGCTTGCCGCTGGCCTGGATCATCAATAGCGAATGGACGGTTTACCACGCGGCGGACGAAGGTCTGAATTCGATCCAGATCGCACACCTGGCGATGGTGGCGGTGGAAAAGATCTCCTTCGAGCGCGGCCCCGCCAACGCCTTGATCGGGGCGTCGGCCACCCCTGCCGCGCGCGAAAGGCTGCGCCTGGCCCGGCAAACCAGCGACCACGCGCTGCGCGACCTCGTCGCCGCGCTGTCCCCATCGCGCTCGGCCTATCATCAGCGGGCGCTCTCGTCCGCCCGCGTCGCGCGGCAACGGCTGAGCGAGGCACGCCGCGGCATGGACCGCGTCATCGGCTCGCCGGCTCCGTCGTCAGCGGAAATCATGGCCCCGATCAAACAGATGTTCGATGTGGTGCCCGCCATTCTGGAGGCGGTCACCTCTTTGTCCACCCTGGCATCCAACGCCTATCCGCAGTTGTCCAACCCGCTCAGCGGCGCCCGTTTGGCCACCGAACTGCGCGAATACGCGGGCCGGATGGGATCGACCCTCACCGCCGCGCTGGCTGAGAAACGTCCGCTGACCGAAACCGAGGCCCGGGATGTCTTCATTCTGCGCGGCCGCATCGAACAATTGCGCGGCACCATACGGCTGCGGCTGAACGTCCCGTCTTCCCAGAGCGGCCCTCGGCTGGCGCTGGACAGCATGCAGGCGAGGTATTTCCAGGATGGCCTGGCTCAGGTGGACCTGGTATTGGATGCCAGCCGCCGCGGCCAGCCGTATGCGGTTAGCCTGGAAGATTTCACCGCCGGCTATGTGCCCACCCTGTACAGCATCGTGGAGCTGCGCGATGCGATGCTCACCGCGGCGGCCGTCGAGGCCCGCGCCCAACAGCGCGCGGCCTTCCGCCACCTGCTGGGCGCCATCGGACTGGGCGTGGTCGCGCTGATTGCCCAACTGGCGCTGCTGGCCTTCATCCGCCGCCGCATCGCCAGACCGCTGCTGGCGGCCTCCCGGCTGCTGACCGACATCGCCGACGGCAAGCTGGACGCCAAGCTGCCCGTGAACGACAGGAAAGACGAGGTGGGAGATCTGCTGCGCGCCATCGCGATCTTGCGCAGCAACAGCCAGGAAAAACGCCGCCTGGAACAGGAGCGTCTACGGCTGATAGAAGAACTGACAGAAGTGTCCCGTCTTGACTTCCTGACCGGCATCGCCAACCGGCGCGCCTTCACTCAGGCGGCCCACGCCGAAATCGCCCGCGCCCGGCTGGCGCGGGAGTCGGCCACGCTGATCCTGTTCGACATCGATTACTTCAAGCAAGTCAACGACCAATACGGCCACGATGCCGGCGACGCGGTGCTGGTCCATGTCGCAGCCATGCTGAACCGCGCCTGCCGCGACGGCGACCTGGCCGGGCGCTACGGCGGCGAGGAGTTCGTGCTGCTGGCCCGCCACGGCGGCGCCTCGCCCGGCGACGCTTTGGCGGAAAGACTGCGCGCCGGCATCGAGGAAACGCCGTGCGCGCTGCCTTCCGGCGAATGGCTGGCAGTGACCGCCAGTTTCGGCGTCGCCGCGCTGAACGATATCCGCCCCACGCTGGAGCAGATGTTGCAAGCGGCGGACCGCGCGCTGTACTCGGCCAAGCGGCAAGGCAGAAACCGCATCGTGATGGCCGAGAACTGACGCGCCGCATCAAGCAAGGAGCCCTCCAGACAGGCGGCTATCCAACCACAGCCCAGTCCCGTATCGGCAACCGCGTTCGTCGTGCCGAATTACGGCGCCGGCCTAGCGCTCGGCAAGGCGCTGCCAAAACAGCCCGCCGACAGCCCAAACCCAGGATGCCGAACACCACGCCGCTGGCTAACGCCAGATACAGGCTCCATGAGCCCTCCATCAGCATGGCGACGCTGGCGCCCGATTGCACGCGGAGGCGACCCTGCCATCAGCGGCCTTGCCCTTGCCTACAATCGGCCACGCGCCCGCAGCGCCTCGCCCAAGCGGGCGATTTCCGCCTCGCCCGCCGCCAACGCCTCCGCGCTGGTATGTACCGAGTAGTATCCCGTCGCCAGTTCGTGCAGGTGCCGCGGCGAGGAGCCCAGCACGAAGGCGGCGTCACCGACCGCGGTGAACGAGACGGCCTCGCCGGATTCGGCGAAAGCCGCCATTTCGCCTGCCTCCAGCGGCCGAGCCTCTCCCGCCGCGTTCAAGGCGCCGGCGTTCAGCGCCACCCAAGCCACCTCGTGCCCTGCCGGCGGGACAAAAGTCCAACGCTCTCCATCCTTCAGCGACACCGCCAGATAACTGACGCCCTCCGGCGACGGGATCGGGCTCCTGGCCCCGGCGTACTCGCCCAACAGCACCTTGGCCGGCCCGATCTGCGGAATCCGCTCCGGCGCCAGATACACGCTCTCGGCCGGCGCCAGCTCCAGCTCGGCCGGCAACGCCAGCCACAACTGGAAACCGGCCATCCGGCGCGAGCCCGGCGCCGGCTCGCTGGCATGCCATACGCCCTTCCCGGCCCGCATCCACTCCACGCCGCCCGCCGGCAACAAGCCGCGCGCCCCGGTGGTGTCTTCGTACGCCGCCTCGCCCGCTATCAACCAGGTGAAGGTGGCGATGCCGGAGTGCGGGTGCAGGCCGAAACCCTGCTGGCCATCGCTCAGGTCCATATCGAACCAGTCCAGAAAGACGAAAGGCTTCAACTGGCGCCCCATCCGGCCCGGGCTCAGCAGCCGGGTGATGGGTCCGTGCGCGGCGCCGCGGGTGCGGTGGACGATGGCGCGAGGGGAGGCAAGCGTGGCGGCGTTCATGGCGTATTCCTTGTCGATAGCAGTCGGATGGCGATGAACCCAGCTTACCGCCATCGCCATTGCCGAACTAGACGGTATAATTGTATTTAATTCATCCATGTATGTAAGGAATAAGGCGATGCTGGATCTGAACGACGTGGCGCTGTTCGTGCAAGTGGCGCGCCAGGGCAGCTTCACCGAAGCCGGCCGCCGGCTGGGCTTGCCGCCCAATACCGTCAGCCGCCGCGTACAGCAGCTGGAGGACGCGCTGGGCAGCAGGCTGCTGCAACGCAGCACCCGCAAGCTCAGCCTCACCTCCGCCGGCGAAGCCTTCTACCAGCGTTGCGCCGCCGCGGTGGACGGGCTGCTCGACGCCGGCCAGGCGCTGGCTAGCGCCGGCGGCGAACCCAGCGGCCTGATCCGCGTAGCCGCCACCGCCGATTTCTTCGATTTCCTGCCGATGGAATGGGTAGCGGAATTTCTGGACGCGCATCCGCGGGTAAGAATCGAATTCGCGCTCAGCGACGCCCGGGCGGACTTGATCGCGGAGCGGATAGACGTCGCCTTCCGCGGCGGCGAGCTGGCCGACTCCAACTATGTGTCGCGCCGGCTGCCGGTCAGCGGCAACGCCGGCCTGGTGGCCAGCCCCGCCTACTTGGACCGCCGCGGCGCGCCGGCGACGCTGGCCGAACTGGCGACGCACGACTGCGTGACTGGCGCGGCCCCGGGCGAGCGCGTCGCCTGGAAGCTGCTCGCCCCCGACGGCAGCGAGCAAGAAGCGCTGGTAGGCGGCCGCTTTCGCGGCAATACCGCCCAGGCGCAGCGGCGGGCGGCGCTGGCCGGCCTCGGCATCGCTCTGCTGCCGCCGGCGTTGGCGCAACTGGACCTGGCGGCCGGCCGGCTGCTGTCGGTGCTCCCCGGCCATCGCCGCCCCGGAGCGGGACTCAGCGTGCTCTATCCCAGCCGCAAGCACCTGCCCGCGGCGGTCAGCGCCTTCGTCGCCATGGTGGTGGAGAAACTGGAAGGGAACGCGCCGGCAAGCTGAACGCATTTGGCAAATCTGCGCGCGCCGGCGCGAAGCCGCGCCAAGAAATGCGCGGGCGCGCTTGGCATGATCGTCCGGGTCAGGGAGACGCCCTGATATTCCGGAGACAGAATATGCGAAGCATCCCTCTCGCCGCGCTGTGCCTGGCCCTGGCCTCGGCGCTGGCCGCGCCGGCCCATGCCGCGCCCAAAACCTATAAAACCCCGCACCTGGCCAAAGCCCAGGCCAGGCAGCCCGCGCCGCCGCGGCTGTGGCAACAGCGCCCGCCAACCGACTTCCAGGCCCGCTACCGCTTGCAGGACAACCGCACCGTGATAGGCAAGCCGCAGAAAAAACTGGTCCGCCACGCGGCCACGCCGCAGTGCCAGGACATGAATGCGCTGGCCAGCCACAGCGGCGCCGATCTCGCCAACTATCTGGTCAGCCTGCCCGACTACACCTGCACCTACGGCTTGTTCGCGCTGGACAAAAATCTGGCCGCCTCCATTTACAGCGCCGGCAACCTCAACGCCGTCGCCAGCCGCTTCGCCCAGGAAGCCGCCGGCTACAACGCGTCGTCGATGGCTCTGGTCAACCTGACCCTGTATCTGCGCGCCGGCTATTACCTGGCCAGCACCGGCGCGCTGCCGGCGCTGGACCCCAGCCTGCAAAGCGCGCTGCGCCCCGGCATCAAGCAACTGGCGGCGGGAACGGCGCTGTTCGCCGCCAACGCCCAGGCGCCCACCACCGCGGGCGAGGTGATGACGCTGATCACCAATATGGCGGACGAAGCCTATTACCTGCCGTCCGTCCGCACCATCGTCCAGCGCTACACCAACACCGCCGCCAACCCCAACGCCGCGCAAAGCCTGCGCGAAACTACCGCCAGCCAGGGCTTCACCGGCGCGCTGACCGTGTTCTTCTACGCCCACGGCCGCGCCAACGCCGCGCCGCTGCTGCAGAACGACGGCAGCTATTCGGCGGCGCTGACCCAATTCGTCCAGGCCAACAAGGCCAGCCTGCTTGGCACCGAAACGGCCTACCAGCTGGGCGACGCCACCCGTGAAGGGTTGCGCTTCATGCAATATCCGGCGCTGCTGCCCGCCATCAAGCCGCAGGCCAAGGCCATCCTCGCCGCCAGCAGCATGACCGGGGCCGACAACGAGCTGTGGCTGGCGGCGGCGGAAGCGGTCAAGTACTACGACAACGCCAACTGCGCCGAATACGGCACCTGCAATTTCGAAACCAAACTGGCCGACGCCGTCCTGGTCAACCGCTACACCTGCAGCCCCACCATCCGCATCCGCGCGCAGGAAATGACCACAGACCAGATGCAGTCGTCGTGCGCACTGCTGCAAAAGGAAGAGTCCTACTTCCACCAGATGCTGCAAACCCGCAACCAGCCGGTGGCCAACGACAACAACGCCTCGCTGGAAGTGGTGGTGTTCGACGACTACAACAATTATTCCAAGTACGCCGGCGTGATCTACGGCATCTCCACCGACAACGGCGGCATGTACCTGGAAGGCAACCCGGCCGATCCGGGCAACCAGGCCCGCTTCATCGCCCACGAGGCCTCGTGGCTGCGCCCGGCGTTCAAGGTGTGGAACCTGGAGCATGAATACATCCATTACCTGGATGGCCGCTTCGACATGTACGGCGACTTCTCCGCCGCCACCCAGCAACCGACGGTGTGGTGGATAGAGGGCCTGGCCGAGTACCTGTCGCTGCGCAACGACAACCAGACCGCCATCGACGTCGCCAAGACCGGCACCTACCAGCTGAGCCAGATCTACGGCAACACCTACGACATGTCGGACTACGTCACCCGCGCCTATCGCTGGGGCTATATGGCCACCCGCTTCATGTTCGAGCGCCACCGCGCCGACATCGACGCCATGCTGCCCCTATGGCGCAAGGGCGACTACGCCGGCGGCTATGCGGGGCTGATGCGCCAGATCGGCAAGCGCTACGACGCCGAGTTCGCCGGCTGGGCGCAAAACGCCACCACCGCTGGCCAGCCGCCGCTGCCGCCATCCACCGGCTTGCCGGCCTGCAACGAAGGCTCGCCGGAGCGGCTGGGCAAGAATTGCTCGATTTCCGGCCTGTCCTCCTCCTACGCGGCCTATGCCGCCATCTGGATGCCGGCCGGCGCGCATAATCTGAAGCTGTGGACCAGCGGCGGCAGCGGCGACGTGGACCTCTACGTAGCCATTGACCGCTACCCGACGCCGGCGAACTATGACTTCTCGTCCGTCTCCGCCGGCAACGACGAATCGGTCGCCATCGCCGCGCCTCAGAGCGGCCACTGGTATTACCTGACGCTGCAGGCGAAGCAGCCGTTCTCCGGCGTGTCCGTCAGCGCCAGCTACGAGTAGCGACTCCGCCAATGCCCGCGGCGGGCTCCGGCGGCCACTGCGGGCATTTCTTGCAAAATGCATACAGATGGACCATCTTGTCTTAAACAATGCCAAAAGAATAATCGGCAACGATGGCACCATTACCTCGCCCGCGCGGCGAGCGACATTTGCGCAAGGATCGTCGCCTCATGCATATGACCATGCAGCAGCCGCATCTTGTCTGCGACCTGGCCGCAGTCGGCGCGATGGCCGCCCTGTTCGACCATCTGCCGGATGTGGTGTTTTCGGTGAAAGACCCGGATAGCCGCTACCTGGCCATCAGCGAAGGCTGCGTGCCCCGCTGCGCGCTGCGCAACCGCGGCCAGGCCGAAGGCCGCACCGCGCACGAGCTGTTCCCGCGGGACATGGCCAACCGCTACCGGGAACAGGACAGTCTGCTGTTCGCCGAGCGCGCGCCCTTGCGCAACCGGCTCGACCTGACCATCTACCCAGACGGCGCGCCAGGCTGGTGCCTGACCAGCAAGCAGCCGCTGCTGCATCCGGACGGCCGCCTGCTGGGCCTGGTCTGCATCTCGAAAGACCTAGCCGACCTCACCCGCGAAAAGCTGCTGGACGCGCGCTTCGCCGCCTGCGTCGACCACATCCAGGCCCATTACCACCGCCCGCTGCACCTTGAGGAGCTGTGCGAGCTGTCCGGACTCAGTATCGGCCAGCTGGACAGGCGCATGAAGCGTGTATTCCAGCTATGCGCCGGCGACTTCATCCGCCGCACCCGGATGGAAGCGGCCTGCCACGCGATACGCCACAGCCGCCGCCCGCTGGCCGACATCGCCGCCGGTTGCGGCTTTTCCGACCAGAGCGCCCTCACCCGGCTGTGCCGCCAATTGCTGGGCCTCAGCCCCCGCCAGCTGCGCATGCAGGCGCTGGCCGCGCGGCAGAGCTAAGCCATTCGAACATCCGCTCCATCGCGTCGCTGCGCAGCGCGTTCATGGGGCGCGACAGCCACCACTGCGCGCCCGGCAGCCGCGGATAGCCGGCCAACGCGCGCAACCGGCCGGCGCGCAGATCGTCGTCCACCGCCAGCAAAGACAAGCAGGCGACGCCGTGACCGCGCAGCGCGGCGTCCCGCGCCAGCTGGGCGTCGTCGTAAATGGCCGCCACGCCCAGCCGCCGCTGTTGCCGCCGCACCTCCGCGTCGACCGCGTCCGGCAGGCCGGCTTGCTCCAGCCGCAACAGCCGCGCCGCCTCGTTCTGGCGTTCGAACGGCAGCGCCGCCAGCCTGTCGGCCAGCTCGGGCGAAGAGACGAACAGCCACTCGTCGCGCAGCCAGCGCGCGTCTTCCCAGCCCTCCGTGGCCAGCGGCCGCGGCGAAATCAACAGGTCCAGGTCCACTTCGTCCGCCAGGCCCGGCTCCTCGTCGGTGGACAGCAGGGGAATAATGTCCGGGTGCGCGGCATGGAGTCCGGGCAGGCGCGGTTGCAGCCAGCCCTGCAGCAGAAAGGCCGGCCCCACCAGCACCACCAGGCCGGGATCGGTATAGGCGGCGATGCGGTCCAAACCGCGGCGCAGGGTGTCCAGCGCGCGCCCCACGCTCTGCCGCAGCAGCTCGCCGGCGAAAGTCAGTTCCACGCCCCGCCCCACCCGATGGAACAGCGGCTGGCCGACGAACGCCTCCAGTTGCAGAATCTGGTGGCTGATCGCCGACTGCGACAGATGCAGCGACTCGGCGGCGCGGGAAAAGCTGCCCATTCTCGCCGCCGCCTCGAAGCCGGCCAGCAAGCGCAGCGAGGGCAGCCGCGACTCGCCGGCGGCTTCCTCCGGGGCAGCCTCCCGCTTCTCCCGATACTCCGTCATGAGCCTCTCCTTGCCGCCGGCGCCCTGCCGGCTCGCGGCGATGCTATCGCCGATGTCCCGCTTCCGACCGACATCGCGCGCGGCCAGCGCTCAGCGGCAACCTTCGCCGCGCGGCGGCAGGCCGCGATCCGCTCCCAGGCTTCTTCCATGGCGGTTTCCGGCCGCGTCATCTCCGAACGTCCTTGCCGGCGCAGCGGCCGGTGGCGATCACCACGGCGCCACCTTGCCGCGCAGGGAGAAGGCACTCGGTTCATTCGCATCGCCTCCTACGCCGGCTGCTGCTGGGTCGCGCAGTGGATGCCGCCGCCGCCCGCGGCGATGGCGTCTATGTTCAGCTGCGCCACCTCGCGCCCGGGAAACAGCTCGCGCAACGCGCTTAGCGCATTGCGGTCGGCCCGCGCGTCGCCGAATTCGGGCGCGATCACCGCGCCGTTGCACACATAGAAATTGATGTAGCCGGCGGCCATCTCGTCGCTGCCGTGCGCGGGCCGGACCTGGGTCGGCCCCGGAATCGCCACCACCTCCAGTTTCCGGCCGCGCGCGTCGCGCGCCTGGCGCAGAATGGCCAAGTGACGACGGGTCAGCGAGTAGTCGTAGGAGTCGGGATCGGCCTCCAAGCCGGCCGCCACGATGCCGGGCGCGGCGAAACGGGCGTAGAAGTCGGTGTGGCCATCGGTGATGTCTCTCCCGGCGATGCCCGGCAGCCAGATCACCTTCTCCACGCCCAGCGCGCGGCGCAGTTCTTGCTCGCACCGCTCCTTGCTCCAACCCGGATTGCGATTGGGGTTGAGCACGCAGCTCTCGGTGATGATGGCGGTGCCTTCGCCGTCCACCTCGATGCCGCCGCCTTCCAACACCAGCCTGGAGCGCAGCGGCGGCGTTCCGGCCTTGGCGGCGACGAAGCCGGCCACCTTGGCGTCGCGGCCATGCGCCTGCTTGCCTCCCCAGCCGTTGAAGTTGAAATCCACGGCGGCCATGCGGCCTGCGTCGCTCCTGACGAACACCGGCCCGCTGTCGCGTATCCACAAATCGTCCAACGGCTGCGCGATCAGCTCCACGCCGGGGCCGCACAGCTTGGCCGCCATCTCCAGTTCGTTCTCCCGCGCCAGCATCCGGACCGGCTCGAAGGCGGCGATCGTCGCCGCCACCCTGGCCAGATCGCGGCGCACCGCCGGCAACAGACTCTCCCCCCACACAGCCAGGCTGGGCCCGAAAGCCATCCACGTGGCCGCATGGCGGTCGCCTTCGTCCGGCATCCGATATGCGGCCCCGGCGCTCGGCGTCGCGCCGACGCCGCCTGCCAGCGCCTTGCCCGCCAACAGGCTGGCCGCCGCCCATGCGCCGCCGCCCAGGAATTGTCTTCGGTTAGCCATCGCCTTTTACTCGCTTGATTTGGAAAGGATAGATTGTCCCGGCAATATATCATTCTGAAAATTGATTAATTTTCAGCAAATTAATCAATTTTTCTCATACAAGACTCATCACCAATCGCTCCAACCCCGCTTGCAAGATGTCCGTACAAATACTGTGCCGATGGCATGGAGCCAGCATTAACCCTATAACGGGATTGGTTTTTGCCAACACGCCCATGTGCAACCTCCCGGACTTTCCCGCCATGTTCAATTGCACGAAGGAAAGCAAGAAACCCGCCGCCGGCCCCGTTCCCCTGCCGGGAATCAAGGAAAGCGACATCTGTTTCCAGCTGCTGACTCATTACGTGGAGGATCACGGCATCTTCCTGCTGGATACGGATGGTCTGATACGCAGCTGGAACGACGGCGTGGAGCGCATACACGGCCACTCCGCCTCGGAGGCGCTGGGCCATCACTTCAGCAGTCTGCTGCCGCCATCGGATGACGCCTATCTGCAAGCGGCGCGGCAACTCGGCCTGGCTCGCCAAAGCGGACGCTACGCCTGCGAGCAATGGCACCTGAGACGGGATGGCAGCCGCTTTCTCGCCGAGATTCTGCTGGTGCCGCTGCACGACGACGGCGGCACGCTGCGCGGCTATGCCAAGCTCACCCGCGATCTCAGCCCGCGCAAGCGGCTGGAGGAGAGATTCCACCAGGTGGTGCAGGAGTCGCCCAACGCGATGGTCATGATCAACGGCGCCGGCTCCATCATCCTGTTCAACCGCCTGGCCGAATCCATGTTCGGCTACGACGGCGACGACCTGCTGGGCATGCATATCGAAAAACTGATGCCGGAGCGTTTTCGCGGCCATCACGGCCAACTGCGGCAGGGCTTTCTGCGCCACCCGGAGGCCAGGCCCATGGGGGTGGGGCGGGAGCTGTTCGGCCTCCGCAAGGACGGCGCGGAATTTCCGATCGAGATCGGCCTCAACCCGATAGACACCGAAGCCGGCCCCATGGTGCTGGCCGGCATCGTCGACATCACGGCCCGCAAGCAGGTTCAGCATCAGCTGGAAACCGCGCTGCAGGAAAAAACCACGTTGCTGAACGAGGTTCACCACCGGGTCAAAAACAATCTTCAAGTCATCATCAGCCTGCTGAACATGCAGACCCGCTACGTGCGCGAGGAAAGCACCCGCGGCGTGCTGCAGGACAGCCAGGCGCGCGTGCGCTCGATGGCGCTGATCCACCAGTTGCTGTACGAGCGCCACGATTTTTCCAAGGTGGACCTGGGCGAATACCTTCAGCGCTTCAACCAACTATTGCTGAGCAGCTACGGCCAACTGGCCGGCGAACTGGCCGTGGAGCTGGACGCGCCGGCCGGCCTGGTCTGCATCGAACTGCAGCGGGCAACGCCCTGCGGCCTCCTGATCAACGAACTGCTGACCAACGCGCTCAAGCATGCCTATCCCGACGGGCGAGGCGCCATCAGAATCCAACTGACGCGCGAGAACGAGCGGCAAGCCTTGCTGGTGGTGGCCGACCACGGCGCCGGCATGCCCGCCGCCCCCCCCATCCAATCTCTGGGCCTGCAACTGGTGCCCATGCTGGCGGAGCAGATGGGGGCCCGGCTGGACACGCTGGACAACCGGCCCGGCGTACGGGTGGAAGTCCGCTTCCCGGTGTTCGGCGCAGGAGGAACGCCATGAAGAACGTCCGCATCCTGATAGTCGAAGATGAACGCATCATCGCAATGGACCTGCAGCTGCAGTTGCAGGCGCTTGGCTATCAAGTGTGCGGCGTGGCCGCCGACGGCGCCCAGGCGATCGCCCGCTCGCGCAAGGAACAGCCCGACCTGGTGCTGATGGACATTCATCTGGAGGGCCCGATGGACGGGGTGGAAGCCGCTTGCGAAATACATCGCCAACTGCGCATCCCCATCGTATTCCTGAGCGCCTACGCGGAAAACGCCACCTTGCAGCGGGCGGAAAGCGCGATGCCCTACGGCTATCTGGTCAAGCCGGTTTCCCCGCGGGAGCTGCACGCCACGCTGCAGATGGCCATGGTGCGCTTCGGCATCCAGCGCCAGACGGACGAGCACCTGGGCCGCATCGGCAAGGCGATGCAGGCCGCCGAACTCGACGTATGGGAATGGAAGGTCGATGCCGACCAGATGCGGATGTTCAGCCTGGCCGACGATGCGCCGGCGTCCGCCGGCCTGGCGGCGGACGAGTCCATCCGCCACTTCCTGGAACAGATAGACGCCCGCGACGCCCCGGCAGTAGAGGCCGCCGTGGCCGCGGCGCGAGACCAGGGCTGCGGTATGGACGTGCAGTTCCGCGCCCGTACCGGTCCCGATCAGGATGAGCGCTGGCTGCTCGCCCGCGCCCGCTGTTTCGACGAAGGTGAACGCGGCCGCCGCATCGTAGGCGTGCTGCAGGACATCTCCGGCCAGCGGCGAGCCGAGGAAAAACTGCGTCAGGCCGCGACTGTGTTCGACTCCACCTCCGAAGGCATCGCGATATTGGACGCGCAACGCCGGGTGATTTCGGTCAACCCGGCCTTCAGCCTGCAAACCGGCTACAGCGCGGAGGAGGCGATGGCCTGGCCCGACATTTCCCCGCTATACCCGTCTACGCACGGCTTCTCCCATCCCGATCCGCAAACGCCGCCTGGAGACCGCAAACTTTGGCAAGGCAACGTCAATTACCTGCACAAAAGCGGCGAGGTGCTCAACATCTGGGAAAGCATCAGCATCGTGCCCGGCCCCGGCGGCGGCATCGCCAGCTACGTGCTGGTGTTTTCCGACATCAGCTCGGTGCTGGCCGTTCAGGAACAGCTGGACTATCTGGCCAAGCATGATCCGCTGACCAATCTATGCAACCGCCGCATGCTGCAGGACAGGATGGAATACGAACTGGCCCAGGCCCTGCGCCACCAGAAAATGATGGCGCTGCTGCTGATCGATCTCGACCATTTCAAAACCATCAACGATTCGCTGGGACACGGTCACGGCGACCAGTTGCTGACCACCATCGCCGCCAGGCTGCAAAGCGGCGTCCGCGCCAGCGATACCGTCGCGCGACTGGGCGGCGACGAATTCTGCATCGTGCTGGGCGACATCGACGCCCCCGGCGACGTGGATCTGATGGCGCAAAAGCTGCTGCAGCGACTGGCCGAGCCAGTGCGGCTGGAGCAGATGGTGTGCTACGTCACCGGCAGCATCGGCATTTCGATGGCGCCGGCGGACGGCCTGTGCGTGGACGAGCTGTTGCGCAACGCCGACCAAGCGATGTACGGCGCCAAGCATGCCGGCCGCAATCGCTATTGCTTCTTCGCGCCGGCGATGCAGAAGGCAGCCGAAGTCAGGCTGCAAATTTCCAGCGGCCTGCACCAGGCGCTGGAGCAAGGCCAGTTCCAGCTGGAGTTCCAACCCATCGTCGATCTGGCCAACGGCCGCATCCACAAGGCCGAGGCGCTGCTGCGCTGGCAGCATCCATTGCATGGCACAATCGCGCCGGCGGTATTCATCCCCATCGCCGAGGAGTGCGGGCTGATCTCCAAGATAGGCGAATGGGTATACGACCAGGCGCTGCGCGTGGTCCGTGAATGGCGCAACGCGTTGCGCGACGATCTGCGCATCGCAGTCAATATCTCCGCCGTGCATTTCCGCGACCCTCAAAACCCTCTGCGCTGGCTGGACAAGCTGTCGCGCAGCGGCGTGCCGGGCGAGGCGCTGATGCTGGAAATCACCGAGACCCTGTTGCTGGATGCCGATCGCAAGGTCCAGGACTCCCTGGATCGCTACCGCGCCATCGGCATCCAGATCGCGCTGGACGATTTTGGCACCGGCTACTCCGCGCTGTCCTACCTGAAACGCTATCGGCTGGACTACCTGAAGATAGATCAGGCTTTCGTGCGCCAGATCGCCGAGGACCCGCGCGACCACGCCTTGTGCGAAGCCATCATCGTAATGGCCCACAAGCTGGGATTGAAAGTCATCGCGGAAGGCGTGGAAACGCCGGCCCAGGCCGCCATCCTGCAAGCCTGTCATTGCGAATACGCGCAGGGCTTCCTGTATTCGCGGCCGCTATCGGGCGCCGCCTTCGCTGATCTGCTGCGCAACCATAATGGAAGCATGCCCGGAGAATTTCCTCCCTCCATGCGCGCCCTGCCCGCGGCTTGACCTGGCGGCGAGCGCAGCCGAAGATGGCGGTTTCCGTTGCGCGTCCCGGCGCGAGGAGCCGCTCATGCTGGAAATCCGCCTGGCCGACTTGCAAGACCGGGACGGCATCGCCTCCCTGCTGCGAGACAATTCGCCTTCCCGCGGCGGCGCGCTGACCGGAGAATTCCCCGCGGACAAGGTCGCCGCCATGCTGCAGACAGGCATGCCGGTGATTGCGGCCTTGCGCGGCGGACAAGTGGTCGGCGCGCTGTTCAGCGCCGCCGCCGACCATCCTTCGCCCCCGCCAGCGGTAGCCGCCATGCTTCGCGCCTGGCCGGGATCGCCCAACGCCTATGTCTACGGACCGATTTGCATCGCCGAGTCGGAACGGGGACAGGGACTGCCCGCCCGGCTCTATGCTGCGTTGCGGGCCCGCCTGCCGGGAAGGGAGGCCATCCTGTTCATCCGCCGCGACAATGCCCCTTCGCTGAGCGCCCACTTGCGGCTGGGCATGCGCGAAAAGGTGGCCTTCATCCTGGACGGCGTGGAATACACGGTATTAAGCGACGCGGATTAACCATTGCAAAACCATCCGTACTGACACTTAAGTATTCGCCCCGTAGCGGCGCGCTCCCTTTGCCAGCTATATCTGCATGGCGGCTCTCGTCCGCCGCGCATGGAGGCGCAAGCCCCCCTTCCCGCCAGGAGGCCCGCTCCGCAACCGCGCCGTCCGCCTCCAGGCCAGACGCGATGCCCTATCAGGAGCGGCCGACATGACTACCCCCCGCCTGCGCAAGGATGTGTTCAAACTGGATGCCGGCGACCAAACCCTGCAATGGTATGCCAAAGCCATTCACGATATGCAGCAGCGGCCGATCAGCGACACCTCCAGTTGGCGTTACCAAGCCTCGATTCACGGCACCCTGCAGAACCCATCATCGCTGACTTCGGACCAACGCCAGGCCTGGGCGCAATGCCAGCACGCCACCTGGTTTTTCCTGCCCTGGCACCGCGCTTATCTCGGCATATTCGAAGACATCGTCGCGGCGACGGTCGCCAAGCTCGGCGGTCCTGGCGATTGGGCACTGCCGTACTGGAACTACAGCGAAGCCAACGCGCGCGCGCTTCCCCCCGCCTTCACCGCGCAGGCATTTGCCGGACTGCCAGGCCAGAATCCCCTGCGCGTGGAACGCGACCAGGGCAATGACGGCAAGCCTTTTCTGGACAACAAGGCGGTCAGCCTGAACTGCCTGAAGCGCAAGATATTCGGCGGACACCTGACCACCGCCGGAGACTCCGGCTTCGGCGGCCCTGTCCGCGGTCCCAACCATATGGGCGACAGCGATCAGGGACAACTTGAAATGGTGCCCCACGACATGGTGCACAGCGATATCGGAGGCCTGATGGGCGATCCGGACACTGCCGCGCTGGACCCCATTTTCTGGCTGCACCACGCCAATATCGACCGTCTGTGGGAAGTATGGCGCAAGATGGGCAACGCCAATCCGACAGACCCCAAGTGGCTGAGCGCGACCCGCTTCTTCTTCCACGACGCAAGCGGCAGGGCGGTCACCTTCGCGCCGCAGGACGTAGTGGACACGGCAACCGGCCCATGGCGCTACCAGTACGACAACCTCGCCAACCCGCTCGGCAATGTCCGCTAGGGCTGCGCAGCATACGGGAGCAAGCAATCATGTCATCGGAACACCCGTGCGAAATGGTGGCTGCCACGCAGGAGCCATTCCCGCTCACATCGCGTGACGCCACTATCAGCCTGTCCATCGAAAAGCCCACCGGGCCGGCATTGCAGGCCCAGACGGCCGGCAGGCCGCGCCAGGTTTACTTGCGGGTGGAGCGCGTCACCGGCAAGGGAGCGCCGCCTGGTTATGAAATCTACCTGCACGCCACGGGCGAGGATCATCCCGGCCGCCGCGAAGAACTGTGCGCCGGGGTCCTGCCGCTGTTCGGCTTGGACAAAGCCTCGCGCCAGGGAACCGGCCATGCCGGCACCGGCTTGCACTACGTGTTCGACGTCACCGAGCTGATGGCGCTGTTGGAGCGGGAGCCCGGCTGGGACCCGAAAGACCTGCGCGTCACTTTCGTGCCTCGCCGACAAGCCAAGCCCGGCACGGAAATCCGAGTGGGACGGGTCAGCCTGTATTACGAGTAAGGGCATGCCCGCCCTCCTCGCCGACACATCTGGATTGGCATCGACGCGCTGGCGGAAACTATTCGCGCGTTGGCTGCGAGACTGCCCGGAATGGTGGGTGCTGGCATTGTGCGCGGCCGCCTGGCTTTGGCTGCTGAGCCTGTCTGGCATGCCTTGGCTGGACGATATTTGCCGCGTCGACGCAGGCGGAACCAATCTTGTGCGAGCGCTGCAGGGCTCGATAGACGACGCGATGTTGCCAATGACCGCCGCGATGATGCTGCCGCTGGCCGCCGGCCCCGCCCGCTATGCATCCTTGCGCAGCCTGTGGCGCCGCCGGCACCTCGCCATTTTCCTGGTGCTGTGCGGCTACTTGGGACTGTGGCTGGCGGCCGCCCCGCCGCTGCATGCGCTCTCCGCCTTCATCGGGTTGATGGCGGGCGATCCGTCCATCGCCATGGCCGTCGCCGTTGCGGCAGCCGCGCTCTGGCAGAGCAGTCCCTTCAAGTCCGCCGCGCTGGCCGCCTGCCATCGGGGCCGCGCGCTGGCACCTGCCGGCGCGGCCGCGAATCGTGACTGCCTGATTTACGGCGCGCAAAGCGGGATCGCCTGCCTGCGAAGCTGCTGGCTGCTGATGCTGCCGCCGCTGGCGAGCGGCCATAGCCCGACCGTCATGATAGAAATCGCTGCGCTCGCGGCCGCTGAACGCTACCGGGGGCTGCCGACAACGATTTCCAGCGCGCTGCTGCTAGGCCTGCTCTTCGCTTGGCGAATCTGGGGCTGAGCCGTCACTCCGCGTCGAAACTGTCCAGGGAACACATCGTCAATCGCGCTTGCCCGCCGTAAAAGCTCGCCACCTGCTCCAACGCGCGGTGCCCCAGTTCCATCATGTAAGCCATGCTGTCGAGCGCCCGGCGCTGGGCGGCGGCGCCCAACAGCGACATCTCGCGGAAAAACAGCTGCGGCAGCGCCGCGAAACCCTCATCCGCCCCCCCCTCTCCCGAACCGGCCTGCGAATAACAGGCTCGCTCCTCGGCTACCCGCCCCTCCTGCATGCAGGCCAGGCTTTTCATGCCCAAGCCGCCCTCGAAAGCCGTCAGCGCGGCGAGATAGCCTATCGGATCATAGCGGCCCAGCACGGTGAAGGCATCGACATAAGCCTGGAACAACGGCAGCGGCAACGCTTGATCCAGCCAGGCTGCCGGCACGCCCAGCGCTTCGCATACCGAACGGCCATACACTTCCCGTCCCAACTCCTCCTGGAAATAGCGGTGCACATGCTGCTTCAGCGGCAAGCGCATGCGCTTGATCATCAACGGCGCGATGATCTCTGCGAAGCGGCGGGAGACATGGTATTGCTCGATGAACAGGCCCTGCACCAATACGCCGCTATCGGCGCCTTCCCGTTCCATGCGGCGCGCGAGGCCGCTTTCCCCCAATTGGGCGAGGCCGGACCGTCGGCACTGCCTGGCGCGACGCATGAAATTGACGCCGCTGTCGGCCATCGTCGGAGACGGCCAGCCGGGCAGCAGCCGATTCGCCCGCGGCGCCGGCGCCATCCGCACCAGTTCGACCAGGCATAGCAAATAGGCCTCTTCCTGAGTCGGGCAATAGAAACCCATCACATCGGGCCGCGCCACCCGGCCCTGCGCCTCCATGGCGTTGAGCGGCAAACCGGCAGCCTCGGCGAAACCCTGCAACACGCGGCGCCACAAAGGAATCAATTGCGGCAAATTGTCTTCCAGATACAGCTTTTGCAGATGGAAAGTCTGCAGGGCGAAATTGTCGGCCCACTCCGGCGCACCGACCTCTCCCAGCGAAAAGGCGCCCGCAACCGGAGGCGGCTCGTCCAGCAGCCTCAGCATCGCCAGCGCGATGGGCGCATGCAGTGCAGCCCGCTCGCCGCAAACCGCCAGCAAACGACACACGCAGCGCTGGATCAGCGACTCTTGCTCCAACCGGCGCATTTCCAGCGCCGAGCGCCCGGCGGGCGCGTCACGAATCAAGGACAGCTCGTCCAACTGTCTGGCCAGCGACAGCTGCCAGGGCTGAGCGGTGCCGGAATGGATGTCGAACCAGATTTCCGAGCCCGGATTCGCCATCGCCAGCACGCTGTCCAGCACCCGGCCGCCTTCCACGCCGTTGAACGCCAGCTTGTATTCGTTGGCGTCGGCAGCCAGCACCACGGTATTGCCATCCGCGTCGAGGCGGGCGCTGAACGATACCAACTGCGGCGCCCGGTATTGATTGATGCGCCAGGTTTCCATCGCAAGCTCCTGCGTGGGCCGGCGCGGAACAAACGGCCGGCTCGTGGTCCAGGGGCATGTCATGGACAGCGCCCCGCCGGCCCCAGCTCTGCGCGCAGAACAGGACCGGCAATTCTTATCTTATGCCGAGCGCCCTCCCGTCCGCAGAACCAGAAGCTGTCATAAATAACTGTTTTTAAAACAAAAACAAACAACAAAAGAGGTGAAATAAATTCGTCCCATCGCTCGCCAAGCCCCTCCCCGCTTGACTTGGCCCCTCTTACGGCTATAACCAGCACATGCCGGATATTCCACATGGCAAGTATGGTTAAGCAATACTACTTAACCGGCATGATCCGTCATCAAGACGGACCACAATATCGCGGTATCGGGTCGGCAACACACCAGGCAGCAGCAGTCATCCTGACCATGTCTTGGGAGAGCCAACCATGAACCTCAGCCAATTCCAGCGCGCGTCCGCGCCGCTGTCGCAAAGCCTGGACCATCTCGGCCCGCTGGCCGAACTCGCCGGCCATTGGACCGGCCACGGCTACAATATGATCGCCGTGCCCGACCATCAGCACGGCCAGATCTTCCGCCTGATCGTCAACGCCACCACCGAATCCATCAGCTTCACCCCGATAGGCGGCCCGGTGCCCAACCGCGGCTCCAAGCAAAACGACATCTTCCTGTATGGCCTGACCTACCTGCAGCAGGTCAACGACGCAGCCACCGGCGAAGGCATCCACATCGAACCCGGCCTGTGGCTGAACGTGCCGGCCACCACCGCGCCGAGCGATCCGCCCACCATTGTCCGCCAGGCCACCATCCCCCACGGCGATTCGTTGCTGGCCCAGGGACAATCGTCCAGCGAGGCGCGCGCGCCCAATATCGCGCCGGTCAGCACCTTGCCCACCCGGGTGGACGGCAAGCCGTTGCCGCTGGGCTACACCGATCCCTACCTGAATGGCCATTTCCCGCCGGGCTTCGACATGCAGAACCCCAACCAGGCGCTGGTGGACGTGCTCAAGCGCCAGCAGCAGCAACTTGAGCTCAAGGTGGCCAGCACCGTCAACCTGCCGGTCAGCACCCGCGACGCCGGCGGCATCAGCAACATTCCCTTCATCGTCCGCAACGCCGACGCGGTGGAGATGAACGCCATTTTCTGGATCGAAACGCTGCAGCGCCCCGACGGCACTCAATTTCTGCAATTGCAGTACACGCAGACCGTGCTGCTGGTATTCGACGAGATCATCTGGCCGCACGTGTCGGTGGCCACGCTGATCAAGCGCTGAGCGCGTCCGTTGTTTGCCCATCCGACGATACGCGGAGGAAACATGAGCATCGATTCGAGCAAACCCTTCGGCAAGCTGTTCGACCGCATCTACGGCCAACCCGGCGCCGAGGACGCGGCAGACCCGCGCAAGCCGCTGCAGGACGCGGCCCAGTTGGCCATCCAGGTGGAAATGACCACCATCCCGCCCTATCTGACCGCGCTGTATTCGATCAGCGATCCCAACTGCGAGGCCTACCAGCTGCTGCGCAGCGTGATGATGGAGGAAATGTTCCACCTCAACCAGGCCGCCAATCTGCTGGTAGGAATAGGCGGCAGGCCCAAGTTGACCGGCAGCGCCGCGCCGGTCTATCCCTGTTATCTGCCCCACGCCAACACCAGCACCACCCCCTTCATCGGCCTGTGCCGGGCGTCGGTGGAAGTGTTCAACGACACCTTCACCGCGATCGAAACCCCGGCGCCGCCGCACGCGCCGCCGCGCGGCGACAATTACAGCTACATCGCCCAGCTGTACGACGCGCTGCTGGACGGCCTGGCCGCCTACCCCGACCAGCAGGCGCTGTTCGCGCAGAACGCTGACGCCTGTCAGCGGCTGGACATCTATCTGGGCAAATTCGGCGGCAAGCCCGTTTTGGTCACCGACCTGGCCAGCGCCCAGCTAGGCGTCCAGCAGATCGTGCAGCAGGGCGAAGGCAGCGTGCCGGAATCACAATCGATGATCCCCATCGAACCGTGGGCCACCTACAACACCTATGGCGAGCGCACCGATGGCACTTACGGCCCCATCATCGGCACGCCGTACGAAATGTCCCACTTCAAGAAATTCCGCACCGTGTCGCTGGACAAGGCCGCCTTCCCGCCCACCTACCCCATCGTCTCCAATCCCAAGCGCGCCGACTTCACCAATCCGATGGCCATCCAGCTGGCGGAGATGTTCGACATCGCCTACAGCCTGATGCTGGACGCGATGGAGCGCAGCTTCGTCGCCGGCCACGCCCGCGACAGCTTCTTCACGCTGGGGCTGCCGCTGATGCACCAGGCTCTGCCCAGCCTGGCGCGCAAGCTGATGCAGACGCCGCTGCACAAGGACACCGACAGCGACGTCGGCCCCAACGGCGCGCCCACCTATCTGTACCAGCCCGGCAGCAAGCTGGCCGATCTGGAAAAGCGGCTGCCCGCAGCCGTCCAGGCGGCCAAACAGCAGATAGACGATCCGACCGAGCGGAACGACATGGTCGACGCGCTGGAATGCGTGCGCGACAACATCGGCCGCCTGGCGGCCACCCATCCGTCCGCTCACGCTTGAAATCGGGAGACATCATGATCGAATACCGGATCTACCCCGCCATCGGCATCGCCCGCGTCGGCAACGCGCCGGAAAAGTTCTATATCGAGCCGGACCGCTACTGCGGCCTGCCCATCATGCCGGACGGCCAGCCCTTCACCCAGCAGGACTTCCGGGACGCCGAGGGCCGGCTGTGCCGCCAGGCCGCGCGCTTCAAGGTGTACAAGGTGGAAAACGGCGTCAGCGAGGAAGTGACGCTGAAAACCGACGGCGTCCAGGCCATCCGCTGGACCGCCCATCTGGCCAACAAGAAGCCCAGCTGGTACACCTTCGTCCCGGCCGAAGGAGAAGGCGGCTACGCGTCCAACCACCCGCTGCGCAATCCTCAGGTCGAAGACAGGCACACGCTGCTGATCGACGCCGGGCCGCGCAGCATCTCCGGCGCCGGACAGCAAGGCGTGCCATTCAGCAAAAGCACTGTGCCGGAAGGCTACGATGGCGCGCACTTCCCGCCCAGTCCGCTCTATCCGATGAAGGATTCGATCGACACCTTGGGCGAACTGCGCACCGACCAGGATGGCCGGTTGCTGGTGCTGGGCGGCTACGGCGTCTCCGGCTCCGCCGATCCCGACGCCGTCATCACCGACTACGCCAACAACGACGGCTGGTGGGACGACACCTCGGACGGACCGGTCAGCGCGGTGATCGAGCTCTCCGACGGCAGCCGGATCGAGGCGCTGCCAGCCCACGTGCTGGTGGCCCCGCCCAAGTACGCGCCGGAGGTGCCCAACCTGATCACGCTGTACGACACCATCTTCGACGCCATGGTGCGCAGCGGCCACTATCCGGCCCTCTATGAAAACGGCTTCTGGAAATCCGGGGCGGATGGCTTCAAGCCCAATTTTCACACCGAAATCCGCCCATTGCTGGAACGCGCCACCTATATGCCGTGGGTGGCCGCCATTCCGCCCAAACCGCACCATTTCGATTTCGAAAAACTGGGCGCGACCGGGGCGGACGGCCAGGGCGCGCCGGAATACCAGGGCTTTCGCCAATACATCCTGGACTTCATCCGCCCGCCCTACCAGGAAAACGACATCCTCACCGCCAGCGGCGCGACGATGATGCCGTATCTGGCCGGCGACAACTGCCTGGTGCTCAGCACCGCCACCAGCAAGTACATGCGCCTCACCGACACCCAGTACTTCATGTTGCAGCAGTGGGTGGGCGGCTGGTTCGTCAACCGGCCGGAGGAAGGCGACGCGGCCGAGAGCCTGACCCGCGCGGCGCTGGACAACTGCGTCGGCGGACCGTTTTCGCCCGGCATCGAGATGACCTGGATATCGCGCAACCCGGCCATCTACCGCCAGCCCTTCCGCATCCGCAACCACTTCGTGCCCGAAGGCCCGCTGAGTCTGGACTTCAATCTCAAGCGCGGCATGGAGCCCGGCGACGTCACCCGCTACATGGCCATTCCCTGGCAGGCCGACTTCAACGAGTGCTCGTCGCAGCCGCTGGACGGCAGGCGGCTATGGTGGTGGCCGGCCCAGCGGCCGGAGTTCGTCTATCTGGAGCCGCAACCGCAACCACGGACGCTGGCGGCCGCCTCGCCTCCGCCGCCGCCTGACCAGGAAACCGGCAAGCAGGTGCCGTGGCTGGGCACCGACTACGACCAGCTGGCGGGCGACTTCATTCAGTTCGCCGACGACATCGACATGGTCAAATACTGGTCCGGCCTGGGCTTCGTGATGGAAAAACGGGTGGACGGCGAACGCCGCTTCGTCGAGGTGGAACGGGAACTGCCGCGTCCGTTCGACCCCGCCCATCCTCCGCAGCCGGAACCGCGCAATGAGCGTTAGCCGCTATCCGGTGGCGATTGCCGGCGCCGGACCGGCCGGCAGCGCCGTCGCGCTGGCGCTGCATGCGCTGGGCGTGGAGGCGCTGCTGCTGGACCGGCCGCTGGCCCAGCCCTTCCGCATCGGCGAATCGGCCACGCCCGACGTCGCCGGCTTGCTGGACAGGCTGGGCGCCGGCCACGCGCTGGACGGCCATCTGCGCTACCACGGCAACCTTTCGCTGTGGGGAAGCGAGACGCCCCGCCTGGATCACTTCCTGCACCGCGGCCAAGGCCACGGCTGGCATCTGGACCGCGCCCGCTTCGACCAGGCGCTGCGGCAGGAGGCGATGGCGCGCGGCGTGACGGCGCTGGGCGACTCCGGCGTCGACGGCATCGCGCCTTCCGGCGACGGCTGGCGGCTGCAAGTGCGGGGCTTGGGCGAGGTGGAGGCCAAGGTGGTGGTGGATGCCGGCGGCCGGCGTTCGCCGCTGGCCTCCCGGCTGGGCGTGGAACGGCACCGGCTGGATCGGCTGCAGGCGCTGGCCTGCCACGCGCCCAATCACGGCGGCTTGAGCGGCTACTCGCTGGTGGAAGCCGCGCCTTACGGCTGGTGGTACGCCGCCGCGCTGCCGGACGGCCGCGCGCTGGCGACGCTGATGGTCGACCAAGATCTGGCGCGCGGGCAGAAGCTGGACCAGCCCGCCCAATTCCTGGCCGCCTGGCGCGCCACCCGGCTGCTGGCCGAGCGGCTGCCGCCGCCCGCGCGGCTGGACGCCGTGCACGCCTTCGCCGCCCACAGCGGCTGCGTCGCCCGCGCCGCCGGCCGCGGCTGGATCTGCGTCGGAGACGCGCTGATGGGACTGGACCCGCTGACCTCGTCCGGCATCAGCGGCGCGCTGGGCGACGCGCTGGCCGCCGCGCCGGCCATCGCCGCGATGCTGGACGGCGACCTGGCGCCGGCGCGCGCCTACGCCAAACGCGCCGACGACGGTTTCCGCCGCTACCTGGCGGAGCGGAGGCGGCATTACCGGCAGGAAACCCGTTGGCCGGAGCAACCGTTCTGGCAGCGTCGCGCCTTCGCGCCCGCGGCGCTGGCCGTTTCCGCCTGATCCGCGCCCGGCGACGACAACGGGGCTGCCCGCAAGCAGCCCCGTTTTTCTACCCGATCCAAACGCTAAGAGTTGGCGGCGAAGACCGCGTCGGGGATGCCAGCCTCGCTGACATTGGGGAAATCGCGCAGCGACGCGCGCGATGCCTCATCCCCGGTCACCATCCTCAACGGCGCGCCGCTGGCGGCGTCTAGATACAGCGTGGACGGCCCCTTGCCCGGACGTTCGTAACGCCAGCCGTCGGCCTCGCGGCCCAGCACCTCGCGGCGGCCGATGAAGCGGGCGCCCAGCCGGCGCAGCACGTCGCGCGGCAGGAACAGCTCGGCGAACGGGCCGGTTTCGTCGTCCAGCGGACGCTCGCACAGCTGTTCGCCCGTAGCGGTCCGCTCGCGGCCGTAGGCCACCTTCTGCTTCCAGGTGCGGCCGCTGGCGGCGTTGCCGACCTCGGACATCCACAGCCGGTAGCCGGTGTCGCGCTCCGACCAGGGATTGAACAAGCCGTCGATGCGACAGACATCGCGCTCGTAATCGAACCAGCAGTAGCCGGACGTCAACTGGTCATCCGGCAGCATCGGACTCCAGTACGACACGTAGGCGCTGCTCCAGCGCGCCGGCAGCAGCGGCGGTTCCCGGTTTTCCATGCGGCCTCCTCAGCGTTGCAGCGCGTAGCGCAGGTTCTGCGCCAGCGCTTCCGGCATCGGCGGCAGCGATTTGCGGCGGGCGTCGAAGCTCTGCACGAACTCGGCGCTGGACAGGTGCATGCGCTCGTCCACTGTTTCGAACCAGACCCGGCTGTTGTCGGCGTGGCCGCGAAACAGCTGGACCAGCGGCAGCGCGCGCTCCTCGAAACTCCGCAGCGCGGCCGGCACGCCATCCTCGGCACACAGCGCCTTGACCAATAGCTGCGCGACCACCACCGCCATGGTTGTGCCGTGGCCGATGGAGAAGTGGCCGGACTGCAGCGCGTCGCCCAGCAGCACCAGCTTGCCGTCATGGCAGCGGTCATGGCTCAGCGTCATGAAATTGCGCCAGCCGATGCCAGGCTGGCTCGCCAGCCCGTGCCCGCCCAGCTCGGCCTGGAACACCTTGGCCACGTATTCGGCCGACGCTTCGTCGGACATCTCGCCCAGCCGGGTGCGGGCATAGGTTTCCTCGCTGCATTCGACGACGAAGGTGCTCATCGTGTCCGAGTACTTGTAGGCGTGGGCGATGAAGACGTCCTTGCCGTGGGTGCGGAACACCAGATTCATCTGGTCGAACAGTTGGCTGGTGCCGTACCAGATGTATTTGTTGCGGCCATAGTCCACCTGCGGCGCCAGCGCCTCGGTGAAGTGGGAAGTCTTGTGGTTGACGCCATTCGCCAGCACCACCAGGTCGTAGTCGGCCAGCGGCAGCTCGCCGCGCTCCAGCAGCGGCGATTCGAAGCGGATGGAAATGCCTTGCGAGCGGCACTTGTCGCGCAAGGCGTGCACTAGGCCGCGGCGCTCCACGCCGCACAGCAGCACGCCGGTGCTCATCAGGCTGGGCTCGTTGTGATGCACCAGCTTGAACTCCTCCAGGAACTGCGGACTCAGCCTTTCCGGCGCGTCCAGATAGGACAGCGGATTGGCCGGATGCTGGCCGGGCTTTCCGGGCAGCACCACGCCCCAACCCAGCACTTCCTGCTCGTCGTTCTTTTCGACGATGTCTATCGTCCATTGCGGACGCGCCTGCTTCATTTGGCTGGCGAACACCAGGCCGGCCGGCCCCGCGCCGATGACCAGAATCTTCATCAGTTGACCCTCCCTATTTTGTACCAAACGTTCTGCTTGCTCTGGATCTGCTGCAGCCTGTCGTACGGTTCCGACGTGAAATACAGCTTCTCCGCCATGTCCGGCGGGTAAAGGCCGGGAAACTTGTCGTGCATGTAGCGGGTGTAGCGGGCGCGCATGAAAAAGATGGGATTGGAGCAACTGAGCACGTCGTAGTTGGCTCGCGCCATGTCCTGCATCGCGTCCGCCTGCACCTTGCGCTGCGCGGTGAACTCGGGGAAAGCCTTGTCCTGATCGCCCTGGTGGCGGTCCAGCAATTCGACAAAGGCGCGGGCGTCCTCCAGCGCCATGTTCATGCCCTGGCCGAGGAAGGGCGCGGTGGCGTGGGCAGCGTCGCCCAGCAGCAGCGCATTGCCCTTGTAGTGGAAGGTGCTGGAGCGGACATTGATCAGGTCGTTGCTGGGTTTGGCCAGGAACTGGCGCAGCATCTCGTCGCGCGCGTCTTGCGGCAGCTTGGCGAAATAACGGTCGAAGAAGGCGCGCATCGTCGGCTCGTCGGTGGTGTTCAGGCTGGGGCTGCCGCTATAAGGCAGGCAGACCGCGATGCTGACGCTGCCGTCCGGGATGGTGGCGGCGCGGCCGGCGAACAGGCCGCCGGAATCCATGCCGAAGAAGTACAGCGTGTCCTTGCGATAGCCCAGCGCCGCCGCGTCCGGCAACACCAGCGTCTTGTAGCCGTGGCGGAAGAAGGACTGCTGGAATTCGAAGCGGCGCAGGCCGCTCTGCATCGCCTGCCGCACCGCCGAGTGGGCGCCGTCGGCGCCGATGATCATGTCGCCGGCCAGACGCAGCGATTGGCCATCCTTGTCCTGGATCAGCACCGACTTGCCCTCCAGGTCCACCTCCAGGCATTTGTGCTCGAAGTAATAGCGGACGCCGGCCAGATTGGCGTACTTGTTCAGCAGTTTCTGGAAGGCCGCGCGGTTCAGCGACAAGGGGCGGAAATCCTCCAACGGCTTCAGTTCCCGCATCCGATACTGGCCGCCGACCGAGAACGCCATCGCCACGATGGGTTCGCCGCAGGCCTCCAGCTCTTGTCTCGGGATGCCGGCGGCCAGCACCGCCTTGATGCCGCGCACCGTCATGCTGACGCCTATCGCCCGCGAGCTGACCACGTCCACATAGGACGATAAGTCTTGCAGCGGATCGCCGCGCTTTTCAGCCACATGCACCTCGTAGCCGCGCTTCGCCAGGTAGATGGCGGTCAGCCCGCCCGCGAGCCCGCCTCCGACTATGATTGCTCTCTTCATTTCAGGCCTCTCTTGAAAGCTTTCCACAAGCCAAATCCAGCATCTGCCGGCGATAGAAATCCAGCAGTTCCAGTTGCGCGTCTGGCAGCCAGCCCGGCTCCAGCATCGACGCTTGCGCCAGGAGCCGCTCGCAGCGCCGCGCCAGCAGCTTGCAACCCAGCGCGTAGTCATCGCAGTTGCGCGTGTCCGCCGGACCCGGCAGCGGCGGCCCGGCGGTGCGTCCGGCGATGCCGGACGGCAGGTTCATCAAGGCGCAGGACAGCGGCCGCAGCAGGCCGGTCATCAAGTCGATCGCCGCGTTCATCAGCCGCGAACGCCTGAGACTGCCCAACGGCTTCACGGCGAAATGCTGCGCCATCATCGCGAACATCAACTCGTACACGCCTTGGTACAGCCCCATCAGCGCCCGCGCCCGCTCGTCCCGCACGCGCTGGCAGCCCGGCTCCTCATCCAGCACCGGATTGCGCAAAGCCGGCAGCGCCGGCTCGAACGGTGCCGGCTGCGCCATGATCCGGGCCGCCAGCTCGCGCAGCCGCTGGAAATGGGAATGCTCGTAATGCGGCGAATCCAGCGCCCCGCCCTCGCCCTGGTCGGTGACGAAAGCGATGCCGAACAGCGCGCTGTCGCGATCGAACACCTCCAGCTGGTAGCCCGGATTCGCGCGATTGGTCAGTTCGTTGAGGAACAGGTGATGCTCGCCGCCGCGCTTGCCGGCCTCGCCGTCGAACAGGTCGGGCAGATCGAGGAAGGCCTGGCGGATGGCGGCGTAGAAATCCGCGATGGACTTGCCCGGCGCCGGGATGAAATGCGGCCATTCCAGCCGAACGAAGCGCGCCAGCGCCGATTCGGAGAACGGCTCCAGCGCGAACTCGGTGTCCAAGCCGAACGCCTGCCGCGCCGCCTCGCCCATCAACGGCACGCCGGCGTAGAACGGCTCGCCCAGCGCCATCAGCAGATTGTTCACCACCAGGTAATGGATCATCTCCTCGTGGGCGATTTCCAGCAGCGCGGCGCGGATGCCGCCGTCGCGGCGCCGGTCGCCGCCGCCGCAAGCCAGCTGCAGCTGTTCCGGCGTCCACGCGCCGTCGGCCACGCGTTGCTGGCCTTGGGCGTAGTTCGGGATGGAATAGGCTGCGTACAAATACTGCAGCATCACCGACAGTTCCAGATCCACCGCCTTGCGCAGCTCGGCCGCCAGCTCCGCCTTGCTCGCGATGCGCGCCGGCCCGGCCGGCGGCGGCGCCTGCAGCCTGGCCTCGCCCTCGACATGGGCCAGGTATTTGAGGAACAGCCTGGCCTTGGGCGCGGACAGCTCGCGGGTGCTGGGCATGTAGTAGCTCTTACCGCGGTTCTGCGGATCGCACATCTGCCACATCAGCCTGGCGTAGGTCTCGCACTTGCAGCGGTCGGCCAGACTGAACACCTTGTCGGACATGAAGGGATAGACCAGTTCGTAGTAGGCCATCACGTGTCGGTACAGGAAGGCGTAATCGACCTCCTCCACCGTCGCGTCGTCCAGCGCCCAGTCGTCCGGCAACACCCTCAGCCGGATCGCCTCCTCGCCGTCGCCCAGCACGATGCGAGCCGGGCCGGGCCGCAGGCCGGTCAGCCGCCATTCGGTGGCGATGCCGTCCTGGCGCGACTCCACCCCGACCAGGCCCATGCCCTCGATCTGGTAGGGAATGGATGCCCGCTCGCGGGCCTCGCCGCGGAAATAACTGCGCAGCGAGATGTTTTCCGGAAAGAAACGGCCATGGCGTCGATCCGGCGCTTCCAGGTAAAGATTGGAGGCGTCGGATTGCGTGACCCAATCCTGCTCGCGCCACTCGGCCAGCTCGCTGGACAACGTCAGCGAGCCCTTGGGCTCGCGCAGCAGCGGCAGATCGATGATGCCGTGGTTAGCCCAATAGTCCTGGTACAGCGCCTGCGGCACCCGCGCCAGCAGCGCGCCGCCCTCGTCGCGCAGCAGCAGATCGCCCAGCGGCAGCTTGCCGCCCAGATCCGGCGTCAGGACGCCCGCTGAGGACGGCTGTTCCGCTCGGGTGGAAAACGGAATCGCGCAAGCCAGGTTGAGCGCCGCCCGGCCGCCGCCCACCTTCAGCGTCAGGTCGCCCAACCCGGGCCGGCTCGGCCGCAGCAGCCGGCCGGCCGGATAGCTGGCCAGCTCGCCCCGCCGCCACAGGCCCACCACGCCGACCATGTCGTGAAACACCGGCGAATTGGGCTGCGGCGGCGTGGACATATTGAACAGCGCGTACTGCACCGTCAGGCCGAGCGCGTCGTCGCTCTCCAATTCCCGTTGCAACCGGTTCCAAACTTCGGAATCGAACTGCCGCGGATGAAACAGGAAGTGCGGTTGCTGTTTGGACACCGAGAACTGGAACAGACGGACCAGGCCGAATTCATCGTCCAGAAAATGGCCGCTTTTCTCCGCCACGTGGCCGCCGCGCGTCCAGCGCGCGCCGTGGCCCTCCTCGATATCGGCGGTGAACAGCCAAGGCGTGCCCGGGCCGGCACCGGCAGGGCTGATGGTGAACTGGCCGGCATAGATCTGCGCGGCGTCGCGGCGGGTGGGATCGTTGTCCACCCAGCGCGCGCGGTTGAAAGTCGTGCGCAGGTAGTCGTTGTAATGGCCCCACAGCGCCAGCTTGGCGCCGACCAGGCCATCGCTCCGATCCGGTCCGCCACCGTCCAGCTCCACGTGGCTGACTGCGGCGTTTTCCCAGGAAAAATGGTTGTTGCCGGCAGCGTTGTAGCCTTCCGCCAGGCTGAACGGCCCTGCCGGGTCAGGCCGGCCGTCCAGGCCGAAGCGCGGCTGCAGCGCTTGCAAATGGCGATGAAACTCAGTCGGATGGCGCGCGAGATCGAACGGCTGGCCGTCGATGAAAACCGCGTTGCCGGCCATGTCGATCTGGCCATGCGGGTCGCGGTTGGCGGTGGGCGCGTTGACGCGCGCCCAGCCGCGGAAATGTATGCGGGGAAAATCCAGAATGCTCATGTGTCTCCCGAATGATCATGGCGAGGCATGGCCCAAACAGCGGCCAGGCCCCGCGTTCAGGCTGGCGCGTCAGGAGAGGCGCTGCAGCAGCAGCCGGCTGGCTTCGCGCGCGCTGAGCAGGCCGCCTTCCATCCAGCCGCAGTGCTCGGTATAGGCATCCGAGCAGGCGATGATGCCGTTGTCGCGGTGGCTGAGCGCGGGAGGATGGGCGATATCGCTATCTCGACAGAACTCAACCCCGTGGGTCCAGTATTTGTGCAGATGCGAGCGAGGCTGCGGAATGCGTTCGGCGGCGATGCCCAGCGCGTCGGCCAGATGGGCGCGAATCTGCGCCAGATAATGCTCCTCTCCCTCCGCCAGCGCGCCGCGCCAATGATTGGCCATCTCGCTGTCGGTGTAGAAGAACAGGTATTTGTCGCCCTTGAAGTAGATTTTGCGCAGCGGGTTGTCGACAATCAGCACCTGGTCGTCCAGCTTGTAGTCCAGCCACCAAGGCTCGTCATAGGTCAAGAAGCCCTTGAACAGCGGCAAGGAGCCGTAGCGCGCGCCACTCCAGGCCTCGGGGAAACCGACATCCAGCCCCGCCATCGCCGACGGCGGGATCGCCAGAATCAGGTGCCGCGCGCGATGCTCCAGCTTCCAGCCGTCGTCGCCGGCGAACTGCAGCCGGTAGCCGTCGCCGTCCGCCGCCACCGACAACAGGCGGTAGCCCAGGCTGAGGCGCGCGCCGCCCGCTTTCACCTTGGCCTTGATGCCCTGGATCAGGCCATCGAAGCCGGTTTCCGCGGAAAACCACTGATTGGCGTCGTTGTCGGTCACGCTCTGGATTTCCGGATGCTTGCCGACGATGTCGTAAGCCATCTCGGCCGAGATGTCCGGCAGGAACAGCGCGTCGTAGCCCATGGAGCGGATCATGCCCACCGCGCGGTCTTTCCCCTGGAAACGGCTGACGAACTGCAGGAAGGACTCCTTCCCATGCTCCTTCAGCCGGGGAAACAGGTCGCTCATCGTCCGCTTCAGCTTCTGCTGAGCATGGCTCTTGAACTTCAGCTGGGTGAACGGATACACCTCGCTCTTCTGGCGGTAATGCTGCATCGCGCTCTGGAAATGCGGGTGCAGCTGCGGGGAGAAGCGCCCCGCGCCCAGCTCGATCGCGGCCTTGCCGTCCAGCGTCTTCGAGCGGATGCGTCCTCCCGCCTCTTGCTGCATGTCGAAAACGCGCAAGGACAAGCCGCGGCAGGCCGGCGAGTCGAGCAGATGGCTGGCGCAAGTCAGGCCGCTGATCCCAGCGCCAACAATGCAAATATCGGAAGAATGCTTCATCGCGAATGTCCCTTTGACAATTCAATCCAGGCCCGCCGAGCGGCGGCGGCGGGCAAGCATGGCGGCGAAATTCTTGCAGCGTTCGCCTCGGAATCGGGATGTAGCCTCTTGTTTCCTCATCAACTCCGGCAAGCAGAGAAGATATTTGGCATTCAAATTAAATTTGATCTATGCCTTTGTAATTTCAAGCAACGGTAGTCCATCCGTATCCATTCATCAAGAATATTGTCGGACACAGTGACGAATCCTGTTCCAATGAACAGGCCCTGCCGTGGAGAATGGGAGACAAGAGGCCGCATCGCGGCTAGCGGCGCCAGGCCTGGCGCGGCGCGTCAACCCCCAGCCGGATGCGGAAACGCTCCCCATCGCCGACAGTCGGCTGCCATAAATAGAGTTGGTCCCCGTGGCTGCCGCCGCTCCAGGCGGTCAGATAATAATCGGCGGCTCGCGCCCAGTCGCGAAACGACACGATGTCGCCATCCGCCAGACATCCCCCCGGCCGACTATGGTTGATCAGGCGCAGCTCCGGCGAGCGGCTCAATGGCCCCTGAGCGGTGTAGTAAGCATATTGGTTGCCGCCCGCGCCGCCCCACCAGGTCCAGAACCAGCCCGGCCGGTCTGCTCGCTCCAGCCTCACGTATTCTCCGGAGCGGATGCAGCCGTTATCGCGCATCGAAAAGTTATTGGACAAATTGAAGCGCGCGCGCGGCCCCGCCTCCGCCGCGTCGGTCCTCAGCCAGCCGTCGTTCGCCTCAGCGGCCTGGACGTAGCGGCCGCTGGCCAGGTTCTGCAGCGTGGCGTGGCGATACCCACCGCCGCCTTTCAGCCTAAGGGGGGCCTTCGCGGCGGCCTGGGCGTAGGCTTGCACCGGGTAATGATCGCTGTAATCGGCGTAAGCGTAGGTCTGCTTCGCCAGCGCCGACTGCGCCGTCCATTGCGGCGACGCCGCGTCCAGCGCCAGATTGGTCCAGCCCAAGGGCTGGCGATGGGCCGTCAGCGCCAGAATGTAATCCAGGTATTCCGGCGCGTCGCCGGTGCGCGCGCCGTAGCGCTCCAGCGCGATGCCGTTGCCGGCGGTGTCGAAGCTGTGCGGCGCGCCGGAATAGGCCGGCTCGGACGCCTTCAGGATGTCCAGCATCGCCCGGTACTCTCCGGTCTTGCCGCGGTCCACGTTCATGTCGCCGGCGATGATGACCGTCTCGCCTGCCGGCAGCCGGCGCGCCTGGACCCAGGCGGCGATCTCGCGCAGCTGCGCCTGGCGCACCGCGATATCGGCATGGTTGGCGCAGCCGCTGTCTTCCGATTGCAAATGGGTGCCGATCACGTGGTAATTGCGGCCGCCCACATCCAGCCTCGCGTAAGCGAACCCCTTCAGCGCCTGGCCATCCCAGCTGCAGCCGGCGGTCCGAAACAGATACTGCCGCTTCTCGACGATGGGCCAGCGGCTGACGATGGCGACGCCGCCGTCTTCCGGCTTCATGCCGTTCCAGCCCTCGGTGCCGTCCCAGCCATCCCGCGATCGGCCGATCACCGGCGTCTGCTGGGGAAAACGGGGTTTGAGCAGGGCCAACAGCTTCTCCGACGCGGCGTTGTCCTGCAGTTCCTGAAACACCAGCACATCCTGCTCCTGCAGAATGGGCGCGGCCGCCATCAACTCGACGCGGCGCATCTGGCCGTAGTTGGGATACAGCGCCTGCGGCAGCAGCATCGCGTTCCAGGTGGTGAGCCTCAACTCTTCGGTGGCTTCGGCATGAGAGGCGACAGGCAGCGATAGCGCCGCGCACAGCAGAAAACGCCAGGCTTTCATCGGTCATCCTTGGTGGGTGAGAAAGCGGAAAAGGCTGGATCAGTTTTCTTGCACTATGGTTAATTGACAGAAATTTAATATTCAATTTACATTTCAAGCACCCATAAGCCACGCCGGGACTAATCCATCCCATACCCCGCCGAAGCCTGCGGACGCAAAAAAGGCGCCGTCCACAAGGACGGCGGCTTTCGCGCGAAAAGCCTCCGCGCGCTTACTCGTGGATGGCTTCCAAGGCGATGTCGATGGTGACGTCGTCGCCGACATACGGCGCGTACTTGCCGGCGTTGAATTCAGTGCGCTTGATCTTGACGCTGGCATTGGCGCCGATGGCGTCCTTCTTCAGCATCGGATGCTCTTTGTTGGTGAAGCTGGACAGTGTCAGCGTCACCGGCTTGGTCACGCCCTTGATGGTCAGATTGCCCTCCACCGCAGTCGGCTGGTCGCCGTCGAACACCACCTTGGTCGACTTGAAGGTGGCGGTCGGGAACTTGGCGGTGTCGAAGAAATCCGCGCCCTGGATATGGCCGTTGAACACCGGGTAGCCGGTATTCACCGATTTCATGTCGATGGTCACGTCGACGGAGCCGGTCTTGGCCTCCTTGTCCAGCACGACCTTGCCGCTGGCCTTGTCGAAACGGCTCAGCTGGGTGGAAAAGCCCAGGTGGCTGTACGAAAAGCGCGGGAAAGTGTGGCTGCCGTCGATCACATACGTTTCCGGCTTGGCGAAGGCGGCGCTGCTGAAACCGGCGGCGGCCACGGCGGCCAGCGTCAGGCGGGTCAATCTGTTCATGGCTTCTTCCTTGTTTTGAGTGGGCGGCGCTTACTTGGCGCGCGCCAGCAGATGGAACTTGATCTGAATTTCGTTGGCGACGGTGCCGAAATCCTTCCAGTCGCCCTCGCCAATGGCGAAATCGGCGCGCTTGATGGTGAATGCGCCATCAAAGGTCGCGGCGCTGCCCTGCGGCGTCATCGTCGCCACGGTGCTCACCGGCTGGGTGCGGCCCTTGATGGTCAGCTTGCCGTCCACCTGGAAGCGGTTGCCGCCCAGAGGCTTGATGGCGCCGGAGACGAAGCGGGCGGTCGGATACTGCTTGGTATTGAACCAGTCCTTGTCCGCCACCTGCTCGTTGGCTTCGGCCGAGCCGGTGTCGATGCTGGCCAGGGCCACGTCGAACTGGGCCTTGGCCGCGGCCGGCTTGGCCGGATCGAAGCTCAGCGAGGCCGAGAATTTCTTGAAATGGCCCTGCATTCCCACGCCCATCTGCCTGTAGCCGAAAGCGATATTGCTCTTGTCCTGCAGGATGGAGCTGAACTCGACAGCCTGGGCCGCCAGCGGCGCGGCAAGCAGGCCGCCGAGCAGCAGCGGCATGGCGATGCGTTTGATATCCATGGTGGATTCTCCGGATAGGGTCAGGATTTGATGCGCCAGGGCAGCATGCGCGTCAGCACGTCGTCCCTATCGATCAGGTGGTGTTTAAGCGCGGCGCCGACGTGTCCAAGCACCACAGCGGCCAGCAGATAGTTGAGCAAGCCATGCAGGCGCTGCAGGCTGTCGCCCAGCGCGCGGTCCGGCGCGATCAGATCCGGCAGCGGCAGCACGCCGAAATAGACGGTCTGTATGCCTTTGGCCGAGCTCATCAGCCAGCCGGACAACGGGATGGCGATCATCAACAGATACAACAACGCGTGGCCGGCATGCGCGGCGGCTTTCACCGCGCGGCCCATGCCCGCCGGCAATGCCGGCGGACGATGGCCGAAGCGCCAGGCCAGCCTTAGCCACACCAGCAGGAACACGCTGACGCCCGCCCACTTGTGCCAGGAATAGATCTGCAATTTGAACGGCGACAGCTTCAAGCCCTGCATGTAGAAGCCGACGCCGAACAGACAGACGAGCAGGACCGCCATCAGCCAGTGCAGCAGGATGGCGGTAGCGGTGTAACGCGTTTGCGACATGGACAGCCTCTTGATGAAATCGACGAAAACCGGCATCCCTCCGCTTATCCAGCTTGACCATGGCATGGAGGGACGCCGCGCAGTCAAACTGTAAGCGCTTTTCATGTCATGAAATAGGCCGCTCGGACAAATTCATTATTTCCCAATAGGAAACAATAAAAGGGAACTAAACCAAAAATGGCCGACCAGCTTGACAGCCCGCGTCTGCGCTTGCCATAAAATACCGTCAGCATGGCGAATCATTCCCAAACCCGACAAGTAGCGGAAAGGACAGACTCATGCAAACCAGCGACAACGGCGTCAATCTGATCAAGCGATTCGAGGGGTTGCGCCTGCAGGCCTATCAGGACGCGGTCGGCGTCTGGACCATCGGGTATGGCCATACCGGACCCGAGGTGCATGCAGGACTCTGCGTCAGCGATGAGCAAGCCGAGCAACTGCTGCGCCAGGACCTGAGCCGCTTCGAGCAAGGCGTGGCGAGTTTGGTCAAAGTCGCTCTCAATCAAAACCAGTTCGACGCGCTGATCAGCTTCAGCTACAACCTGGGCTTGGGCAATCTGCAAAGCTCCACTCTGCTTCGCCTGCTGAACCAGGGCGACTACCAGGGCGCGGCCGGCCAGTTTCCCCTGTGGGACAAGGCCGGCGGCAAAACGGAGCCCGGATTGCAAAAGCGCAGGCAGGCCGAACAGGCGCTGTTCGGCACGCCCAGCGCCGCCGCAGCCTGAATCCGGCATCGGGCTGGCGCTCCCTTTCCCCTCGCCGGTAAACTCGATTTTTTGCCGAAACTCCGCCCCCATGCGCCCCCACTCCGCGCCGCTTTGCCGCCGTTGCCGGCATTACTTCATCACCCATGACCCGCGCTTTCCTTATGGTTGCCGAAGCATGGGCTTCACCAGCACGCGCGCGCCCAGCCAGGACGTGCTCGAAGCCTCCGGCCAGCCTTGCATGCGTTTTCAGGCCAAGGCCGCCCTCCCTCGCTGAACGCAATTGGCATAGCCCGCACTTTCGAACAAAACTCATCTCCCCTAGCCGCCGCCACCCGGATTCGAGCAAACATTCCACAGCAGACCATTGATTTCAATACAATTTTGCAAAGCATCATCGGTCTGACTAATTCAAAGCATCAGAAAAAACGATTAGCCTCCTTTCTGCTTCCTCTCTTATTTTTTCAGCAGCGCCACACGAGCGCAGCACCCCCAAAGGAGGATGTCATGAATGAGGAGACTCTGAAGAAGATCCAGTCCAATCCGAAGTACTTGGAACTGGTCCACAAGAAAACCAGCCTAGGCTGGACCCTGGCCATCGTCATGCTGGCCATTTATTACGGTTACATCCTGGTTCTGGCCTTCGCTCCCGGCTTGCTGGGCCAGCCGCTGTACCAGGGCGCCACCATGACGGTGGGCATTCCGGTGGGCGTATGCATCATCCTGTCCGCCTTCGCGCTGACCGGCATCTACGTGCGCCGCGCCAATCGGGAATTCGACCCGCTGACCCAGCAAATCGTCGAGGAGGCCAAATGATGCGACACACCCGATTGAAACTCGCCGCCGGCGCGGCCGCGCTGCTGCCGGCGCTCGCCTGCGCCGCCGGCGCGATTGAAGGCGACGTCAAGCAACAAGCCACCAACTGGCACGCCATCATCATGTTCTTCCTGTTCGTGGCCTTCACGCTGGGCATCACCTACTGGGCCGCGCGCCGCACCAAGTCGGCCAGCGATTTCTACGCCGCCGGCGGCGGCATCACCGGTTTCCAGAATGGCCTGGCCATCGCCGGCGACTACATGTCCGCCGCGTCCTTTCTGGGGATTTCCGCGCTGGTATTCGACAAAGGCTACGACGGCCTGATCTACTCGATGGGCTTCCTGGTGGGCTGGCCCATCATCCTGTTCCTGGTGGCCGAGCGGCTGCGCAATCTGGGCAAGTACACCTTCGCCGACGTCGCCTCCTATCGCTTGCAACAGATGCCGGTGCGCAGCCTGGCAGCCGTGTCCACGCTGGTGGTGGTGGCCATGTACCTGATCGCGCAAATGGTGGGCGCGGGCAAGCTGATCCAGCTCTTGTTCGGCATGAGCTACGGCTCCGCCGTGGTGCTGGTGGGCGTGCTGATGGTGTGCTACGTGTTGTTCGGCGGCATGCTGGCCACCACCTGGGTGCAGATCATCAAAGCGGTGCTGCTGCTGTCCGGCGCCACTTTCATGGCCATCATGGTGCTGGCCTCGGTCGGCTTCAGTCCGGAAGTGATGTTCGAGAAAGCCGTGGCCGCGCATAGCAAGGGCGCCGCCATCATGGCGCCGGGCAAGGCCGATCCGATCGACTCCATCTCGCTGGGCCTGGCGCTGATGTTCGGCACCGCCGGCCTGCCGCACATCCTGATGCGCTTCTTCACCGTGGCGGACGCCAAGGAAGCGCGCAAGTCCGTGTTCTACGCCACCGGGTTCATCGGCTATTTCTACATCCTGACCTTCATCATCGGCTTCGGCGCCATCATGCTGGTGCTGAACCAGCCGGGCATGATGGAAACCGTGATGAAGAACGGCAAGGAAGTGCACCAGCTGATCGGCGGCAGCAATATGGCGGCCATCCACCTGGCAGACGCCGTGGGCGGCGACATATTCTTGGGCTTCATCTCCGCCGTGGCCTTCGCCACCATTCTGGCGGTGGTGGCCGGCCTGGCCCTGTCCGGCGCGTCCGCGGTGTCTCACGACCTGTACGCCAGCGTGATCAAGCACGGCAAAGCCAACGAGGCCGACGAGATCCGCGTGTCCAAGATCACCACCGTGGTGCTGGGCGTGGTGGCCATCGTGCTGGGCCTGGTGTTCGAGAAGCAGAACATCGCCTTCATGGTGGGCCTGGCCTTCTCCATCGCCGCCTCGGCAAACTTCCCGGTGCTGTTCCTGTCGATGTTCTGGAAAGGCCTGACCACGCGCGGCGCGGTGACCGGAGGACTGGTGGGACTGGCCAGCGCGGTGCTGCTGATCGTGCTGGGGCCAACGGTATGGGTGGAGGTGATGAAGCACGAACACGCCATCTTCCCGTACAAGAACCCGGCCATCTTCTCGATGACCCTGGCCTTCGTCGTCACCTGGCTGGTATCGGTGCTGGATGCCTCCAAGCAGGCCGCCGACGAGAAAGCCAAGTTCGACGCCCAGTATGTGCGCTCGATGACCGGCATCGGAGCCAGTGGCGCCAGCAAACATTAAATGTCATTATCATTGACATGCCGCGCGCCGGATGACGCGCGGCGATAACACCAAAGACTCTGGAGAAACGCATGTCCACGCTAGATTCCATCCTCAAGGAAACCCGCAGCTTCGCGCCGTCGGAAGAATTCCGCCGCAAGGCGTCCATCAGCGGCATCGAGGCTTACCACGCCTTGTGCGAACAGGCGGACGATCACTACCTGTCGTTCTGGGGGGATCTGGCGCGTGAACTGATCAGCTGGAAAAAGCCGTTCTCCCGCGTGCTGGACGACAGCCAGGCGCCGTTCTTCAAGTGGTTCGACGACGGCGTACTGAACGCGTCCTACAACTGCCTGGACCGCCACCTGGCGTCCAACGCCAACAAGATCGCCATCATCTTCGAGGCCGATGACGGCGAAGTCACCCGCGTCACCTACTCGGAACTGCATCGCCGCGTCTGCCAGTTCGCCAACGGCCTGAAAAGCCTGAACGTGAAAAAAGGCGACCGCGTCGTCGTCTACATGCCGATGGGCATAGAGGCCGTGGTGGCGATGCAGGCCTGCGCCCGCATCGGCGCCATCCACTCGGTGGTGTTCGGCGGTTTCTCGGCCGGCGCGGTGCGCGACCGCATCCAGGATGCCGGCGCCACCATGGTGATCACCGCCAACGAAAGCCTGCGCGGCGGCAAGAGCGTGCCGCTGAAGGCCACGGTGGACGAAGCGCTGGCGCTGGAGGGCTCGGAGTCGATCCAGCACGTGGTAGTGTATCAGCGCACCAACGGCGGCGCGGCCTGGACCGACGGCCGCGACGTATGGTGGCACAAGCTGGTCGAAGGCCAGAGCGAGGCCTGCGAGCCTGAATGGATGAGCGCCGAAGATCCGTTGTTCATCCTCTACACCTCAGGCTCCACCGGCAAGCCCAAAGGCATTCAGCACAGCACCGCCGGCTATCTTCTGGGGGCGATCAACAGCTTCCGCTGGGTATTCGACTACAAACCCAACGACGTCTTCTGGTGCACCGCCGACGTGGGCTGGATCACCGGCCACAGCTACGTCTGCTACGGCCCGCTGGCCAACGGCGCCACCCAGGTGATCTTCGAGGGCGTGCCCACCTATCCCGACGCCGGCCGCTTCTGGAAAATGATAGAACAGCACAAGGTATCCGTCTTCTACACCGCGCCGACCGCGATCCGCTCGCTGATCAAACTGGGCGCAGACCTGCCCAAACAATACGATCTGTCCAGCTTGCGCGTGTTGGGCACGGTGGGCGAGCCCATCAATCCTGAAGCGTGGATGTGGTACTACGAAACGGTTGGCGGCGGCCGCTGCCCCATCGTGGATACCTGGTGGCAGACCGAAACCGGCTCGGCGATGATCGCGCCGCTGCCGGGCGCCGTGGCCACCAAGCCGGGCTCGTGCACGCTGCCGCTGCCGGGCGTGATCGCCGACATCGTCGACGAATCCGGCGCGCCGGTGGAGCCCGGCCGCGGCGGCTTCCTGGTGATAAAGAAACCCTTCCCGTCCCTGGTGCGCACCATCTGGAACGACCCGGAACGCTTCAAGAAAACCTATTTCCCGGACGAGTTCGACGGCAAATATTATCTGGCCGGCGACTCCGCCCACCGCGACGAGAACGGCTACTTCTGGATCATGGGCCGCATCGACGACGTGCTGAACGTGTCCGGCCACCGGCTGGGCACCATGGAGATCGAGTCGGCGCTGGTGGCCAACCCGCTGGTGGCCGAAGCCGCCGTGGTGGGCAAGCCGCACGATGTCAAGGGCGAGGCCGTGGTGGCCTTCGTCGTGCTGAAGGGCGCCCGCCCGCAAGGTGACGCGGCCAAAACGGTGGCGGCGGAACTGAAGAACTGGGTGGCGCACGAGATCGGCAAGATCGCGCAGCCGGACGACATCCGCTTCGGCGAAAACCTGCCCAAGACCCGCTCCGGCAAGATCATGCGCCGCCTCCTGCGCTCCATCGCCAAGGGCGAGGCGATCACTCAGGACGTCTCCACGCTGGAAAATCCGCAAATTCTGGAACAGCTGCAGCAGCAACTGTAAGCCGCGTCCCGGTAAGAAAAAGCCGCCATTTACATGGCGGCTTTTTCTTTGCGTCTCCAAATGGCTACTCCAAACGGAAGCGCGCGATCATCTTGTCCTGCTCGGCCACGTCGGCGGCGGTATCGCTGCAGTGTCGCAGCTGCACCTGGGCCGTATCGCTGACCCGCTGGCCGATATGCCTGATGCTGCCCGCGTTGTCGTTGATGTCCTGAGTCATCCGGCTTTGCTTGCCCACCGCGCCGGCGATTTCGCCGTTGCGGGCGTTGATGTCCGAAATCACATCCTGAACGCGCACCAGCATCTCGCTGATCTGCTCCGCGTCCTTCACCGTGCTGCCCGCGCACTCGCGGCTTTCCTCCATTTTCTGCCGCGCGGCGGCCACGCCGCGTTGCAACTGTTCTATCATGCCGCGGATTTCCTGGGTCGCGGTCTGGGTCTGCGACGCCAACTTGCGCACCTCGTCCGCCACCACCGCGAAACCACGGCCCATTTCGCCGGCTCGAGCCGCCTCGATGGCGGCATTCAGCGCCAGCAGATTGGTCTGCTCCGCCACGCCGGTAATCACCCGGACGATGGATTCGATGTTCTTGCTGAATTCCGCCAGCTCGTCCATCGAATGCGAGGTTTCATCCAGCGTATCCGCCAGCCGGCGTATCGCTTGCCCGGACTGGCTCACCAGCGCCACCCGGCTTCCGGTTTCCTCATGCGCCAGCCGGGCCGCGTCGGCCACCGCGCTGGCATTGGCCGTCATATCTCCCGCGGCCTCGGCCATCTGCCCGATGGCCGCCACCAATTGCTCCAGCTCCTGTTGCAGACGACTGGCTTCGCCGCTGCTTTGGCGCGCCTCGTTCGCGCTTTGCTCGGTGCCCTGCGACACCCGCAGCGAAATCTGGCGGATATCGCCTATCAATTGCTGCAGGTAGGCGATGAAGCGGTTCAGCTCCCGCGCCACCTCGCCGAACTCGTCGCGCGAAGATTCGTCCACCCGCCGGGTCAGATCGCCGTTGCCGCTGTTCAGCTCCACCAGCGAATGTTTCAGCTGCTGCAAAGGCCGGCGCAGGATTTGCTGCATCAGCGTGCTGAGGATGACCATGCTGAGCACAACGCCGATCACCGCGCCCCAGAAGCCGCGCCAGCCTATCTGCCTGGCCTCCGCCATCACCTTGTCCTCGTCCAGCACAACGCCCACCAACCACTTGGCTTGCTGCAGGCTGGCCAAAGGCTGGAACACCACCATCAGGCGCTGGCCGTTGACCGTGACTTCCTGCGCCTGGTTGCTAAGCTGCGGCGCCGTGCCGCCAAACAGTTCGGCGATGCTTTTGCCATTCAGCTTGGCATCCGGGTGGCTGATGATCTTGCCGTCGGCGGACAAGAGAAAAGCGTAGCCCGCGCCGTTGAACGTGGCGGTATTGAGCGCCTCGGACACCGTTTTCAGGCTGAGATCGCCGCCGAAAGCGCCCTTGAAGGCGCCCTTGTCGGTCAATTTGGCCACCACCGAGATCAGGATTTCGCCGGACGCAGCGTCAGGATAAGGGTCGGTCAGCGCCGCGCCGGACGCCGCCTTCGCCACCGGGTACCACGGCCGCTTGCGCGCGTCCCAGGTCGGCGGCGGATTCCATGAGGAGTCGTTGGAAATCTTCTTGCCATCGGTATCCAGTCCGCCGAAGATCAGCTTGAAGCCGGTTTTCAGCGAGGGCATCAGAAACACCTGCTGGATGCGTTCCGGACTGAAGCTGGCATCTATCATTTCCGACATCAGCTGAATTTGCGCCAGCTTGCCGTTCAACCAGTTGGCAATCTGGACAGACAGCACCTCGCTGGTCTGCATCACCTCCTGCTCCTTGCCGGAACGTATGCTGTCCGCCACGCTCAAGTATTGCATCCAGGACAGGGTGGACAGGGTGGCAGCCAACACCAGCGCGGAAATCAGGCCGGCCTTATGGGCGATTTTCATGGTGGAGGCTCCGCGGCGATCTCGGTATTTTCACCATAGATCGCGGTCTTCCGCAGCCAAGCCCAAACCATTCGATTACGCGTAATGAATCGGATAAATAAAACTTTAACTAGTACAAATATCCACCGCCAAGCCAAACCTCCGCGCTCCCTGCCGCTTCGAAGATTCACAACAACGCCTTGCCATCGTTCTGACATCAGCATCCATGCGGGACGCCGCTGACCCGAACCTCCGCCTCTACAGGAGAGCCATCATGAAATACACCTACTTCATCACCACGCCGGGCTACTCTCCCAACTCCTATATCGCCAGGCAAACCACTGCCGGGCGGGTCAATGGCAGCTACTTCAAATTCGGCGACACCAACCATGTGAACAAACTGGATATCCGGAACGGCTATACGACGCACAACCCGGATATCGGCGTCTTCGCCTTGCTGCGAAACGACGCCACGGACTTCAACCTGGGCACAGCGATCAAAGCTTTCCTGCGAGAGGAGCTAAAACTGGAACCGGTGAGCGGAGAATGGTTTTTTGCCGATTTCGAAGCCATCAAGCAGCTGCGCAAGGTGATGCGGGAGAACGATGAGCTCGCCTTCGATGTCCACAATGCCGGGGAACTCCTCGACTCGATCAAAACGGCGCTGACGAGTTGAAGACTGTGGGCAAGCCCATGGTCCCGGCGCTTCAGGAGAAAACAGCCAGCCCCTCCCCCGACTGCGCCTCCTCCCGCCGACAGGCAACGATGGCGCCGCTGTCACCAGCGGCCGCCAGTCAGTTTGCCGCCGGCGAACGTGCCCGGCCAAAAGCGCGGGCGCGCGCAGGCGCGACGGGAATGCTCAAGACAGGAACCGAAGTCTGGACGATAGGCGTTGGCTCCACCACCGCCAGCATGTCGGCATGCTGCCTAGCCATGCGCTGCACGAAGTCGCCGCCCAGTCCCAGGATATCCTCATTGTCCAGGATCTGGCCATCGCTGCCCGCCCCCGCCAGCACCGGAATGGAAACCGCAGCGGCGATTCGCCCTGCCGCATCGCCGCCCACGCCCTCCAACACCAGGCAAAAGGCGCCGGCTCGCTCCAGTTCTCGAGCGGCCTGGATCATGCGATCGCAGGCCACCACGCCGCCCTCCGCGACCGCGCCTTGCGCGCGCTCCGAAATCCGCCTTAATTGCGCGATGACAGGCACCCCGTTTTTCACCAGATAAGCCACGGTGTCCGCCATCTCCACGCCGCCCTCCACTTTCACCGCGGACGCGCCCGCCTCCAGCAGCCGCAATGCGCTGTCCAAGGCCTGCGCCGGAGATTTATGGCGGCTCGAGAACGGCAGGCCCGCCGCGACGCAGGCCCGCCGCGCGGAGCGGGACACCGCCCGGGCGTGGCTGACCATGTGTTCCAGCGTGAACGACAGCAGGGTGGGTTGGCCAAAGTCTCCCATCGTGGCGATGTCGTCGATCAACACGATATCCACCCACTCGTCGACAACTTCGGTGATGGCCCGGCCGTATGCGGTCGCGGCTATCAGCTTGCGCTGCCCCTTGCTGCTGCGGATGGACGGCACGGTCACGCGCCGGCTAACGCTTGCCTTGCTGCTCATGATGCATGCTCCTTGTAATGGCCGGCGCGCTCGCCGGGGATGAAGACATGCATGCTATTGGAGTATTCTATGCAGATGTTAATGAGAAATTGTCATATCCTGTTCATCCAAACGTTATACACCCCATGAATCTGCGCAATTTACGCTACTTCGTCGCCGTGGCCCGCCACGGCAGCTACCAGAAAGCCGCTGCGCGCATTCATCTGACGCAGCCGGCGCTGAGCAAGGCCATCCAGCAGTTGGAGGAAGAACTGGACGCGACCTTGCTGGTGCGCAGCCGCCCAGGGAGCCCGGCCAGCCTGACCCCCGCTGGCGAACTGGTGCTGCGCCGCGCCGAAAGCCTGCTGCGGGAGAACGCGGCGATGCTGGACGATCTGGCCCGGCTGAAATGCCAGACCCAGGGCGAACTGCGCCTGGGCCTGCCGCCGCTGGCGGGCATTCCCAGGGTGGCCAGACTGATGCAAACCTTCCGCAGCCTCTATCCGCTGGTTCAGTTGCGTCTGTTCGAAAGCGGTGGCTGCGAGCAAGAAGACGCCGTGATGAGCGGAGACATCGAGGTGGCGATCTGCCTGACGCCGCAGCATCCGGAACTGGATAGCCTGCTGATCGGAGAATACCCGCTGCGCTTCGTGCTGCCGGCCTCCCATCCTCTGGCCGGCCGCGCCAGCCTGAAGCCGGCAGAAGTCGCCGACATGCCCTGGATACGGCTGGAGGGCGCCTCTCAGGTCAATCGCATGGCCGCCGACGCCTGGCAGCAAGCCGGCCTGGTGCCGGAAACCTATGCCGACAGCGGCCATCTGGGACTGTGCCTGTCGCTGGTGGCCGCCGGCTGCGGACTGCTGATCCTGCCCGAACCCTGGCTGCCGCCGCATCCGACCGACATCGCGCTGGTGCCCTGCGACGATCCGTCGCTGACCTGGAAACTGTCGCTGATCTGGCGCCGCGGCATCGCGCTGTCCGAGCCGGCCGAGCGCTGGCGGCAATTGCTCATCGAGGAGGGAAAGGCCCGCGACTGCCCGCCGGGTGTTGAAGAGGATGCCGCTAAAGAAGATAATTAACGGTTTTTGAAGCGGAATCCGACAGCATGGCCGTCATCACACTCGTCGACCGGATCGACGCCCTCCTGCCCCAGACCCAGTGCGGACAGTGCGGCCATGCCGGCTGCCGTCCGTACGCGGAAGCGCTGGCGGAAGGCGCGGACCCGATCAACCGCTGCCCGCCCGGCGGCGATGACGGCATCAGGGCGCTGGCGGAACTGCTGGGCCGGCAGGCCATTCCCTTCGACCCCGCCGGACAGCAGCCCAAGCCGCGCGCGCTGGCCGTCATCCGCGAGGATAGCTGCATCGGCTGTACCTTGTGCATCCAGGCTTGCCCCGCCGACGCCATCGTCGGCGCAGCCAAGCAAATGCACACCGTGATCGCCGACGAATGCACCGGCTGCGAGCTATGCCTCGCGCCCTGTCCGGTGGACTGCATCGACCTGATCCCGGTGGCCGATCCGCGCGACGGCGAACGCGAACGCGTGATGGCCCGCGCCGCGCAGGCGCGCAGGCGTTACGACTCGCGCCAGGCGCGCAAGGCGCGCGATGCCCAGGATAAGGCCAAACGCCTGGCCGAGCGCGCCGCCGTAGCCGCGCCCTCCCCCGCCGGCCGCGCCGATGCCGAGCCGCCTGCCGCCGCGAGCGCCGCCGACAAGAACGAGCTGATCCGCAAGGCGATGGAGCGCGCCAAGCAACAGGCCCCGGTGGCCGCCACCGCCTCCGCCGACAAGATGGCTGTGATCCGCGCGGCCATGGAGCGCGCCGCCGCGATGAAAGCCGCCCAGCAAGAAGCCGACAAGGACGCCGAGTGAATCCCGCCAAACGACAGGAAATCTTCCGCCGCCTGCACGAAGACAATCCCCATCCCGCTACCGAACTGGAATACAACACGCCGTTCGAACTGCTGATCTCGGTGCTGCTGTCGGCTCAGGCCACCGACGTGGGCGTCAACAAAGCGACGCGCCGGCTGTATCCGGTAGCCAACACGCCCGCCGCGATGCTGGCGCTGGGCGAAGAAAGCCTGGCCGACTTCATCAAGACCATCGGCCTGTACAAGACCAAGGCCCGAAACGTGATCGCCACCTGCCGCCTGCTGCTGGAACGACACGGCGGCGAAGTGCCGCAAACGCGCGAGGCGCTGGAAGCGCTGCCCGGCGTCGGCCGCAAAACCGCCAACGTGGTGCTCAACACCGCCTTCGGCCAGCCCACCATCGCGGTGGACACCCATATCTTCCGCGTGTCCAACCGCACCCGTCTCGCGCCTGGCAAGGACGTGCGCGAAGTGGAGGACAAACTGGAGCGTTTCGTCCCCGCCGAATTCAAACGGGACGCGCACCACTGGCTGATTCTGCTCGGCCGCTACGTTTGCAAGGCCAGGAAGCCCGAATGCCAGCGCTGCGCGATAGCGGATCTCTGCGAATACCCGGCCAAGCCCTTATGATAAAATTGGAGTGTAAACTCGATATCGATGACAGAAGACAGCTTGTATACTCTTCTATCCGCCCCCATTTACCTTTCCGAATCAGCCAGCTATTAAAGGATTGCCAGTGACAACGAGTCTTCGCATCATGGCCGGCGCCCTGCTCGCGGCGTCGTTACTGTCCGGCTGCGACAGAATCGAGCAGTTTGTCAAAGGCAGCAGCCAGCCCGCTCCCGTCGCCATACCCGCGCAGCAGGACGGCCGTGTCGCCATGCTGCTGCCGGACTTCACCCAGTTGGTCAGCCGCGATGGCCCGGCCGTGGTCAACATCCAGGCCACCCGCGAAGGCGCCGCGCCGCAGCAAAGCGCCAACAACATGCCCTTCCCGGTGCCGGAAGACGACCCGCTGTACGACTTCTTCCGCCGCTTCATGCCCAACCAGCCGCAACAGCAGGACCAGACGCCCGAGGAAAGCGTGTCCTACGGCTCCGGCTTCATCATCAGCAGCGACGGTTTCATCCTGACCAATGCCCACGTGGTGGCCGACGGCGGCCAGATCCGCGTCACGCTGACTGACAAGCGCGAACTGCGCGCCAAGCTGGTGGGCCTGGACAAGCGCAGCGACGTGGCCTTGCTCAAGGTGGCCGCGGCCGACCTGCCGGTGGCCAAGATAGGCAGTCCGGCCGACCTGAAAGTCGGCGAATGGGTGGCCGCCATCGGCGCGCCCTTCGGCTTCGACAACACCGTCACCGCCGGCATCGTCTCCGCCAAGGGGCGCAGCCTGCCGGACGAAACGCTGGTGCCCTTCATCCAGACCGACGTGGCGATCAACCCCGGCAACTCCGGCGGCCCGCTGTTCAATCTGCGCGGCGAAGTGGTTGGCATCAATTCCCAGATCTACAGCCGTTCCGGCGGCTTCATGGGCATTTCCTTCGCCATCCCGATCGACCTGGCGATGCAGGTGGCCGATCAGCTGAAGTCCAAGGGCAAGGTCAGCCGCGGCCAGCTGGGCGTCAACATCCAGGAAGTGACCCAGGAGCTGGCGCAATCGTTCGGCCTGCAGCGCCCGTCCGGCGCGCTGGTGGTGCGCGTCGACCCCAAGGGCCCTGCCGCCAGGGCCGGACTGCAAGCCGGCGACATCATCCTGAAGCTCAACGACCAGGCGATCAGCAGCTCCAAGGACCTGCCGATGCTGGTGGGCTCGCTCGGCCCCGGCACCAAGATCAGACTGGTGGTATGGCGAAAGGGCTTCGAGAAAACGATGGAAGCGACGCTGGTGGAGCAAGCGCAGGAGCCCGCCGCCAACAGCAAGCCTGCCAGCGACAACGCGCCGCAGGGCTACCAGTTCGGCAAGCTGGGCTTGACCCTCAGCGAACTGACCACGGAACAGCGCGCCGACCTCGGCATCCGCGGCGGCCTCCTGATCCAGAAATCGCAAGGCCCGGCCGCCCGCTCCGGCTTGATGCCCGGCGACATCATCCTGGGCCTGAACCAGGTCGACGTCACCAGCATCAACGCGTTCGAGAAAGCGCTGTCCGGCGCCGGCGGCCACGCCGCGCTGCTGGTGAAGCGAGGCGAAGCGGTGCTCTACATCGCGCTGCGCACCGATTGACCCCATGCCCCCGATTAAAAACGCCGCCCACTGGGCGGCGTTTTTTCATTGCGTTTCCACATCTATAAATCCGGCATGACTGACAGATTCCGCCGGTCGCGGATGGAGAATGCGATGAGCAAGCTGCGCGTAGCCTGTTTTTCCCTGTCCGCGGACGGTTTCGGCGCGGGCCCGAATCAGAGCCTGGACCAACCGTTGGGCATCGGCGGCATGGCGCTGCATCAATGGGCGTTCGCCACCGCCGCCTTCCAGCGCCTGCACGGCGGCGGCATCGGCGGCGAGGCCGGGGTGGACAATGACTTCATTGAACGAGGCTTCGACAATATCGGCGCCTGGATACTGGGACGCAATATGTTCGGCCCGTTGCGCGGCCCCTGGCCCGATCTGGAATGGAAAGGATGGTGGGGAGAAGAGCCGCCCTACCGCACTCAGGTGTTCGTGCTGACCCATCATCCCCGCCCCGCGCTCGCCATGAAGGGCGGCACCGTCTTCCACTTCGTCTCCGACGGCATCCGCCCGGCGCTGGAGCGGGCCCGCGAAGCGGCCGGCGGCCGGGACGTGCGGCTGGGCGGCGGCGTCGACGCGGTTCGGCAATACCTGCGCGCCGGCCTGATCGACGAGCTGCACCTCGCCATCGCGCCCACGCTGCTGGGACGCGGCGAAGCCTTGTTCGCCGGGCTGGACCTACCCGCGCTCGGCTACCAATGCGCGGAACGGGTCGCCGGAGAAAGAGCCTGCCACTTGCTGCTGCGCCGGCTCGACAAGCCCGGTTGAGAAAGAAACAAAAAAGCGGAGCCCATGGGCTCCGCTTTTTCCAACACGCCCCGGATCAGGCCGGATTATGCAGCAATGAATTGCGCCGCGAATAACCGAAATACACCACTAGGCCGATGATCAGCCAGGCAGCGAAGCAGGTCCAGGTCAGCAGCGACAGCTGGGTCATCAGGAAACCGCAGCACAGGATGGCCAGCGCCGGAATGGTGGGCACCGCCGGGCAGACGAACTTGCGCGGCAGGTCCGGCTCGCGCTTCCGGAGCACGATCACCGACAGCGCGATCAGCGTGAACGCGGCCAGGGTGCCGATGTTCACCAGCTCGGCCAGCGTGTGCAGCGGCACGAAGCCGGCCAGCAGCGCGATGATGGTGCCGATCAACCAGGTGGCCTTGTACGGGGTGCCGTACTTCGGATTCACCTCGGAGAAGATCTTGGGCAGCAGGCCGTCGCGGCTCATGGCGAACAGAATGCGGGTCTGGCCATAAGTCATCACCAGGATCACCGTCATCATGCCCAGGATGGCGCCCAGGTCGACGAAGCCGGCGAACCAGTCCAGCTTGGCCACTTGCAGCGCCAGCGACACCGGGTGGTCGACGCCGGCGAACTGCATGTAGGGCACGATGCCGGTCATGATGGCGGCCACCACCACGTACAGGATGGAGCACACCGCCAGCGACCAGATCACGCCGCGCGGGATGTCCTTGGCCGGGTTCTTCACTTCCTCCGCCGCGCAGGTGACGGCGTCGAAGCCGATGAAGCTGAAGAACACGATGGCGGCACCGTGGAACACGCCGGAGAAGCCGAACGGCAGCGCCGGCTCCCAGTTGGCCGGCTTGACGTGCCACACGCCAATGGCGATGAACAGCACCACCACCGCCACCTTGATCAGCACCACGATATTGTTGACGCGCTTGGATTCCTTGATGCCGAAGGCCAACAGCGCGGTAATGATCATCGCGATGCAGAAGGCCGGCAGGTTGAACAAGGTGTCCTTGCCCGGCACCGAGCCGGCGGCGGCGGTCAACGCCTGCGGCAGCGTGACCCCGAAGCCGGACAACAGGCTCTGGAAGTAGCCGGACCAGCCGACGGACACCGCCGACGAGGCCAGCAGGTATTCCAGCAGCAGGTCCCAGCCGATGATCCAGGCGATCAGTTCGCCCAGCGTGGCGTAGGCATAGGTGTAGGTGGAGCCGGAAATCGGCAGCATGGAGGCGAATTCGGCATAGCACATCGCCGCAAAGCCGCAGGCGAAAGCGCTGATGACGAAGGAAAGCACCAGGCCGGGGCCGGCGATGGTGGCGCCGGTGCCGGTCAGCACGAAAATCCCGGTGCCGATGATGGCGCCGATGCCCAGCATGGTAAGGTCGAACGCGGAGAGCTCTTTTCGCAGCCCGCGCGAAGTCTGAGCGGCGGCCAACATGCCTTGCACGCTCTTCTTGCGCATCAAACTCATTGTCTTCTATCCCGTATTTGCCCGCACCGGTCCGCGCCGCCGTGCATTGCGGCAGCGCTGAAACGACAAGACGCCCGCTGTCCAGGCGGGCGCCTCATACTCGGATTCGGCTGTTGTGATCTGATTTGTCCCTCCGCCGCTGTCCTGTCTTGTCTGAGCGCATGCAGGCCATGCTCGCGGAGGCCATCGATACTACCGCAGGAGGCCATGGTCACAATACGGGAAAACGCCAATAGCTTACAAATAAATAATCATTAGTCATAACAAGAAGAATCAAGGCAGCGGCATGCGATCGATCAGCCTGCGCGCAGCCTGCTCCAGCCTGGCCCGCGCGCTGTCGCCATCGCCCAGCCGCTCCCGGCCGCTCCACAATACCGCGCCGTCTTCGCCCCTCACGGCCAGGCTCAGTTCCGCCCACTCTTCCAAACGGTAAGGCGGCTGCCGCCAATAGCCGTCGTAGCGCCAGTCCATGGGCTGCTCCACCCATTGTCGCCTCGCCTCCTGGGAAAAGCACAGCCGCCACGCATGCTCGCCCCCTTCTTCCAACCCGCGCAACGCCAGCCGGGTTTCCAGCCAATCCCGCCAGTCCGCCCCATCGCCGTCCGGCAGGCACTCCAGCTTGAAACGCGGCGCGGACGCCGCGGAATCGCCGATATCGGCCCAAGCGAGACCCGACACCAGCAGCAAGGCCGCCAAGCCGCCCGTCAACATGCCGCTCATCGTCTTCTCCCTGTTTTAACCATGCCAGACAGACTACGCCCAAACGACAAAGTGCCGCGACTCACGCCGCGGCACCGTAAACAATCGTTTGCAAAACCGCTCAAGCCGTGCTTACCACCAGGCCTCCAGCTGCACGCCGAAGGTATTGGCGCGGGTGCGGCCATTGGCGGCGAAGGTGGTCAGATTGGCCTGCGCCGCCGCGTTGTTCCAGTTGTAATGGCTGGCGTACACCCGCAGCTCCGGCCGGGTCCAGAAATCGGTATTGGGCGCGAACGCCACCGCCACCGTCGCCTTGTTCAGTTGCTGCGCCGGCTGATCGTCGGCATTGCGCCGGGTCAGGCCGATTTCGGTCAGCAGCTTGACGTTGGCCGCCACGCCGTAGGACAACCGGCCGCCCAGGGTCGAGTCACGGTACTTGGCGGCGTTGTCCGGCGATACCGTCTGCCACCCTAGCACCGCCTGTCCGCCGAAGCGTCCGCGCTGCCAATCCAGCACCTCGGCGATGCGACTCTGCCGCGCGCCGGCTTGGGCCGCGCCGCCGTTGTCCAGATTGAAGAACTGGCCGGACAGCGACGCGTGGCCGGTGGACGCTTGCAGGAACAAGGAATTATTGACGCCCTGAGCCAGGAAGTCCTTCTGGTTATGCAGCAGGCCCAGCGCCGCGCCGGGCTTGCCGATGGCGAAATCGCCGCTGACCGCCGCGCCGGTCAAGGTCAGCTTGCCGCCCGGATTGGTTGCGATGCCAGTCAATTGGAAATTGGCTCGCCGCGCATTGTTGGGCGTGGCGTTGTCGTTGGCGTAGCTGCCGGACGAAGAGACGGACAGGTTGAGCTTGGCCTGGCCGACGGCGATGCCGTCCACGCCGGCGCCGTAGTTGTCGCCGTCCTGCATCAGCCAGTTGTCCAGAATATGGATGTCCTGGACGCGGTGGTAGCGCTGGCCGGCCCACAGCGTCAGATTGGGCGCGAATTCCAGCCCGCTGATGTAGCCGTATACCTGGGAGGCGCTGGTCTTGCCGTTGTAGATGGTGGGCATCACGTAAGCGCCCCAGCTCACGCCGTTGCCCAGCGTCCATTTCTTGCCGATGCCGAACTCGATATAGGTATCGCCCTCATTGCCCAGCCGGTAGTGCTGCAGATCGCCGCCCAGTTGGTACTGGCCCTTGGGCAGCTTGTCGCCGCTGGCGTAAAAGCCGCTGCGCATATAGCCGTCGAACTGGAATCCCATATCATCCAGCGCCTTCTTCACCGCGCCGCTCAATTGCTCGGCGCTGAGCTGCGGCCCAGGCGCGGCCGCGGCATCTGGCGCGCCGTCGGCCCAGGCCGGCAGGCCCGCGCCCAACGGCAGCAGCGCGCACAAACAGCTTATCGTTTTCGTCCTCATTCTCGTCTCCTTGTCCCAATGGATGATCGCGCCCGTTTTTTTCGGGCAAAGCTCCGCCCTGCCGGCGGGTCGGCCGGCATGAGGGGGTGATTCGGGTATGGGCGCGTTCAGGTCGCGGCTGGCGGCGTCGCCCGGTACAGCAGCGAATGCCAGGGGCGCAGCTGGCCCTGGGCATGCGGCGGGTAGTTTGACAGCAGCAGCTCCAGCGCCCAGCCCTCCGGCACGGCGTCCGCAGGCGGCTGGTAATGGAGGCTGTCGCCGCCGAAATGGTTGATCGCCAGCAACATTTCATCGGCGCAGCGGCGGGTGTAGACCCATAGGCTGGGGTGGTCCGGCGTCAGGCAGCGGTAGTCGCCGTCGGCGAACACGCGGTACTGCTTGCGCAGCTGGATCAAGCGGCGGTAGTGATGCAGCACGGAATGCTTGTCGCCGATGGCGGCTGCCACATTGATCTCGGCCGCATCCGCCGCCGCACCTATCCACGGCTCGGCCGCGCTGAAGCCGGCGTTGACGCTGTCGTCCCACTGCATCGGCGTGCGGGCGTTGTCGCGCGAGCGCTGGCGGATCACCGCCATCGCCTCGGCGTCGGCATAGCCCTCCGCCAGCAACTGGCGATAGGCGTTGAGGCTTTCCACGTCGCGCAACTGGCCGATATCGGCGAAGCCAGGGTCGGCCATCGCGATCTCCTCGCCCTGGTAGATATAGGGCGTGCCCTGCAGGCCGTGCAACGCGGTGGCCAGCATCTTGGCGGACTCCGTCCGGTAGCGGCCGTCGTCGCCGAAACGGGACAGCGCGCGCGGCTGGTCGTGGTTGCACCAGAACAGCGCGTTCCAGCCGCCGCCGGCATGCATGCCGGTTTGCCAGTCGGACAGGATGCGCTTGAGGGCGATGAAATCCACCTCGCCCGCCCGCCACTTCTCGCCGTCCGGGTAGTCCACCTTCAGATGGTGGAAGTTGAAGGTCATGCTCAGCTCGCGCCTCTCCGGCCGGCTGTAGGCGATGCAGTGCGCCAGCGAGGTGGACGACATCTCGCCCACCGTCATCAGCTCATGGCCATCGAACACTTCGCGGTGCATCTGCTGCAGGTATTCATGCACGCGCGGACCGTCGGTGTAGAAGTGGCGGCCGTCGCTATCGTCCTCGGAGAAGGCCGGGTCCTTGGAAATCAGGTTGATCACGTCCAGCCGGAAGCCGGCCACACCCTTGTCGCGCCAGAAGCGCATCATCTCGAACACCGCCTGGCGCAGCGCCGGGTTGTCCCAGTTCAGATCGGCCTGAGTCTTGTCGAACAGGTGCAGATAATACTGGCCACTGGCTTCGTCCCTCTCCCAGGCGTTGCCGCCGAATTTGGATTGCCAGTTGTTGGGCGCGTCGCGCCAGATGTAGAAATCGCGGTAGGGGTTGTCCCTGCCCTGCAACGCCTGCTGGAACCAGGTGTGTTCGGTGGAGGTGTGGTTGACCACGATGTCCAGCATCACGCCGATGCCGCGCCGCTTGGCCTCCGCCAGCAACAGCTCGAAGTCTTCCATGCTGCCGTAGGCCGGATCGATGTTGTAGTAATCGCTGACATCGTAGCCGTTGTCGTTTTGCGGCGAGCGGTAAAACGGCGTCAGCCACAGGTAATCCACGCCCAGCCAGGCCAGGTAGTCCAGCCGGTCCGCCACGCCCAGCAGGTCGCCGGTGGCTTGGTTGCGGTGGCTGCTGAAGCTCTTGGGGTAGATCTGGTAGACCACCGCCTGTTTCATGTCCTTAGGCATGTTGCGCGGCCTCCTCTTTGGCGGCCGCGGCCAACTGGCGGCGCGCCAGCAGCCAGGTCAGGCCGAAGGGCACGATCAGCGCCACCAGCATGCCAGCCAGGAACAACGGGATGTACTGCGGAATGATGGAAATGAAGGCCGGCAAGCCGCCCACGCCGATGGCCGACGCCTTGACGTGGCCCAGGCTGATCAGCACCGCCGCGCAGGCGGAGCCGGCCAGCGCCGCGTAGAACGGCAGCTTGTGGCGCAGATTGACGCCGAACATCGCCGGCTCGGTGATGCCGAAGAAGGCCGACACCGCCGAGGTGGACGCCATGTTCTTGTCGTTGGAGTTCCTGGCCAGCCAGAACATCGCCAGCGCGGCGCTGCCCTGCGCGATATTGGACAGCGCGATCATCGGCCAGATGAAGGTGCCGCCCTGGCTGGCAATCAGTTGCAAGTCCACCGCGATAAACATATGGTGCATGCCGGTCAGCACCAGCGGCGCGTACAGCGCGCCGAACAAGGCCGCGCCCAGCCACGGCACCAGGTTGAACACGTAGACCAGCGCGTCAGTGACGGCGATGCCCAGATGGCGGGCCAAGGGGCCAATCACCGCCAGCGCCAGGAAGCCGCTGACCGCGATGGTGACAATGGGCACCACCAGCAACTGCACCGCGTTGGGCACCCGCGGCTTCAGCCACAGCTCGACGCGGCACATCACCCAGGCGGCGGCCAGGATGGGCAGGATCTGGCCCTGGTAGCCCACTTTTTCGATATGCAGGCCAAACAGGTCGAAGTAAGGCACCGACGCGCCATCCAGCCCCGCCGCAGCCTTGCCATAATTCCAGGCATTGAGCAGGTCCGGATGCACCAGCAGCAGGCCCAGCACGATGCCCAGAATCTCGCTGCCGCCGAAGCGCTTGGCCGCCGACCAGCCCACCAGCGCCGGCAGGAAGACAAAGGACGTGTTGGCCATCATATTGATCAGCCCCCACAGTCCGGACAGGCCCGGATAGGCGTCCAGCAGGCTCTTGCCTTCGATGAACATGCCCTTGGCGCCCAACAGATTGTTGGCGCCCATCAGCAGGCCGGCGATGACGATGGCCGGCAAGATCGGCATGAACACGTCGGAGAACACCTTGACCAGCTGCTGCAGCCGGTTCTGCTTGGCGTCGCCGCTGGCCTTGACGTCGGCGATGGTGGCGCGGGCCACCCCGCCCTGCTTCACCATCTCGGCGTAGACGCGGTCCACATCGCCGGAGCCGATGACGATCTGAAATACCCCGGCATTGCTGAAGTGCCCCTTCACCAGCGCCACCTGGCGCAGCGCGTCTCCATTCACCTTGGATTCATCGTGCAAAGAGATGCGCAGCCGGGTGAGGCAGTGCGCAGCCTGGCGGATATTGTCCGCGCCGCCGATGTTTTCCAGTATCCGCGCGGCGATCGCCTGATAGTCGTGACTCATCGTCCCTCCCTGTCCCTTGTTGCGGCGGTAGGTTTGCTTCCGGCAACGATGCCGGAAATCCGCCGGTTTGTGGTGATTGTCTGCATAACAACTGGGGGCAAGTTAACTCGTACATACAAGTTGGTCAACACTCGTCTGTACGAGTTTGCGAAAAGTCAAACCGACTGCCGCCATTTCACAACAGAGGGAAAAGAGAAGGCCCGGGCGGATCACTCCGCGCCGGGCCGGTCTCATTCATCTGTTCTGCAATCAACGGTGGATCGCCCCTGCGGGGCATCCACCCTACAAAACCGCCTGCCGTAGGGCGGAATCCCGGCAAAGCCGGGCGTTCCGCCGGGTCGCGGTCATCATGGTGATATCCGGGGTACGTCGTGGCGGAGACCCACCAGCAGGGGACCAGAACTTGTACCGATATGCTTGTAGCGGGTCATGCCGGATGCCACACGATGCAGCCTGGATATGTTGATGGGATGAAGCAGGAGTGGCAAGATGGGGTTTTAGTACAGCGTCGTTAGGCCGCAGCAGGTACAGCACCGGGCAAAACACGTCGTACAAATCCACTCGTCGAGGGCTTGTTTTCTTGCGTGCGCTTTCCAGTAGCGGCTTGATGGCTTCAAATTGTTCGCGGCTGATGTCGCTTGGGTAGCTTTTCTCACCCCCGGAGTTTCTCACATCCAGCAGTGCGCAGAGACTTTGAACAGGTTCTAAGGAGTCACCAGCTCAGACAGTCCAAGCATTAATCGCTCGCCGCTGACGTCGGTTTCACGCAGGTGCACAAATCACAACACTCCACTACTTAGGGAAGCTAGCCAATGCTGTTCGCGCTTTTTGACAAAGACTGTGACTTGGTCGGCTGGATTAAGCCCAATGAGCATGTCTTTGACACTGACATGAACTGGGTGGCGTTCATAGCCAATAATCACGCGTGGTCCGCAGAATCCGGAAACTGGCTCGGCCCCGTAAAAGGTCTGTTATGCCTCGACACTGGAGGCAAGCCGGTCGCTTGGAATCCTAAGGAAGGTGTTCGCGGTACAGCGGGACTGGCAAAACCTGCGAAGGCTGCAAAGGCCGCGAAGCCGGCCAAACCTGCGAAGCCAGCCAAGCCAGCTCGCCCTGCCAAACCTACAGCGCCAGCAGGCGGCTGGTCTCAACGCTCGTTTTTCAGCTGGCTCGATCAATAGCGGCCTAACCCATAACTTGAGCCGACTCGCACCGATAGGGCGCCGCTCGCGGCTCAGCTTCAATGTTAGGCAGTGGTAAACAAAGTACGTAACCCAACCAAAAGGAGAAGAAAATGGCAGGCCGTCCTTATGAATTTCCAGACCCAAAGGACCAGTCAGTTAACAATCCTCATCGTCTTGTGGAGCGAGAAGCTGTCTTGGCATTATTCAACCAAGCGAACCCAGAAAACACCTATACCAACGTTTCCGAAACCGTGCGTTCGTGGTTCGAAGCCGAAGCGAAGAAGTACAAGTGGACTTCAGTCACCTTTGTTGATCAAGCTGCCGTTTTAGTGGCGACGGTGACACTCGGCTAACGCAGCCGGGCAGCCTAACAGTTCCGTCGAGAGGGCCGTCTGGGATAGTAAGGGACAGACCATAATTTCCATCAATTCAGCCAGATGAAATTAAACCTGGTCTGCCCCTTCCCCACCCAAAGTCCGGTTACACAAACTCTGCACACCCTCGCGCCAAGGGAAAATACTAGCGCCTGGCAATATCCGTGAAATAGAACTTATCCAGCCTATGCCGCGATTCGGTGTACTCGAACAGCCGGCCGTCGTAGAGGTGGGTCAGGTTTTTGACCACGATGACGTGGTCCATGCCGTTCAGGTCCAGGTAGCGGCGGTCGTCGTCGCTGCAGGGCTGGGCTTCGATGATGCGCTGGGCGTAGCTGATGGTCAGCCCCAGATCCTGCTCGATGTAGCGGTAGATGGAGCCGGCGGCGATGTCCGCGTTCAGGCCCGGCACCAGGCCGGCGACAAAGTGGTTGATGTCCAGGATCACGTTCTCGCCGTCGATATTGCGCACCCGCTTGATCTTGACCATGCCGGTGCCCTCCGCCAGGCCGGTGGCCTGGGCCAGCGCCGCGTCGGCTGGCAGCTGCGCCAGCTCCGCCACTTGCGACACCACCTTGCGCCCCATGCGCTCGTTCATTTCCTGGAAGCTGACGATGCCGCTGAGCTGGAATTCGATATTGCCCGGCTTGAGCACGAACATGCCCTTGCCGTGGATTTTCTGCACATAGCCGCGTTCCTGCAGCATGTCCACCGCCTTGCGCACGGTGCCGCGGCTGGCGTCGTAGCTGTGCATCAGCTCGGATTCGGATGGGATGCGCTCGCCCTGGGCGTAACGCCGGTTGTCGATGTCGGCGACGATGTCGGAATAGATCTGATGGTATTTGTTCACGTTGTTTGTCTTCTTGTGCGCGCGGCCCCTGCGCGGCGAGGCCCTACCTTAGCAAGACGGGCTCGGCGCGGCAAACCGGCGCCGCGATCAATCCCAATATCCCGGCGCGGCGTAGGCGGCGCGCAAGTGTTCGATGAACAGCCTCACCCGCGCCGGCAACAAGCGCCTCTGCGGCACCACCGCGTACACCGGATAGTCCGGCGACGCGCAATCGTCCAGCACCGTGAGCAGCCTGCCTGCGGACACGTCGTCCTTCACCTCCCACAAGGAGCGCCAGGCCAGGCCCAAGCCCTGCAGCGCCCAGTCGTGCAGCACCGCGCCGTCGTTGCACTCCAGCGCGCCGGACACTTTCAGGTTCACCGGCTTGCCGTCCACCACGAAACTCCAGCCGCGGCTCTGGCTTTCGCCCAGCGACAGGCACTGGTGATGCTGCAGATCCTCCAGCGCCCGCGGCGCGCCGCGGGCGGCCAGATAAGCGGGGGATGCCACCACCACGCGGCGGTTTTCCGCCAGCCTGATGGCCACCAGGCCGGAATCGGACAGGTCGGAGATGCGGATGGCGCAGTCGACGCGGTCGCGCTGCAGGTCCACCAGCCGGTCGGACAGGTCCAGCGTCACCTTCACCTCCGGATGCAGGCGCTGGAAGGCGGCGACATGCGGCGCCACGTGGCGGCGACCGAAGCCGGCCGGGGCGGACAGCCGCAGATGGCCGCGCGCCCTGCCGCTGCCGGACGCCGCCGCCGCCTCGGCCTCTGTCAGATCGGCCAGTATCCGCTGGCAATCTTCATAAAAAGCCTCGCCTTCCTGGGTCGGCGCCACGCTGCGGGTGGTGCGCGCCAACAGGCGCACGCCCAGCCGTTCCTCCAGCGCGTCCAGGCGCCGGCCCACCATGGCCGGTACCACGCCCAGCTGCCGCGCCGCGGCCGACAGGCTGCCCAGCCCCACCACCGCGACAAAGGTCTCCAGCTGCTTCAGCTCGCTCATTAGCTACCTAAAAGTAAAAAATGTTATGTTTTTCATGCCATTTCTTTTTACTTGGATGGCGAATAGACTGTCAAACATTGCATTGCAGCATCATCATGTCATTTCCCTTACCAAGGAGCGCGCGCATGGCAGTCAATCTCCCGCAGGGCGTGGAAGTTCTCGCCGACATCACTCCGGCCTACGCCGAAATCCTCACTCCCGAGGCGCTGGCCTTCGTCGCCAAGCTGCACCGCCGCTTCGAGCCGACACGCCGCGAGCGCATCGCCGCCCGCGCCGCGCGCCAGGCCGAGCTGGACGCCGGCAAGCTGCCGGACTTCCTGCCGGAAACCGCCGCCGTGCGCGCCGGCGGCTGGAAGATCGCGCCGCTGCCGCAGGACCTGCTGGACCGCCGCGTGGAAATCACCGGCCCGGTAGAGCGCAAGATGATGATCAACGCGCTGAATTCCGGCGCCAAGAGCTTCATGGCCGACTTCGAGGACTCCAACTGCCCGAGCTGGGACAACCAGATCGCCGGCCAGATCAATGTCCGCGACGCCTACCGCAAGACCATTTCCTTCCAAAGCCCGGAAGGCAAGCAATACCGGCTGAACGACACCATCGCCACCCTGCTGCTACGCCCGCGCGGCTGGCACCTGATGGAAAAGCACGTCAAGGTGGACGGCGAGATCGTGTCCGGCAGCCTGTTCGACTTCGGCCTGTCCTTCTTCCACAACATCCATTACCTGCGCGAAAACGGCAGCGCCACCTATTACTACCTGCCCAAGATGGAAAGCCATCTGGAAGCGCGCCTGTGGAACGACGTCTTCGCGTTCGCCCAGAACGAGCTGAACGTCCCGCAAGGCACGATCAAGGCCACCGTGCTGATCGAGACCATCCTCGCCGCCTTCGAGATGGACGAAATCCTCTACGAGCTGCGTGAGCACTCCGCCGGCCTCAACGCCGGCCGCTGGGACTACATCTTCAGCTGCATCAAGAAATTCAAGCAGAACCGCGACTTCTGCCTGGCCAACCGCGCGCTGATCACCATGACCGTGCCCTTCATGCGCGCCTACGCGCTGTTGCTGCTGAAAACCTGCCACCACCGCGACGCGCCGGCCATCGGCGGCATGGCGGCGCTGATTCCGATCAAGAACGACGCAGCCGCCAATGACAAGGCGCTGGCCGGCGTCAAGGCGGACAAGGACCGCGACGCCACCGACGGCTACGACGGCGGCTGGGTGGCCCACCCCGGCCTGGTGCCCATCGCCGCCGCGGCTTTCGGCGCCGTGCTGGGCGACGCGCCGAACCAGATCGCCAAGCAGCGCCCGGACGTGCAGGTTTCCGCCGCCGATCTGCTGAACTTCCAGCCGGAAGCGCCGATCACCGAAGCCGGCCTGGCCATGAACATCAACGTCGGCATCCAGTACCTGGGTTCCTGGATTTCCGGCAACGGCTGCGTGCCCATCCACAACCTGATGGAAGACGCCGCCACCGCCGAGATCTCGCGTTCGCAGATCTGGCAGTGGATACGCTCGCCCAAGGGCGTGCTGGACGATGGCCGCAAGGTGACGGTTGAGCTGTTCCGCGAGCTGCAGGCCCGCGAAGTGGCCAAACTGCAAGCCGAATACGGCGCGCGCTGGACCCGGCAATACGAAGACGCGGCCAAGATGTTCGATCTTCTGACTACGTCTGATGACTTCGTCGAATTCCTGACGCTGCCGGGCTACGAATACATCGCCTGATCCGGATGCCGGATTGTCAAACGGCCCCGCTTGGGGCTGTTTGGCATTTTCGCCCGCGCTCGCCGCCGCCGGCATGGAACCGGCGCTTGCCAAGCGAATCGAAGGAGAGTCTACTTCCCTCACCTTCAGCCAAGGAGCCGAAATGAGAAAAAACCGAATCAAGCCCATGCTGTTGTGCTGCATGCTGGCTGGAGCCGCGCCGCTGGCCTCCGCCGCCGACGGCGTTCAGCTCAATCTGTCGGCCAACGCCCAGCGCGAAATCGCCAACGACCAGATCAGCGCCACCCTGTATGTGCAACAAAGCAACAACCAGGCCGCCACGCTGGCCGATAGGCTGAACAAGGCCACGTCCAACGGACTGGCCATCGGTCGAAACTACAAGGACGTGCAGCTGTCCAGCGGCAGCTACAGCACCTGGCCCAGCTACGACAAAAACGGCAAGATCACCGGCTGGCAAGGCCGCTCCGAGATCCAGCTCAAGAGCAAGGACTTCACCCAGGCCGCCGAGCTGATCGCCAAACTGCAGCAGACCATGCTGCTGGAAGGCGTGCAGTTCGGCGTGTCCGACGAGGCGCGCCGCAAGGCTGAGCAGAGCATGATTCCGGAAGCCATCGCCAACCTGAAGCACCAGGCCGAAATCGCCGCCCGGGCGCTGGGCAAGAACACGGTCAACATCCAGCAGCTGGATATCGGCCAGCAAAACCACGGCTTCCGTCCGCCGGTGATGATGATGAAGGCGGCCATGGCCGGCGCCGAATCCAACGTCAGCCAGCCGGATCTGCAGCCGGGCCAGACCCAGCTGCAGCTGCAGGTCAGCGGCAAGGTGGAACTGAAGTAAAGGCTTTCGGCCCTCGCCCGCTTGCGCTAAAGTAAGCACTGCGCGCGCCGGCCCCCCCACGGGCCGGCGTCATCTTCCGATCCCTCGCCATCGCTCCTAACATGAAACTGATCGCCTCTTTAACCAGCCCCTACGCCCGCAAAGTGCGCATCGTGCTGGCTGAGAAGAAAATCGACTGCCCGCTGGAGGAGGACGTGCCCTGGAACGCGGACACCCGCGTCGCCGAGTACAACCCGCTGGGCAAGGTGCCGGTGCTGGAGCTGGACGACGGCTCCACGCTGTACGACTCCCGCGTGATCGTCGAATATCTGGAAAACAGCTCTCCTGTGTCGCGGCTGCTGCCGCAGGATAACCGCCAGATCATCCTGACCCGCCGCTGGGAGGCGCTGGCCGACGGCATCATCGACGCGATGGTGGCCATCGTGCTGGAACGCCGCCGCCCGCCGGAGAAGCAGATGGCGGAAGTGGTGGAGCGCCAGCGCGGCAAGATCGCGCGCGGCCTGGCCACGCTGTCGGAAGACCTGGGCGAAAAACCATGGTGCACCAGCCATGGCTACAGCTTGGCCGACATCGCCGTCGGCTGCTGCCTGGGCTATCTGGATTTCCGCGCGCCGGAAATCGACTGGCGCAAGGCTCACCCCAATCTGGACGCGCTGCTGCAGCGCCTGAACACCCGCCAAACTTTTCAGGATACCGAGCCTCCTGCCGCCTGAGCGGCTTTTCAGGATAAGAAAAACGCCACCATAACGGTGGCGTTTCTCATTGCCGGCCCTCAGATCAAGCCAGCCGCGATATTGATCATCAAGGCCAGCACCGTGGCGTTGAAGAAAAAGGCCAGCACGCAGTGCACGGCGCCGGCGCGGCGCTGGCTGCCATCGGTGAAGCTGACGTCGGCGGTCTGGCCGGATGTGCCGATGATGAAGGCGAAATAGAGGAAATCGTCGTAATCCGGCTGTCGGGTGCCGGGAAACTCCAACCCGCCCGGCAGGCCATGCGCCTCTCTGGCGTAGAAGGCGCGCGCGTAGTGCAGCGCGAACATCACATGGGTGAAGGCCCAGGACGACAGCAGCGTCAGCACCGCCAGCGCGATATGCCCGGCGCGCTGCCAGCCATGCATGTCCTTCACCACCGCCAGCTCCATCACGATGGCCGACAGGCTGGCCGCCGCCGCCAGGCACACCAGCAGCAGCACCAGCCACTGCCCCTCGTCCTCCACCCGGGCCCAATGCCGTATCGATTGGCGCCTCGGGCCGAACATCATCCACCCCGCCAGCGCGAGATACAGCCAGGCGCCTGCGTTCCAGCCTACGATGTAGCGCGTGACCTCGTGCACCGCCGCCACCTGCGGCAATGCCAAAATGGTCAAGCCGCCGAACAGCGCCGACCAGGCCAGCCTGGGGCGCGCCATCACCATGCGCAACAAAACAAAACGGCGCAACACGCTAGTCATCTGTCCATCCCCTCTCTGTCCAATGCGCGCAACACGCGGCGGCTAGGCTGTCCGGCAGGCGGACAAGCCGTAAATGCTTTTCGCATAAAATATTTCTCTTTTCGATTCACTTACAGCAGAATTCAGATGACAAGCACAAGAACCCCGGAGAGATCATGAGCTCGGCACTTGCCGCCCACCCATCGCCACTCGCCGCCAGCCTGGAGCCGCTGCTGGAACCGATCTGCCGACGCCTGGCATTGCAGGATTTCTGCTTGCTGCCGGCCGAGCAAAGCCGCCCCTTGCTGCAGGCGTTTCCCGGCGCGCTGGCAGACTGGCCGGCGTTCCAAGACAGTTGGAACCATCTGCAACAAGACAAGTTCATGGCCGACGGCGGCCGCTACCGCAAACGGCTGCACGCCACGCTCAGCGCAGAGCCTGCTTCCCGCCAGGCCCGGGCCGAAGCCCATCGCCCCCATTACCAGAGCAAAGTGTACAACCCGCTCAACGGCGGCGTGCCCCGCCATTTCGAGCCGATACGCAACGACATCCTGCTGGGTCCCAGCATGCAGGCGGCGCTGGGCCTGGGCTGCGCCGTATTCGGCAAAGTCTCGCCCTATACCCCTTGGCACATCGAAGCCCATCAATTCCGCATCGAGGCCCGCGACTGCCGGCCGGGCTGGCCCACGCCGGAAGGCGTGCACCGCGACGGCGTGCAGTTCCTGATGATGATGATGATCAGGCGGCACAATCTGGTGAACGGCGCCACCGAGCTGTTCGATCTGGGAAAACAGCCTCTGGCCTCGTTCACGCTGACCGAGCCGATGGACATCTCGCTGGTCAACGACGAACGGGTGCTGCACGGCGTCACGCCGGTCAGCCAGCTCGACCCCTCGCGCGAGGGATGCCGCGACGTGCTGCTGATCAGCTTCCGCCGCCGCTGAGCCATTCATCGCCAAATAGTAAACTGCCTGGCCTATTCTGACTGATAGCGATCGCAACGATCCGCTGGATGGAGGAACCGTGAGGAAACGCATGCTGGCGCTGTTGGTCGCCTGCTGGGCCGGCTGCGCGCCGGCGGCAGGCCTCCACGCCTATACCGAAGACGTGCCGCCGCTGAATTACCTGGAAGGCGGCATAGTGAAGGGCTTTTCCACCGAACTGCTGCGGCAGGCCGCGCGCGAGGCCGGCTTCGATCTGACGATAGAGGTTCTGCCCTGGCTGCGCGCCTACGCCAAAGCCAAGGAAACGCCCGGCGGAGTGCTCTACACCGTGGTGCGCACTCCTGAGCGGGAGGCCCAATTTCAATGGGTGGGGCCGATCGGCCCCCGCCGCATCTACATGTTCAGGCTGGCCGAACGCGGCGACATCCATATCGGCGCCGCCAGCGACCTCACCCGCTATCGCAACGGCGCGCTGGCGGGCTCCGCCGCCGCCGGGCAGTTGCAGGCGCTGGGCCTGCTGCCCGACCGGAACCTCGATTTGGGCCAGAGCGACGCCGTCGATCTGAAAAAGCTGCAGCTCAAACGAGTGGACATGGTGGCGATGCTGGATTGGGCGATGTCCTGGCAACTGCGCCAGTTGAAACTGCGGCCAAGCGCCGTGACCGCCGCCTGGCTGCTGGACGGCAAACAGGAATACTGGTTCGCGCTGAATCCGGCCACGCCGCCGGAGCAAACCGCCAGATTGCAGGCCGCGCTGGACAAGATACGCGCCGACGGCCGGCTGCAGGCCATCCGCCGCCGCTATCGCGACGACTGAGCGCGGCTCGGCCGGCGCGAATGAAAACGCCCCGGCGTCTCCGCTCGGGGCGTCCGCGGCGAGAGGCGGCGCTTATTCCGCGCCCAGCGCCTGCAGCAGCGCCTCCGGGGACTCCGCGGCGGCCATCGCCTCCCGCAACCGGTTGAACGCCTCCGCCGCCTTGTCCGGATGCTTGGCGAACGGCACCAGGCCGTCATAGGCCCAGCCGGCCGCCGCCAGCGCCTGCTTGCGGAAATTCATGCCGTCGTTGCCGCCTCCTCCCATCGCCACCAAGGCCTGCTCGATCAGCGTGTGCGGCAAGGGCGTGCGGCTGAGAGTAACGAAATGCTTGCTGTGGATCTCATCGAAATGCATGGAAACTTCCCCGGGTCGTCGTCATTGTTTTATTAGTATTAGTCCTTATCAAACTTGTTTGCAGGAGGAAAAACAAAGCCGGCGCAAAGCGCCGGCTTCAAACTGGCATGGGATGCGCCGTCAGGATGCGTGCGCCTTCAGCAAAGCGTACAACTCGTCCTTCAGCTTCAGCTTTTCCTTCTTCAATGTCTCAATCTCCTCGTGCGAGGCGGACAGGATGCGGTCTTCCATGTTCTTGATCTGCTGATCCAGCTCATTGTGCCGGTCGAACAGGCGGGCAAAGTGGAGGTCTTCGGTCTTCAGGCGGGAAATCAGTTCGCGGTATTCGGGAAACATCGGCGTTCTCCTTCATGGCGGGTGGGGCCGGCTACGCCGGCCATGACTGCATGCTAACGTCAAATCAGCCAAGCATGCTTGACCTGTCTCAGGTTTGCCTGACAGGAGAGCTCCCTGCTCTTGTCATCCTGCCCGCATGCGGCGCGTTAAACCCGGTAGCAAGCATGGTCAAAACCGGAACACAATCCTCATGCCAGACAACAACGCCGCCGCGCGGCCAGTCACGCCCCCCGACACGCCGCTCGCCTCCCTGCTGCTGCGGCTGGATTACACCCTGGCCTTGCTGGGCATGCGCGGCAAGGGGCTGGCTTTGCTCGCCGCCATCGCCGCCATCGCCTGGCTGGCCTCCGGCATCTATCGGGTGGAACCGGACGAACAAGGCGTGGTGCAGCGCTTCGGCCGCTGGACCGACACCACTTCGGCCGGCCTGCACTACCACCTGCCCTGGCCGGTGGAGAGCATACAGCTGCCCAAGGTCACCCAGATCAAGCAGTTGAAGCTGGCCAACCTGTACGAAGCCGCGCCGCCCGACGGCGCCGACCCGCGCGAAAAACAAATGCTGACCGGCGACGAGAACATCGTCGAGGCCGACTGCGCCGTGTTCTGGCGCATCAAGGACGCCGGCCGCTTCCTGTTCCGGGCCAACAAGCCGGAAGACGCGCTGCGCGTCACCGCCGAGGGCGCGCTGCGCGAAGTGATCTCCCGCACGCCGATCCAGGCGGCGATGTCCAACCGCCGCCAGCAAGTGGCCGAAGAGGCCCGCGGCCTGATCCAGCAGCGGCTGGACGCGCAGCAGGCCGGCATCCTGATCACCCAGGTGCAGCTGCAGCGGGTGGACCCGCCGGCGGCGGTGATCGACGCCTTCAACGACGTTCAGCGCGCTCGCGCCGACCAGGAGCGCGCGCGCAACGAAGCCCAGGCCTACAGCAACGACATCCTGCCCAAGGCGCGCGGCGAGGCCGAGCGCATCCGCCAGGAGGCCGAGGCCTACCGCAGCCAGGTGGTCAACCTGGCGCAGGGCGAGGCCAAACGCTTCGACTCGGTGTACCAGACCTACGCCCAGGCCAAGGACGTCACCGCGTGGCGGCTGTACCTGGAAAGCATGGACGACATGCTGAAGAAAGCCAGCAAGGTGGTGATAGACGGCAGCGGCAAGAGCGGCGCCGGCGTGCTGCCGCTGCTGCAACTGCAAGACAAGCCCAAGGCCGGCAAGGAGAACCGCTGATGGACAAGCAATGGCGCGGAATCGGCTGGGCGGCGGGCCTGGCGGCCGTCTGGCTGGCGCTGTCGGCCCAATACACGCTGAACGAGGGACAGAAGGCGCTGGTGGTGCGGTTGGGCGCGCCGGTCAACGTGGACGGCGAGCCGGGGCTGAAATTCAAGCTGCCGCTGGTGGACAGCGTGCAGTACTACGACACCCGGCTGCAGATGCTGGCGCCGCCGCCGGAGCAGGTGATTCTGGGCGACGAGAAGCGGCTGGAGGTGGAAACCTACACCCGCTACCGCATCGCCGACACCCTGCGCTTCTACCAGGCGCTGCGCACCGAGGAACAGGCGCGCGCCCAGCTCACCCAACTGGTCAGCACCTCGCTGCGGCGCGAGCTGGGCAAGGCGCCGCTGACCGACCTGCTGTCTCCCGGCCGGCGCGCCATCGTCGCCCGCATCCAGCAGGAGGTGGCGGAGCGCGCCCGTCCGCTGGGCCTGGAAGTGACCGAGGTGCAGCTGCACCGCGCCGACCTGCCGCTGGAAACCAGCCAGGCCATCTACGACCGGATGAAATCGGCCCGCCAGCAGGAGGCCAAGGAATTGCGCGCCCAGGGCGCGGAATGGGCGCAGCAGATCCAGGCCAAGGCCGAGCGCGACCGCACGGTGATCCTGTCCGAGGCGCAGCGGCAAAGCGCCATCATCCACGGCGAGGCCGACGCCGACGCCGGCCGCACCCTGGCCCAGGCCTTCAGCAAGGACCCGAAGTTCTACAAGTTCTACCGCTCGCTGCAGACCTACCGCCAGTCGCTGGCCGACTCCGCGCCGACGCTGGTGCTGTCGCCCGACTCCGCGCTGCTGCATGACCTGAAAGCCGGCCCCGCGGGCGGCAAGCCATGAACGGAGCCGACATGCCGCTGCAAGCCTCCACGCTGCGCCGGCTGCGCCATCTGCTGGCCGCGCTCGGCCCCGGCCTGGTGGTGATGCTGGCCGACACCGAAACCGGCAGCGTGATCGCCGCCGCCCAGAGCGGCGCGCACTGGGGCTACCGCATGCTGCCGCTGCTGTTCGTGCTGATCCCCTTCCTGTATCTGACGCAGGAGCTGACGATACGGCTGGCGCTGGGCACCGGGCTGAGTTACGGCGAGCTGGTGCGCCGCCGCTGGGGCCGCCGCGCCGAGCGGGCCTCCGCCGCCGTGCTGCTGCTGAGCTGCCTGGGCGCGCTGGCCACCCAGCTGGCGGGTCTGGCCGGCATCAGCCAGCTGTTCGGCATCCCAGCCTGGCAGACGATAACCCTGCTGTGCGCGCTGATCCTGGCCATGGTGTGCAGCGGCAGCTACCGCTCGGTGGAACGCATCGCCATCTGCCTCGGCGTTTTCGAACTGGCTTTCCTGGCCGAAGCCTGGCTGGCCCACCCCGACCCGGGCCAGATGGCGGCGCAGTTGTCCAGCCTGCCGCTGGGCAACCATGACTTCCTGCTGCTGGCCGCCGCCAACATCGGCACCTGCGTGATGCCGTGGACGCTCAGCTATCAGCAGTCGGCGATGCTGGACAAGGGGCTGACGCTGGACGACCTGAAGCCGGCGCGGCTGGACACGCTGCTGGGGGCCGTGCTGTGCCAGCTCATCACCGCCGGCATCCTCATCGCCGCCGCCGCGGCCTTCGGCAGCGGCGCGGGCGGCCAGAGCCTGGACAGCATCCCCGAAATCGCCGGCGGCTTCACCCGCCTGCTCGGCCCCACCGGCGGCCGCCTGCTGTTCGCGCTGGCGCTGGGCGGCGGCGCGCTGGTCGCCGCCATCGTGGTTTGCCTGACCAGCGCCTGGACGCTGGGCGAGCTGGCCGGACGCCGCGACTCGCTGGAAAAGCATCCGCTGGACGCGCCCTGGTTCTATGGCGGCTTCGCCGCGATGCTGGCCGGAGCCGGCGCGTTGGTGGCCTCCGGCGTCAATCTGGTCAAGCTGTCCATCGCCACCTCGGTGGCCAACGCGCTGCTGCTGCCCGTCATGCTGGCCGGACTGTACTGGCTGGCCTGCCGCGAGCTGCCCGCGCCGCTGGCGCCCAGCCGCCGCTACCGGATGGCGCTGGCGCCGCTGTTGCTGCTGCTCGCCGGCTTCAGCCTCTACGCCGGCATCGTCGGCAGCCTGGGCTGAGGCCCGCCCCTCAAGGAATACGGTATGGAACCCGACAGCCTCGCCCACTCGCTGAGCCTGACCTTCCAGGTCTCCTTCCTGGACCTGATCCTCAGCGGCGACAACGCGCTGGTGATCGCGCTGGCCTGCCGCTCGCTGCCCGAGACGCTGCGCCGCCGCGCCGTGCTGTGGGGCACCGGCTGCGCCATCGTCCTGCGGGCGCTGCTGGCCTCGGCCGCCGGCGCGCTGCTGCGGGTGCCGATGCTGAAGCTGATCGGCGCCGTCATCCTGCTGGCCATCGCCATCCAGCTGCTGCTGGGCGGAGACGAAGACGGCGGCGGCGAGGCGCTGGCGGAGCGCGCCGGCCACAGCCAGCAATTGTGGAACGCGGTGATGCTGGTGGTGGGCGCCGATCTGGCGCTGAGCCTGGACAATGTGGTGGCGCTGGCCGCCGCCGCCCAGGGTAGCGTGATGTTCCTGCTGCTGGGCCTGGCGCTCAGCGTGCCCTTGCTGATGTACGGCAGCCTGCTGCTGTCCAAGCTGATGGACGACTACCCGCTGCTGATCCCGGCCGGCGCCGCCGTGCTGGGCTGGCTGGCCGGCGGCCTGGCCGCCAGCGACGCGCTGTGGGGCGACTGGGTGGCCAGCCAGGCGCCGGCCCTGCTGGTCGTCGCGCCCATGCTGGGAGCCGGCTTCGTCCTGCTGGAAAGCCGCATCATCCGCGAACAGCGCGCCAGACTGCCGCCGCCGCCCCTTTCGCTATCGATTCCCTTCGCCAGCCGCCTCGCCCGCCTTGGCGAGGCGAACGCGGATGCCGCGCCCTTCTCCCCGGTGCCGATCACGACCGCAGCCAAGCCGCATTCTCCAATGTCGGCGCTTTCGCCGGAGCCGGCTCGCCAGGCGCCCCCTCCGTCCGCGGCCTTCTCTACGACGCCCCCCGCGGCCAATGCCCCCGCTCTCGACGAATCCGGCCTCCCGCCCGCTCTCAAGGCGCTGGTAGGATTGACGGCGGCCATAGGCGCCATCGCGCTGCTATGGCTGCTATGGCATCTGTTCAGCCAAGGTCTGCTGCCCGCTCCGCATCATCGCGCGCCGTCTCTGCACCCCTGACAGCTGGTATGTATCTGGTATGCAACACATTGCGGCGCAGCATGGATAAGCCAGTCCATCATTAGCGCCTGCCGAACTGGCGTCGCCGCGCGCAACGACGCTGCCTCCCCGATTCGACAAAGCCCCCCTGAATTCAGACTCAACTGGAATGGCAAGCCTTTCCCCGCAAAGACAAAGGACATTGTCATTTTAGTGCTTTTGCGCCAAACACCACTATTGATTAACAGAAATCCTTTTATTTGAAAGTTAATAATTACAAGTAGTACCTGTAAAAAAGTACAGTCTCATTTTTCCTCCTAGTCGCTACATTCCAATTTGCAATACCACTTCAATACAACTCACAACGCTTGTTTCCGTAGCCACGCACAAAGGGAGAGACAGAGTGAGCAAGACCCTGATGCTTGTGAAAAGCGGCCTGGCGGCCGGCGCCATCGGCGGCGTCGCGCTGGTGGCCGGCACTGCGCCGACCCATGCGCCCCAACCCGCCCAAGCCGCCGCGCATATGGTCAAAACCGCAGCCGCCAGCTGCGCCGACCCGGCCTGGAACGCGACGACCGTCTATACCGGCGGCCAACGCGTCAGCTACCAGGACCAGACCTGGCAGGCCAAGTGGTGGACCCAGGGAAACACCCCGTCGGCCGGCGACGCCAGTCCCTGGCAATTGATCGGCCAGTGCGGCGGCGGCACGCCGTCCGATCCCCCTCTGGTCCAAGTGCCGCCGCCGACCGGCAACGCGCTGTGCCGTCCGGAGGCGCTGGCGCAGACCGGCGGCGTGGACGTGCCCTACTGCGCGGCCTATAAGCAAGGCGGCGCGGAACAGCTGGCCAACGGCAGCCGCCGCCGCATCATCGGCTACTTCACCAGTTGGCGCACCGGCAAGGACGGCAGCCCGGCCTACCTCGCCAGCGACATCCCCTGGAACAAGCTCACCCACATCAATTACGCCTTCGCCCACGTGGACGGCAACAACAAGCTGTCGGTCAATGAAACCGCGCCGGGCAACCCGGCCACCGACATGAGCTGGCCGGGCGTGGCCGGCGCCGAAATGGACGCCAGCCTGCCATACAAGGGCCACTTCAACCTGCTGACCCAGTACAAGCGCAAATTCCCCGGCGTGAAGACGCTGATCTCGGTAGGCGGCTGGGCGGAGACCGGCGGCTATTTCGACGCCAGCGGCAAGCGGATCGACAGCGGCGGCTTCTACGCCATGAGCACCAACGCCGACGGCAGCGTCAACCAGGCCGGCATCAACGCCTTCGCCGACTCCGCCGTCGCCTTCCTGCGCAAATACGGCTTCGACGGCGTGGACATCGACTTCGAATACCCCACCTCGATGAACGACGCCGGCAATCCGCTGGACTGGACCATCGCCAATGCCCGCCGCGGCGCCTTGAACAAGGGCTTCGTCGCGCTGGCGCAAACCTTGCGCGACCGGCTGGACCGGGCCGCCGCCCAGGACGGGCGCTATTACCAGCTGACCGCCGCCGTGCCTGCCTCCGGCTACCTGCTGCGCGGCATGGAGGCCTTCCAGGGATTGCGCTACTTCGACTTCGTCAACGTGATGTCCTATGACCTGCATGGCGCCTGGAACGAATTCGTCGGCCCCAACGCCGCGTTGTACGACGATGGCAAAGACGCCGAACTGGCGCGCTGGAGCGTATACACCACCCCGCAATACGGCGGCATCGGCTACCTGAACACCGACTGGTCCTACCACTACTACCGCGGCGGCCTGCCCGCCTCGCGCGTCAACATGGGCGTGCCCTACTACACCCGCGGCTGGAAAAACGTGAGCGGCGGCAGCAACGGCCTGTGGGGAACCGCGGTGGGCGGCAATTGCCCGACCGGCCTGAAAACCTGCGGCGACGGCGCGGTAGGCATCGACAACCTCTGGCATGACCTGGATGAGAAAGGCCAGGAAGTGCCTGGCGGCTCCAACCCGATGTGGCACGCCAAGAACCTGGAGAAAGGCTTGGCCGGCAGCTACCTGGCATCCTACGGCGTCGACCCTTCGCTGCCGATCAACCAGCTCGTCGGCAGCTACCAGCGCAACTACAACGCCACGCTGGCCGCCCCATGGCTGTGGAACGCCAGCAAACGGGTGTTCCTGTCCACCGAAGACGAACAATCTCTGGCGCAGAAAGCGGCCTGGATAGACGCCAACAACGTCGGCGGCGTGATGTTCTGGGAGCTGGCGGGCGACTACGACTGGAAACCGCAGCGCAACAACGGCCAAGGCGAGTACTTCATCGGCAATACGCTGACCAACTTACTGCACAACGCCTTCAGCCAGCCGGCCAAGGTTAGCGCCCGCCGCGCCGACGCCTCCCCGGCGCCGACCGCGGCGATAGACGTGGGCTTCAGCCTGAGCGGCTTCAAGCTGGGCGATCAGAACTATCCGATCAACCCCAAGCTGACCATCGTCAACCGTTCCCAAACCACGCTGCCCGGCGGCACCGAGTTCCAGTTCGACGTGCCCACCTCGGCGCCGGCCAATATCGCCGACCAGTCCGGCTTCGGCCTCAAGGTGATCAGCGCCGGCCACAGCGGCAACAACATCGGCGGCCTGAAGGGCGACTTCAACCGCGTGTCGGTGAAGCTGCCCAGCTGGCAGAGCCTGGGCGCCGGACAGAGCGTGACGCTGGACGTGGTGTACTACCTGCCCATTTCCGGACCCAGCCACTACACGGTGGGCCTGAACGGCAAGACTTACGCCATCCGCGACGAGGCGCCCTACTTGCCTTATCTGCGCTGAGCGCTCAGCCCTCTCGGGGGCTGTCGATTCGAATCCCTTGTTCCTCCGCTTGCGGCCGGTTTGCTCCGGCCGCCTTTTTTTCGCTCTCTTCCCACTGCATCACCTCGTTCAACCGGCTCAAGGCCTGTTGCGGGTCGATGCCGAGCAACTTGCGCTGCCCCCGCAGGTAATGCTGGAAAAAACGAGACAGTGAATGATTGGCCATGCTGGACTCCTTGTGCTGGAGGCCGTATTGTCGCGCCAATAATGGGAACAAAAAATTGCTGAACTTTTACTACAAATTTCCTCTTTATGAACCATAAACGCCTGTTGCAACAATACAGCCGCCTGCACCAGCGCTTTGAGGGGCAAGATGTCGACACCTCGCTGCAGGAACTGTCCGAACTGCTGTGCTGCACTCGCCGCCACATGCGCAGCCTGCTGGCGCAAATGCAGGCGCTTGGCTGGCTGGACTGGGCCGCCCGGCCCGGCCGCGGCCAACGCTCCCGGCTACGCTTCCTGCGCGGCGTCGCCGAATTGCAGCGACAGCAGGCGGAACAATTGCTGGAACAGGGCCGCGTGGAGCAGGCGGTGGCGCTGCTGGACGACGACCCTCGCCAGCTGGCACCGCTGCTGCTGTCGCGGCTTGGACACCGCTGGAACCAGGACCGCCAAGTGCTGGGCGTGCCCTATTACCGGCCGTTGCCCAATCTGACGCCGGTGACGCCGCTGCGGCGCTCCGAACGCCATCTGGTGGCCCAGATTTTCAATGGCCTCACCCGGCTAAATGAGGAAAAAGGGGAAATAGAAGGCGATCTCGCCCATCACTGGGAACAACACTCCGATCGGGAATGGCATTTCCACCTGCGCCCGCGCGTACGCTGGCATGACGGCCGCGAGCTGAGCCTGGACGACATCGCCGCCGCCATAGCCAGGCTGCGGCGGCAGCCGCTGTTCTCCCACCTGGAATCGGTTCAGCGGCTGTCGCCGCGCAGCATCGCGCTGCGGCTGTCCGAATCCGATCCCTGGCTGCCGAGGCTGCTGGCCGATCCGGCCGCGTTGATCCTGCCCGCCGACCACGAAACCCGCGCCGGCTTCGCCTCCCGCCCCGTAGGAACCGGCCCTTACCGAGTAGCGGTCAACGACGAACACCGGCTGTCGCTGCAAGCCTTCGACGATTACTTCGGCCTGCGGGCGCTGCTGGACCAGGTGGACATCTGGATGGTGCCCAAGCTGGGCGATCAGCTGGCGCTGGATGTCAAGGGCGCTTGCGACCTGACAGTGGAGATCAATCCGCAACCGGTTGCGGAGCAAACCGAGATGGCGCTGGAGACCGGAGTCTACTACCTGCTCTGCGACGGCCGATCGGAAACGATGCGGAGCGACGCCGTCCGCCGGTGGCTGGCGCAGACGCTGGCACCGCTGGCCGTCATGCAGCAAACGCCCGCCGCCGTCCGCCAATACTGGGTGGCCGCATCCGGCTTGCTGCCGCGCTGGCACCACAGCGAGCCGCAGGCGCCGCCCGCTGCGCCGGCCATCCGCAGCCTGCGGCTGGCTTATTACGAGCAACATCCGGAATACCGGCAGATCGCTGACGCCATCACGCAATGCCTGGCGCCGCTCGGCATCGAGCTGCGCTGCCAGGTCCACAGCTACCAGGACTGGGAGCGGGGCCTGGCGGAAACCGACTTGTGGCTGGGCACGGTCAACTTCAGCAGCGACGTCGACTACGCGGTGCCGGCCTGGCTGCTGGGCACGCCGCTGCTGCGCCGCTGCCTGGAGCCGGCGCTGCCGATGGACGAGTGGCTGCGCGGCTGGCGCGCGGGCTCGCAGCAGGCGAGCGGTCTGGCGGCGCAGGTGGTCAGGCGACATTGGATGCTGCCGCTGTTCCATAACTGGCTGCGGCTGAAAGGGCCTGGCCAGATCGAGGATTTCCGGCTGAACAGCATGGGCTGGTTCGACTTCAAGTCCGCCTGGCTGCGGCCCCAAACCAGTTGAACGCTCCGCTCAGTTATACGGCAGCTCGTACACCTGCAGCGTTTGCAAGGCCAGCGGATTCACCGACTCCACCTTGCCGCTGCGGTAGTCGACGATCAACGGATGCCGTGCCGGATCACAGGTGGTCGCGACGCCGCCAACCCTGTCCCCGCCGGAAATATTGACCGAAGTCGGCCCCACGCCGGAAGGCTTGCGGTCCAGATTGCTCAGTTCCAGCGCGTTGGCCAGATCGCCCGACAGCAACAGCGGACGCACGCCGCGCGGGTGGTTCCGCACGCACAGAAAGGACTGGAAATAACGCACCTTGCGGTCGTTGATCAGATAGAAGTTGTTGTCGTAAAGCGCCTCGTTGACCACATAGGCCATATCCTGCGCCTCTCCCAGCGCGCCTGCCGCGTTGACGATGAAGCGGCTGCCCGGCTTCAAACACCCCAGGCGCTGATCCAGCCACATGTCATCCTTCCCCGCCGCCGCGCACTTGAGCGGCCCTTGATAGGGCTTGACCGCTTCCATCGCGCGCGCGGGCATGGCCAGACAGGCCGCCAGCGGCAGCCACAACAATAATTGCAGTATTTTGCGCATTTTCAGCATCACCATAAGCAGAATGCATGCCCGGCAACCGCCCGCAGGCGAGATGCCGAGCGGCCGCCATGCCCCAGCCCTGGCTCGCTCATCCATGATGTTCCACGCCGCGCGCCGCGCGCCTCATTGTTTTTTCTCCCGGCCCCTCCCCAGGATGCCGGGCCGCGCGGCATGCGCGCAACCCTGCAGCATATTCCCTGGAAAACGTTATGTCATTAGAAATTTCCCCCTTCTGCCATTTCGCATGGCGACTCCGCGACAACCCGCCGGATCGCGACGCTTACGGGGGACTCTCCAGAATCAAGATTTCCGCATGGCCGGCGCCGATCGCCCCCCCTCCGGCCATGCCCATCCAGAATGACAATGAGTTGCCGCTCCGCCCGGCAATGGATTGCCAACTCGGGCCAATCCCCTCTGCATACTCGCCTATAGTGGAATCCTGCTTCCGCATCTGCGCCACCATGCGTTTTCCATTCCCGGAGGAATAGATTCATGCTGTCCAGAATGTCGATCGCCAGCAAGCTGCTGCTGCTGCTCATCCCCTTTTCCGCCGCCTTGATCATCCTTGCCTGCATCCTGTCTCTGGCGCGGCTGCAAACCCTGAACGAGCTGCAGCGCTCCGACCGCCTGATCGGCATCGCAGGCGGCGCCAGCCAGCTGATACACGACTTGCAGACCGAGCGCGGCCTCAGCAACGGCTTTCTCAGCGGACAAGCCACGGCGCCGCCTGCGCCGCTGCAAGCCGCCCGCGCCAACAGCGACAAGGCGCTGGCCGCTTTCTCCTCCGTCAGCGGCGAGCTAGGCGACGCCAAGCTGAACGAACGGCTAAGCTCGCTGAACGGGAAGTTGCAGGAACTGGGCCAGTTGCGCGGGAATGTGGAAAAGCGCGGCGTCTCCGCGCCTGACGCCTTCTCCGCCTATTCCAGCGACATCGACTCGCTGATCGGCCTGATCGCCCGCCTGGCCCAGGCCAACAACGACGGCGATCTGTTGCGCAGCACCATGGCTCTGCTCAATCTGCAGTGCGAGAAAGAATTCGCCGGGCGCGAGCGCGGCTACGTCAACGGCCTGCTGCAAGGCGGCGTGCTCAATCAGCAGAGCCACGCGCAGGCCGCCAGCCTGGCCGCCAAACAGGATGCCTGCGCCAATCAGTTCAAGCTGATCGCCGACGATACCCTGCGGGGCCAGAAGGAAGCGCTGGACGGCGGCGATGAAACCCGCACGGTGCAAGCGCTGCGCGCCAAGGTGATGGGCCAACCGCTAGGCCAGACGGTGGGCGTGTCGCCCGGCGAATGGTTCCAGGCCACCAGCAAGCGCATCGATGCGTTGAAAGCCGAACAAGACCAGCTGCTCCAGCAAATGTCCGACATGGTGGCCGCCAAGGTGAGCCAGGCCCGCTCCGACCTGACGCTGACCATGGGCGGATCCGCGTTGGTGATTTTGCTGCTATGCGGCCTGGGCTTCTCCATCTACCGCGGCATTCACGTGCCGGTGCAGCGGCTGGAAGACCTGATGACCACGATGAGCCAGGATTTCGACCTGCGTCCGCGCGCGACGATACATGGCCATGACGAGATCGCGCGCATGGGCCAGGCCTTCGACCACCTGGTGGACGCCTTCGCCCACACCCTGAGCGAAGTCAACCGCAACGCCCACACCCTGGTGGAAGCCGCCAACAGCATGCTGGACATCGCCGACCGCGCCGCCAAGGCATCGGAGACGCAAAGCCAGTCGGCGACGGAAATCGCCGCCGCCGTCGAGCAGATGTCGGCCGGCATCGAATCGGTCACCTCCAACACCCAGCAATCGCTGACCCTCGCCCAACAGATGCAGCGCAGCGTCAGCGACGGCCGCGAGCGAATGGGCGACACCACGTCCGCCATGCACCAGACCTCCACGGTGCTCAGCGACGCCGGCAACCGCATCGAATCGCTGCAGCAAAAGTCGGAGGATATCCGCTCCATCATCACCGCCATCCGAGAAATCGCCGACCAGACCAATCTACTGGCGCTGAACGCCGCCATCGAAGCCGCCCGCGCCGGCGAGATGGGCCGCGGCTTCGCCGTGGTGGCAGACGAGGTGCGCAAGCTGGCGGAACGCACCGGCAAGGAAACGCTGGACATCACCGCGCTGATAGAGGACATCCGCGGCGAGACCCAGACCGCAGCCCACCACATGCAAGAAGCGCAGGAAAAGATGGACACCGGCCTGCAGATGGTCAACCGCACCGTCGACGATCTGGAACAGATACACAGCGAAGCCGGCCATGCGGCCAGCAAGAGCCAGGACACCGCCAGCGCCATGGTCGAGCAAACCTCGGCCAGCAACGAGGTGGCCACCAACATCAGCGTGATCGCCTCGCTGGCCGAGGACAATGCCTCGCTGGTGCAGGAAGTGGCCAAACTGTCCGACCGGCTGAACGCGTCGGCGGGAGAGCTGGTGCGGCTGGTGGACCGCTTCAAGCATCTGACGGAATGAGGCCATGCCGCTGAAACTGAAACTGATCCACAAGCTGGTGCTGCTGACCGCGCCGCTCGCTCTGCTGCTGCTGGCAGGCGGAGCGATTTACACCATGGACCGGCTGCGCGCGGCCGCCGAGCTGCGGCAAGACGTGACGCTGTCGGACAACGCGTCCATGGTCGGCGAGCTGATACACGCGCTGCAGCGCGAGCGCGGGCTGAGCAATGGCTATCTGAACGCCGCCGCCCCGATGACGGATGAGTTGCGGCGGCAGCGCGCCGAGGCGAGCGAGCTGCTCACCCGGCTGCGCGGCCAGCCCGGCAACCGGATGACGCCGCAGCTGCGCGCCTTCATCGACGGCAACGTGCCCGACGCCGGCCAGTTGGAGCGGCTGCGCGACGGCGTCGCCGCCCGCCGCATCGCGCCGCTGGACATGTTTGCCCGTTATTCGGCGATGATAGACCAGCTGACCGGCGTGGCATCGCTGTTCGACAGCCACGGGGAAGGCATCCGCGCCCGCGTCCAGCAATGGTCGGCGCTGCAATGCCAAAACGAGTTCACCGGCCGTACCCGCGGCCTGGTCAACGGCGTGCTGTCCACCGGCCGAATCACCGTGGAGGACCTGCGCCGGGTCAGCGGCGTGGTGTCGCAGGAAGCGCTCTGCCAGCAGCTGTACCTGCAGCATGGCGGCGACCCGGTCTCGCTGACCGGCGCGCTGCAAGCCTCCCGCAGCTACGACACCATGCGCGACGCGCTGTTGGAGCGAGATCCGGGCGCCTTGCCCGGCCAGCCTACGCCCGCCGACTGGTTCCGAACCGCCAGCGCCCGCATCGACGCACTCTACGCGCTGCAGCGCCAATTGCTGCAGGACATCCGCCAGCGCGCGGCGGCGCAGGCGGATGAGGCCAACCGCCACGGCTGGATGACGCTGGCCGCATTGCTGGCCCTGCTGCTGCCGATCGGCGCGTCCATCCTGCTGGCTCGCGACATCATCCGCACGCTGGGCGCGGAGCCGGACGATGTGGCGCTTGGCATGCGCGAACTGGCCGACGGCAGGCTGGATTTCCAGCTGCCGCTGGCCAAGCGCGACTCTCGCAGCCTGGCGGCCCACATCCGCAAGATGGGGGAAAAACTGTCCACCGTCATTCTGCAGGTGCAGGCCGACGCCGATGCCGTCGCCAACGCCTCGCTGCAGCTCAACAATGCTTCGCAAAGCCTGTCCGCCAGTGCCTGCGACACCTCGGCCAACATAGAGAAGACCTGCGTGACGGTGAACGACATCAGCCGGGAGATGTTCCGCATGGCAGACCAGGCCAGCCATACCGGCGACATCGCCAGCGAAGCCGCCAGCCAGGCCGATGCCGGCAACCAGGTGGTCGGCGAGGCGATACAGGCGATGCGCAACATCGCCCAGCGCACCGACATCATCGACGACATCGCCTACCAGACCAACCTGCTGGCGCTGAACGCCGCCATCGAGGCCGCCCGCGCCGGAGAAGTGGGCAAGGGCTTCGCGGTAGTGGCCGACGAGGTGAGGAAGCTGGCGATACGCAGCCAGGACGCGGCCAAGGAGATCGGCCAGGTCGCCGCCCGCAGCGTCAAGCTGGCGGAAAACGCCGGCGCCAGCCTGGACGCCATCGTCGCCTCCAGCGGCCGGACCCGGCAGCTGGTGGAGGAGATTTCCCGCGACGCCACCATCCAGGCCAGGCAAGTGGGCGCGATCACGGCGACGATGCAAGGACTCAGCCACTTGTCGCAAGACAATGCAGCCACCAGCGAACAGCTGTCGGCAGCCGCTCATGAGACCGCCCAGCGAGCCGACAGCCTGCGGCGACAGATGGAGTACTTCCGCCAGCCGCCCATGAACTGACGGGGCCGGCTTGGGCGAAGCCTCCCGCTGGTTTATACCGATGAGATAAACGAAATAAAGCGCGGCGGCGCCCTGACGAATCCTGCAGGCTTCGCCGAGCATTCCACACCTGGGGAATCACATGCGCAAGCGCGGCCGTTACCCGTCGCAGCCCCAATATTATCTGGAAGGCTTCATCTCCCACCCTTACGCGGTGCTGCTGGTCGGCCTGCTGCTGACCGCGGCGCTGGCCTGGGACGTCTGGAGCCATAACCGGCAGGCGATCCAGCAGGCGATGAGCGCCACGCTGTCCAAGAGCGCCGACGACATCCAGAAGCAGTTGCAGCGCTATCAATACGGCCTGCGCGGCGCGCGCGGCGCGGCCGCTGTGATCGGCCTCGACCATCTGAGCCACGCCGACTTCCTGCGCTACAGCCAGACCCGCGACCTGAAGGCCGAGTTTCCCGGCGCCCATGGCTTCGGCATCATCCGCCGCATTCCGCAGCGGCAGGAGACGAGCATGATCGAGCGGATACGCGCCGCCGGCCAGCCCGGCTTCACCATCCACCAGTTGCAGGCCCACGACGGCGACCGCTATGCGATCCAGTATTTCGAGCCCGAAGCGCCCTACGCCGGCGCCATCGGCCTGGACATCGCGTCGGAGACCCAGCGCCGCGAGGCCGCCGTCGCCGCGATGCGAAGCGGCAGCGCCGCGCTCAGCGGCCCCATCACCCTGGTGACCGGCCGCAGCGCGCCGCTGCAATCGTTTCTCCTGATGCTGCCCATTTACGACAGCCCGGCCACGCCCGCCAGCGTCGCCGCGAGGGAAGCGCGGATAGCCGGCTGGAGCTTCGTCGCGCTATCCATGTCCGGCGTGCTGGGAGACGGCGGCCTCAAACCGAAGCAGGCCAGGCTGCGTCTGTTCGACCTGAGCGAAACCGCGCCGCCATTCGAGTTTTACAGCACCTCCGGCCCCTCTTCCGCCGCCGCGCCACTTAGCGTAGCGCTGCAGCGGAAAATCTACGGCCGCCAGTGGCGGATGCAGCTGGACGCCTATCCCGCCTTCATCGACGCCATGGCGCTGCCCTCGCCCTTCCTGATCGGCCTGCTCGGCGCGCTGGCAAGCCTGGTAAGCGCTGCCTTGTCCTGGGTATGGACGCAAAGCCGTCAACGCTACCAGCGGCTGAGCGAGACCCAGGCCGAGCTCGCCGCCATCGTCGAAGGCTCGCGCGACGCCATCATCGGCAAGACGCTGCAAGGCGTGGTCACCAGCTGGAACCGGGGCGCGGAGCGGATGTTCGGCTACAGCGCGCGCGAGGCCGTGGGCCGCGTTCTGGCCGACCTGATCGTCCCGGACGGGCTCAAGGGAGAAGAAGCCCATATCCTGGCCACCATCGCCAGCGGCGAACATCTGGAGCATTTCCGGACCCGCCGACACCGCAAGGACGGCAGCCTGGTCGAAGTGTCCGTGGGCGTGGCGCCCATTCTCAATTCTTACGGCGAAGTGGTCGGCGCCTCCAAAACCGTGCGCGACATCACCAAACAAAAGGAAATCGAAGACCAGATACGCGCGCTGAACGCCAACTTGGAAGAGCAAGTGGCGCAACGGACCGGAGAGCTGGCCGCCGCGCTGCACGAAAACCAGGTGCTGCTGGACACAATCAACGCCCAACTGCTGTACTCCTCCACCGACTCCGAGGGACGCATCACCGACGCCAACGACCTGCTGTGCGGCGCGCACGGCTACGGCCGGGACGAACTGCTGGGCAAAAAACACAGCATGCTGGGTTCTGGGCTGCATCCGCCGGAATTCTGGCGCGAGCTATGGCAAACGCTGAAGAGCGGCCTCGCCTGGCGCGGCGAAATCTGCAACCGCTCTCGCAGCGGCAAATTGTTGTGGTTCGACACCGTGATCGCCCCCATCTTCGACGACCAGGGCCAGCTTGAGCGCTACATCGCGCTGCGCGTAGACACCACCAAGCGCAAGCAGGCCGATGCCGAGGTGCAGCGCCTGAACCTGCTCCTGGCCAACGTGCTGCGTTCCGCGTCCGAGGTGTCCATCATCGCCAGCGACATCGACGGCCGGATCACCATTTTCAACGCCGGCGCGCAGCGGATGCTGGGCTACCGAGAGGATGAAATGGTGGGCGTCTCCACCCCGGCTCGCATCCACTTGACGGAAGAGGTCGCCGCGCGCGGCCGCGAGCTGACCGAGCGTTACGGGGAAACGGTGGAAGGCTTTCGCGTGTTTGTCCACGTGCCCTCGCTAGAGGGAGCGGAAACCCGCGAATGGACCTATGTGCGCAAAGACGGCAGCCATCTGACCGTATCCTTGTCCGTTACCGCGCTGCGCGACGCGGCGAATGAAATCGTAGGCTATCTGGGCATCGCCACCGACATCAGCGCGCTGCGCCGGCAGCAGCAGGAATTGGCGGCCGCCCGCGACCAGCTGGTATTGGCTGCGGAGGTGGCGCGGCTGGGCGTATGGACCTGGACGCTGGCCGACGACGCGCTGGACTGGAATCGGCAGATGTTCGAACTCTACCATCAGCCGGAATCGCTGAACGGCAACGGACTGAATTACCAGCACTGGCGCAGCCGCGTGCATCCGGACGATATCGCCGCCGCCGAGACGATGCTGATGGATGCCGTCGCCGGCCGCGGCGAATATGTTCCAGTGTTCCGCGTCGTGCATCCGGACGGCGCGGTGCGATACGTCCAGGCCGGCGCCTATGTCGAGCGCGACGCTGAGGGCCAGCCGTGGCGGGTAACCGGCATCAATCTGGACATCACCGAGCGCAAGGCCTTCGAGGAAACCCTGCTCGAGGCCAAGCGGCAAGCGGAGCAGGCCAGCATCGCCAAGGGGCAGTTCCTGGCCAATATGAGCCATGAAATCCGCACGCCGATGAATGCCGTGCTGGGCATGCTGCAGCTGCTGCGGCAAAGCCCGCTGGATGCGCGCCAGGCCGATTTCGCCGCCAAGGCGCAGATCGCGGCCAAATCGCTGCTGGGCCTGCTCAACGACATTCTGGACTTCTCCAAGATAGAGGCCGGCAAGCTCCAGTTGGACGAGCACCCCTTCGAACTGGATGAACTGATGCAGGATCTGGCAGTGGTGCTGTCAGGCAATCTGGGCGACAAGGACATCGAGCTGCTGTTCGAGATCGACCCGCAGCTGCCCAAAGCCGTGCAGGCCGACCGGCTGCGCCTGCAGCAAATCCTGATCAATCTGGCGGGCAACGCGATCAAATTCACCCGGCAGGGCCAGGTCGTCATCCAGCTGCAGCGGCTCTCGCTGAAGCCTAGACTGGCGCGCGTGCGCTGCAGCGTCAGCGACACCGGCATAGGCATCAGCCCGGAACAGGCCGCCCGAATCTTCGAAGGCTTTTCGCAAGCGGAAGCCTCCACCACCCGCCGCTATGGAGGCACCGGCCTTGGCCTCGCCATCAGCAAACGGCTGGTGGAGTTGATGGGCGGAGAGATGAAGCTGGAAAGCGAACCGGGCCGGGGCAGCCGTTTCTGGTTCGACCTGGAGCTGAAATGCGACGAAACCGCCACCATCCTGCCCCCGGCGCAAGACATTCCCCTCAGATTGCTGGTGGTGGACGATAACCGGCTCGCCGGCGAGACGCTGTGCAATATGGTGGAGGCCATGGGCTGGCGCGTGGAATATGCCGGCAGCGGACAAGCCGCGCTGGACAAGGCGCGCTCCGCGCCAATGCCATTCGACGCCATCCTGATGGACTGGCGGATGCCGGACATGGATGGGCTGACCGCCGCCAGGCGGCTGCGATCGCCCCCGCAGCGCGGCCAGGCCCCCGTCGTCGTCATGGTCACCGCGTTCGGCCGCGAAGCTCTGGCGGAAGCCGCCAACCAGGATGAACCGCCTTTCGCCGACTTTCTGACCAAGCCGGTCACCCCGCAGCAACTGCAACGCGCCATTCTGCGCGCCGTAGGCCGGCAAGTGCCGGAGCCATCCGCGCCGGCGCAGGCCACCCGCCGCCTGGAGGGCGTCCGCGCGCTGGTGGTGGAGGACAACGCGCTGAACCGGGAAATCGCGCAGGAACTGCTGAGCGCCGAAGGCGCGCAGGTCGAACTGGCGGAAGGCGGCGTGGACGGCGTGGCCAAAGTGCTGGCCGCCCCAGACAGCTTCGACGTCGTGATCATGGACGTGCAAATGCCCGACATAGACGGCATGGAAGCTACCCGCCGCATACGCGCCGACGCGCGTTGCCTGAAGCTGCCGATACTGGCGATGACCGCCAACGTGTCCCAAAGCGACCGCGACGACTGCCTGGCCGCCGGCATGGACGAGCACGTTGGAAAACCGATAGACGTGCAGGAAGTGGTGCCGCTGCTGCTCAGACTGACCCGCGGCCGGGCCCCCGCGGACGAGAACCAGACCGTGCCCGCGGAGCCAGAGCCGGAAGCGCCCACCGAACCCATTGCCCGAATACTGGAGCGGTTCGGCCACAACGTCCGCCTCTACCGCAGCCTGCTCGCCCGCTTTCAGCCGGAATGCGAATCCATGCTGCAGGCCCTGGGCGAACATGCGGCCGCCCAGAACATCGCCGCCGCCGCCGCCGTTCTGCACGCGCTCAAAGGCCTTGCCGCCACCACCGGCGCCAGCGCGCTGGCTCTGAGCGCGGGCGAGTTCGAGCGCCAGGCCCGACTCCATCCGGAACAATGCCCGGGCCATTGGCCGTCGAAAACCGCGCTGGCCGCGCTCTACCAGTTGCTGACCGACAGCGTGGCCAGGCTGAATCTGGAACTTCCCTCGGACCCGCCCGCCGCCGCGCCGCCGCTGGCCGCCGCCTCCACGGACTGGGCAGCGAAACTGGGCGCGCTGCTCGCCAGCTTGCGGGCCAGAGACATGGGCGCCATGCAACTGGCGGAAGAAGCGCTGGCCATCTCCCCGCCCGCCTATCTGAACGACATGCAGATGCTGGATGCGCAAATCCAGACCTTGCAATTCATCGAAGCCGAACAGGCGCTGGAGCGCCTGCTGGCCAGCTTGCCAGCGAACTTGGCCGCGAAGGACGCCTGAGGCGGACAGTACTGGCGAGGCCTGGACCCTCGCCAAGATCCGCCTTGATCCTGTCCGCTTCCGGCGATGGGGAAAAGACGATGCCCCGCGCCGCCAAATAATGTAAGACAATCAAACTGTAGGTTTTTTACAACTGCTCGCGCATTCCATGCCATCAAAATTGATCCATGTCGACATTGCGGCAATTTAATTGCCAAAATGAGCGATTTTTGCAAGTTTGGACAATGTCCACCGCATAGCTTGGACCCTGTTCGAGGCAACTGGTACCAAATTGGTATCAGAACCTCGACTCCCCGCGAACCGATAGAGGAGTCCAAGATGAAGCCATCCCAACCCATCGTCATCGCCATCGTCCTGGCAAGCCTGAGCAGTCCGATCTGGGCGCACGGCACCATGGAAGTGCCGATCAACCGCACCTACAGCTGCTTCAAGGAAGGCGCGGAGTCGCCAAAGAGCGCCGCCTGCCAGGCTGCCAAACAGGCGGGCGGCACACAGGCGATGTACGACTGGAACGGCATCAACCAGAACCCGCCAGGCGACAACCATAAGGCAGTGGTACCCGACGGCACGCTGTGCGCCGGCGGCCAGGAGAAGTTCAAGGGCTTCAACCTGGCGCGCGCCGACTGGCCGGCCACCAACATCGTTCCGGACGCCAACGGCAATTTTGAATTCATTTACAACGCCTCCGCGCCGCACGCCACCAAGTACTTCAAATTCTATGTGACCAAGAACGGCTGGAATCCGAATCAGCCCCTCAGGTGGTCGGATCTCGAAGCCGAACCATTCGGCACGTATACCGGCACGCCTCCGCTGGACGCCAACAAGCGCTACCACATGACCATGAAGCTGCCCACCGGCAAGGCCGGCCGCCACATCATCTACAACGTGTGGAAACGCTCGGACAGCGAGGAAGCCTTCTATTCCTGTTCCGACGTCAACTTCACCAACGGCACCACGCCGCCCGAGCCGCCGCCGGTCGCCAACCCGTGGAAGGAAGTCGGCAGCGTGACTGCCCATGAAAACCTGCCGAACAAGAGCTCAGTGACGCTGCGCATCTTCGACAGCCATGGCCGCGACGTGGAAAGCCACAAGGTGGACCTGACCGCGGCCACCGGCCAGGCTGCCAACTGGCCGTACGAGCTCGGCGTCAAAGTCAACGCCAATTCCCAGCTCGCCCGCATCGGCGTGATCAGCAGCAAGCAGCGGGCTGTGACCATCGCCCCGGTCCGCAGCGCCACCGCCAACCGAGTCTGGATCAACGAGCGTTTCAGCGGCTACCAGTACCAGATCGACATCAAGAAGGGCGACGGCGGCATCACCCCTCCGCCGGGCGAGGAATGGCGCGAAGGCTTGGCCTACGCCGTGGGCCAGGTGGTCAGCTATCAGGGCCGCCGTTATCGCTGCCTGCAGGCGCACACCGCCTGGGCCGGCGCGGGCTGGACCCCTTCCACCCAGCCGGCGTTGTGGGCTCCCGTCTGATCCTGTGAACGCATAGGCCGGGAACGGGAGGCGGCGAGCCGCTTCCCGCTCCCGCCGCTGGAGCCCCCATGAAACGCTATCCTCCCCTGGCGATGGCGCTGCATTGGCTGAGCGCCTCGGTGATGCTATGGGCGCTGTTGAGCGGTTTCGCGCTGGCTGCGCGCGCCCTGCCGCCCGCGCTGGCCTCGACGACCGCGTCGCTGAACGTCGCCCTGGCCGCGCTACTGATCCCGTTCTGGCTGCTGCGCCTCGGCTACCGGCTCTGTTTCCGCATGCCGCCGCCCGAAGGCATGGCCGAGCGAGACTGGCGCAAGGCCAAACTGGGCCATCGCGCGCTTTACGCTCTGGCCTCGCTGTCCCTTCTCAGCGGCGTGCTGATGATGGAGCGGCCCATCGCCGTCTTCGGCTGGTTCGTCTTAAACGCGCCGCTGGCCGCTGGCGTCTGGACTCGCGGCTTCGCAGCCATCCATTTCGCCGTCAACCTGCTGCTGGCGCTGGCCGTGGTCGCCCACATCGCGGCAGTCGCCCTGCATCATCGCCGCGGCCTGCCCATCCTGCAGCGGATGAGTCCCGTCAGAGCGCCGGCCGCGGCCGTCCCGCCGCTCAGGCAAAAATGATTCCGCCCCGCCTCCCCGCGGCCACGCCTGCGGGGGGCGGTTTCCTCGCCCCATTGCCGCCCCCAGCCGCATGAATCTTTTCACATCAATCACTTAGCGAAACATCAGTGAACAGGCATCCCGAAATCCGCCGCGGCCATCGCGTTTGTTGCGCCGCAAAACCTTGCCAAGCCTGCCGAAACCCGATAGATTCGTGGGCTCCAGCGAAGCGCGCGGGTGTAGCTCAATGGTAGAGCAGAAGCTTCCCAAGCTTACGACGAGGGTTCGATTCCCTTCACCCGCTCCACAGACCTCCCGCGCTTCCAAAACAACTCCATGCATGGCCTCTCCGAGCGATCCCGATGAAATTGAACTCCGGCCGGCTGTGGCTAAGAATCGCGACCTACGGCACCCTGGCCGTGGTCCTGCTGCTGGTATTGATCCGAACGCTGATCTACTGGCAATTCGATGAAGCCGCCGTGCGCGGCACCCTGACCCACGCCCTGCAAGACACCGGGCGCAGCGTACGCATAGACGGACGCATCACGCCCCAGGTATTCCCCTCCCCCGGCATCGAGGTCGAAAAGCTCAGCGTCAGCGAACCCGGCAAGCCCGACGTCTTCGCCCGCGTGGAAACGCTGCGCGTATCGCTTTCCTGGCTGCCGCTGTTGCTGGGCAACCGCGAAATCAAGGGGCTGGAATTGCATGGCCCCAGCGCCAATGTCAGCCGCGACCTTGACGGCCGGCTCAACATCGCCGACCTGTTCCAGCCCCGCAAGCAGGGCAACTACAGCGTGAAGCTGGAGCGCCTGGCGATACGCGAGGGCACGCTGCTGCTATCCGACCAGCTCACCCACACCGACAAGCGCCTGTCCAACATCAGCCTGGACGCAGACAATCTGCGCGGCACCTCCGACCTGAGCTTCGGCGCCATTCTCGACGACGACAAGCGCCCGGTGCGGCTGGCCTTGACCACGCCCTTGACCATACAAGACGATCAAGTCAGCCTGCCCGAGCTGGAAGCGGTGGCGATCAGCGCCATTCCCGGCCTGGGGGACACCAAGCTGACGGTCACCGGCCAGTACAAGCTCAACTTCGCCTCGCTGCAGGCTACCGGCAGCGACGTCACCGTCGACTTCAGCAGCGAGCGCCCCAGCAGCGAGGTCAAGCTGACCCTGCCGCAGATCAACGCCAGCCTGCGCGAACTGACCATGCCCTCCGGCAGCCTCAGCGCCAAGCTGACCTACGCCCGCAGCCAGTATCAGCTGCAGGCCGCTCTGGACAATCTGAAGCTGAGCGAGAACGGCCTCTACGCCGACAAGCTGGATGGCGAATTCAACTGGCTGGCGGGCTCCGGCAAGGTCAACGTCAAGCTGAACGCGCCGCTGTCGCTGGCCGGCATGAACCAGTTGCTGATGCAGCCGCTGAAGCTGACCAGCACCATCACCACGCCGGCGCTGCCGCGCGGCCGCCTGGTGGCCAGCATGGAAGGCGCGCTGGACGGAGACATCGACGAACCGCGCTTCAACTTGCGCGTGGCCGGCAAGCTGGACGGATCCGACGTATCCGCCACGCTGAGCCAGTACGGACTGATCAAGCCGCGCCACGAGGCGATGCTGAACATCGGCAAGCTGGATCTCAACCGCTACCTGCCGGAAGCCCAGGGAGACCCGGTGGCCATTTTCCAGAACACCAATGAGATTCCGCTGGACTGGCTGGACTTCTTCGACCTGAACGGCAAGGTGGCGATAGGCGAACTGGAAATGGGTCGTTTCCGCATCAACAACATCAGCAGCAATGTGCGCATCAATCCGCGCGCCTTCGAGCTGGACCAGATGTCGGCCGACATCTACGACGGCCGCCTGCAGGGCGACGCCTCGCTCAGCCGGCGCGACGTGCCCCACCTGCAGGTCAAGCAAACCTTGCAAGGCATGAAGATACGCCCGTTGCTGGTGGATCTGTTCAGCTTCAGCCGCCTGGATGGCAAGGGCAACGGCAAGATAGACATCAACGCCGACGGCAAGTCTTTCGCCGAACTGCGCAGCACGCTCAGCGGCGACGCCTCGTTCAGCCTGAACAACGGCGCGCTGACCGGCATAGACCTGGTGGCGGCGCTGAAAAATCTGCCGGCCGAGCTGAAGGAATGGAACGGCGCCGCGCAAAACGATCAGAAGACCACCTTCTCCACGCTGTCCACCAGCTTCAAGCTGGACAAGGGCGTGGCGCGCAGCCAGGACCTGAAGCTGGCCTCGCAGCTGGTCAACGTCAACGGCGGCGGCAAGATGGACCTGAAGCAGAACATCGTCGACTACACGATGGACGTACAGGCCAACCCTCAGGAGTTCGCCCGGCTGAAAGGCGTCAACGTGCCGCTGAAGATCACCGGCCCGATCAACTCGCCGGTATACGCGCTGGACTTCAACGCGCTGGTCAAGGGCAAGAAGACCGAGGGCGAGAAACAGCAGGCGCTGAAGCAGCAGCTGCAGAAACAGATCACCACCATTCTGCCTTGAGCCGCCCAGCCCAAGACAAAGCCCCGGGAAACCGGGGCTTTTCGCATTGCGGCCAGACTCACTCGCCCTGCAATATCCTGGACTCCGCCAGCGCCAGCTGCTCCGGCGTGCCCAGCAGCACCATCACGTCATCCGGCGCGATCTCGAAAGCGGCATCGAAATCGGTGCGGCGCACCCGCTGGCGCCGAATGGCCTTCACCTCAACCCCCAGCTCCGCCAGCCCCAGCGCGCCCAGCGGCTGGCCTATGGCCGACGCGCCGCCGCATACCTGCACGCTCAGCAAGCGCGGCACCAGCGACTCCTCCAGGCTTTCCGTCTCGTCGCTGCTGCCGCGGAAGAAGCCACGGAACAGGTCGTAGCGCTCCTCCCGCACCGCGCGGATGCGCCTCAGCACGCGGCTGGGCGGCACGCCGGCCTCCAGCAGCGCTTGCGAAGCCAGCATCAGGCTGCCCTCCATCACTTCGGCCACCACCTCATCGGCGCCCGCCTGGCGCAGGGTGTCCAGCTCGCTGTCGTCAACCGTGCGCACGATCACCGGCAGCTCAGGCCTGGCCTCGCGAACCGTATGCAGGATGCGCAGCGCGGCGTGGGTGTCGGCGAAGGTCACCACCACCACCTTGGCCCGCATCAGGCCGGCCGCGATCAGCACCTCCTTTTTGCCGGCGTCGCCGAACACCACCTGGTCTCCCGCCTCGCCGGCCTCCCGCACGCGCTCCGGGTCCATGTCCAACGCGAACATATTGATGTTCTCCGCCTCCAACAGCCGCGCCAGCGCCTGGCCGCTGCGGCCATAGCCACAGATCAGCACGTGATCGTCCTTGCTCATGCCGGCCACCAGCATCTGGTGCAGATCCAGCGACTGCAGCATCCAGTCCTGCTTGATCAGCCGACGGGTGATGCGCTCGCCGTGCAGAATCAGGAATGGCGCCGCCAGCATCGAAATCAGTATCGCGGCGATGGCCGCCTGCGCCATCGGCGCCGGCACCAGATTCAGGTTCAGCGCCAGCGACAGCAGCACGAAACCGAACTCTCCGCCCTGCGCCAGCGCCAGCGCCGAGCGCATCGCGTCGTTCGAGCGGTGGCCGAATAGCCGCCCCAGGCCGAACACCACCGCCAGCTTCAGCGGCAGCAGCAGGGCCAACAGCAGCAGCACCTCGCCAAAGCGATCGAACAGCACCGCCAGCTCCAGCTTCATGCCCACGGTGATGAAGAAGAAACCCAGCAGGATATCGCGGAAGGGCTTGATGTCCTCTTCCACCTGATAGCGGTATTCGGTTTCGGAGATCAGCATCCCGGCGACAAAGGCGCCCAGCGCCAGGCTGAGCCCGGACAACTCGGTCATCCAGGCGATCCCCAGCGTCACCAGCAGCACGTTGATCATGAACAGCTCGCCGGAACGCTGCCTCGCCACCAGATGGAACCACGGCCGCACCAGCCGCTGGCCGAAAAACAACAGCAGCGCCAGCACCACCAGCACCTTGCCGCCGGCCTTGGCCAGATCCAGCCACAACGTGTCGCTGCCGCCGGCGAAGGCCGGCAGCATGATCAGCAGCGGCACCACGGCGATGTCCTGGAACAGCAGCACGCCGATCGCCAGCTGGCCGTGCGGCTGATTCAATTCCAATCTCTCGGCCAACAACTTGCTGACGATGGCGGTGGACGACATCGCCAGCGCGCCGCCTATCGCGAAACCCGTCAGCGGACTGCCGGTCAGATAAGCGATGGCCATCGCCACCAGCAGCATGGTCAGCGCCACCTGGGCGAAGCCGACGCCGAACACCAGCTGCCGCATCGCCTTCAACCTGGGCAGCGAAAATTCCAGGCCGATGGTGAACATCATGAACACAATGCCGATCTCGCCGAGAAAGGCCGTCTCCTGTCCCTGGGGAATCAGGTTCATCACCCCCGGCCCCGTCAGGAAGCCCACCACCAGGTAGCCAAGCATGGCCGGCACTTTCAGGCTGCGGCACAAGGTGACCACCAACACGGCGGACAACAGGACAAGGACGATGGGGGCCATGGAATGCATCGGCGGTCGGGGCTCCAGGGAAAGAATTGGCAACGGAAAACACGACCGCCAAGCAAAACTTGCACCAGCACCCGCGTCAATCGATTATAACCTTTGATATACTTTTGCCTTATGGAAAAAACTCACACCAGCCGCCTGGAGACGGCGCGCGACGTGCTGCTGACAGAAGCGGCCGCGCTGAGCACCCTGGCCGAGCGCCTGAACGGCGAATTCCTGGACGCTGTGGAAGCCATCCTGGCCTGCAAGGGCCGCGTGATCGTCACCGGCATGGGCAAGTCCGGCCACGTGGGGCGCAAGATCGCCGCCACCCTGGCCAGCACCGGCACGCCGGCCTTTTTCGTTCATCCGGCCGAGGCCGCCCATGGCGACTTGGGCATGATCACCGGCGACGACATCGTGATCGCGCTGTCCAACTCCGGCGAGTCGGCCGAGGTGGTGTCCCTGCTGCCGGCGCTGAAGCTGAAGGGCGGCAAGCTGATCGCGGTGACCGGCCGGACCGAATCCACGCTGTCCCAGGAAGCGGACATCCTGCTGCACACGCATGTGGACAAGGAAGCCTGCCCGCTGAACCTGGCGCCCACCACCAGCACCACCGCGCAGATCGCGCTCGGCGACGCGCTGGCGGTGACGCTGATGGAAGTGCGCGGCTTCGGCAAGAGCGATTTCGCGCTGTCCCACCCGGGCGGCAGCCTGGGCCGCCGCCTATTGGTGCACGTGAAGGATCTGATGCACGACGGCGATGCCCTGCCCCGCGTCGCGCCAGGCACGTTGTTGAAAGACGCGCTGCTGGAAATGTCGCGAAAACGGCTGGGCATGGTCACCATCAGCGACGCCGACGGCACGCTGCACGGCATCTATACAGACGGCGATCTGCGCCGCACGCTGGAAAAGGGCGCCGACCTCTACAGCCTGAAGATAGACGAGGTGATGGGCCGCCAGCCGCGATCCATCCAGCCGGACAAACTGGCCGCCGAAGCTGGCTTCCTGATGAAACAGCACCAGATCACCAGCCTGGTGGTCGTAGACGCCCAGGGCAAGCTGGCCGGCGTGCTTCACATGCACGACCTGCTGCGCGCCGGCGTGTTTTAAATATCGAACATCGCAGCCGCCAACCGCATGGCTGGCGGCTGCAAGGACAAGCAATGCGTATGATTTCCGAGCAGGCCCGCAAGGTGAAGCTGCTGATCATGGACGTGGACGGCGTCCTCACCGACGGCCGCCTGTACTACAACGCCCAAGGCGAAGAGAGCAAGTCCTTCTACGTGCAGGATGGTCTGGGCCTGCGCCTGCTGCAGGGCACCGGCGTGCAGCTGGCCATCATTTCCGGCCGCGCCGACCGCTGCGTCGAGCACCGGGCCCGGGCGCTGAAGATAGACCACTACTATGGCGGCGTGCACGACAAGAAAGTCGCCCTGGCCGACCTGCTGGACAAAACCGGCTTCGCGCCCGACGAGTGCGCTTTCATCGGCGACGACCTCATCGACCTGCCCATCCTGACCCGAGTAGGCCTGGCGGTGGCGGTCCCCGAAGCCCCGCCGCAGGTTCGCCAGCACTGCCATTACGTGACCGGCAACCCCGGCGGGCACGGCGCGGTGCGCGAGCTGGCCGAGCTGATCATGCAGGCCCAAGGCACGTTCGAAGGCGTGCTCGCGCGGTATCTGGCATGATCAAGCTGTTGCGCTCCCACCGCCTTTTCCCGGTGCTGCTGATCGGCCTCACCGCGATGCTGACGCTGTGGCTGGATCAGATCTCGCGCTGGGATACCCGCCATCGCGAGCTGGACCCGGACAAGCCCGAATACGTGGCGGACAACCTGGTGGCCATCCGCTACGACGCCCAGGGCAGGCTGATGGACAAGCTGGTCGCCAGCCGCATGTGGCAATACCCGGGCAAACCCGACGCCTACTTCGAAAACCCCGACCTGTACCAATACCAGCAGGGCGTGCTGCAATACCATGTGACCGGCGAAACCGGCCGCTACAACAGCAAGAACCAGCAGGCTTACTTCGACAAGAAGGTCGTCCTGATCAAACCCGCAGACAGCAAACAGCCCGAAACCAAGCTGGTGAGCAGCGCGATGTTCGTCGACACCGGCAAGCGCTTCGCCAGCTCGAAGGCGCCGTCGGTGATCTACCACGGCAACTCGGTGGCCAACTCCATAGGCTTCAGCTACCTGGAGTCCCAAGGCGTGCTCAATCTGCACTCAAAGACCAAGATCATCTATGCCAAATAACACCCGACTCCTGCTCGCCGGCCTGCTGCTGTCCGCCGTCTCGTTCGCGCACGCCGAGCAGGCCGACCGCAACAAGCCCATCGAGATCACCAGCGACAACGGCTGCACCATGGAGCAGACCAAGGGGATCTCCACCTGCACCGGCAATGTGGTGGTGATCCAGGGCACGCTGCGCCTGAACGCCGACAAAGTCGTGGCCATGCAGGACCAGCAAGGCAACCAGACGCTGCAAGCCAGCGGCCGCATCGTCACCTTCCGTCAGAAGCTGGACAACAACGGCGGCTGGATCGAAGGCCAGTCCAGCAAGCTCGACTACGACAGCGCCAAACACTTCGCGGTGCTGACCGGCAATGCCCGCGTCAAACGCAACGGCGACCTGGTGATAGGCAACGTGATCACTTACGACACCCAGAGCGAGGTTTACCAGGTGATGGGCGGCGGCGCCAATGCCGGCAAGGGCGGCCGCACCACCGTCATCCTGCAGCCGAAGAACGCCGCGTCGCAGCCGGCCGCCGCCAAGCCCGCCGCTGGAGCCTCCAAGCCATGAAGCGCAGCGTACTCGCCGTATCCCGCCTGAAGAAGCGCTTCAAAAAACGCACCGTGGTCAAGGACGTGTCGCTGAGCATCGAAAGCGGCGAAGTCGTCGGCCTGCTCGGCCCCAACGGCGCCGGCAAGACCACCAGCTTCTACATGATCGTCGGCCTGATCGGCGCCGACGACGGCGACATCCGCCTGGACGACGAAGCCATCACCCGCTATCCGATGCATCAGCGCGCCCAGCTGGGACTCGGCTACCTGCCGCAGGAAGCGTCCATCTTCCGCCGGATGACGGTGGAAGAGAACATCGCCGCCATCCTGGAAATCTCCGGCCTCAAGGGCAAAGAACTGGAAAAAGAGCTGGACCTGCTGCTGGACGACCTCAACATCGGCCATTTGCGAGAAAACAACGCGCTGTCGCTGTCCGGCGGCGAGCGCCGCCGGGTGGAAATCGCCCGCGTGCTGGCCACCCGTCCTCGCTTCATCCTGCTGGACGAGCCGTTCGCCGGCGTGGACCCGATCGCGGTGATCGACATTCAGAAAATCATCTCCTTCCTGAAGGAGCGCGGCATCGGCGTGCTGATCACCGATCACAACGTGCGCGAGACGCTGCGCATCTGCGACCGCGCCTACATCATCAGCGACGGCTCGGTGCTGGCTTCCGGCCAGCCGGAAGAACTGGTCAACAACGAAAGAGTGCGCGAGGTCTACCTCGGCGAACATTTCCACCTGTAAATGATGAAACAGTCACTTCAGCTCAAGGTTTCCCAACAGCTGACGCTGACGCCGCAGTTGCAGCAATCCATTAAGCTGCTGCAGCTGTCCACGCTGGACCTGCAGGCGGAAGTGGAGCGTTTCCTGCTGGATAATCCCTTGCTGGAGCGCGGCGACGATCCGCGCGACGGCGAAGCCGCGACGAATGGAGCGGAGCAGAAAGACGGCGCGGCCGAATCGGCCGAAGGCGACAGCCGCGACGACAGCGCCGGCGAATTGCTGGACTGGGGCGCGGGCGGACGCAAAAGCGACGACGACGATTTCGACCCCATGCTCAACGTGCCCTGCCCGGTCAGCCTGCGAGAGCACCTGCTGACGCAGTTGGGCGAAATCGTCCTCTCCGACCGCGACCGCGCGGTGATGCGCCTCTTGATCGAAGAGCTGGACGAGGACGGCTATCTGCCGCAGGACTTGGACGAACTGGCCGGCAACCTGCCGCTGGAGCTGGAGCTGGACAGCGACGAACTGGCCGTCGGCCTCGCGTTGCTGCAGCAGTTCGATCCCGCCGGCGTCGGCGCCCGCTCGCTGGCTGAATCGCTGGAACTGCAGTTGCGGCGCCTGCCCGGCGGCAAACCCGGCCACCCGCTGGCGCTGGCCATCGTCCGCGAGCATCTGCCGCTGCTGGGCGGCCGCGATTACGCCAAGCTGAAAAAACTGCTGCGCTGCGACGACGCCGCGCTGCGCGAGGCGCAGGCGTTGATCGCCCGCCTCAACCCGCATCCGGCCACCGGCTTCAGCCACGGCGACGTCCATTACGTGATTCCCGACATCAGCGTGCGCAAGCTCCGTGGCCGCTGGGCCGCGGAGCTCAATCGCGCCGCCATGCCTCGCCTTCGCGTCAACCGCCTGTACGAGCGCATGCTGGCAGACAGCCGCGGCCAGGGCGGCGAAATGTCCGGCCGGCTGCAGGAGGCGCGCTGGCTGGTCAAGAACATCCAGCAGCGGTTTGACACCATACTCAAAGTGGCGGAAGCTATTGTCGAGCGTCAACAGTTGTTCTTCGAGCGCGGAGAGGTGGCGATGCGGCCGCTGATCCTGCGCGACATCGCGGAAGAGCTGGGACTGCACGAATCCACCGTTTCCCGCTCCACCAGCCAGAAATACCTGCTCTGTTCACGAGGTTTGTTCGAGCTCAAGTATTTCTTCGGCAGTTCGCTGGAAACTGAAAGCGGCGGAGAGTGCTCCGCCACCGCGATCAAGGCCCACATCCGCGGCATGATAGACGCCGAGGACCGCGCCAAGCCGCTGTCCGACAGCGCCATCGCCGACGCGCTGGCCAAGCAGGGAATACAGGTTGCCAGACGCACCGTAGCCAAGTATCGTGAAGCCATGCAGATTCCGGCGGTGAGTCTGCGCAAGGCGCTATAAAAACCGAGACGCCTCAGGAATACAATGCCGCCCGACAACCCGACCGGGCGGACAAACCAGAAGGAGCTAGGGTATGAACCTCAAAGTAACCGGCCTGCACCTGGAAGTCACTCAGTCGCTGCGCGAATACATTGAAAACAAGCTGGAGCGCGTTACCCGCCACGTCGACCACGTGATCGACATCTCCGTCACCCTGTCCGTGGACAAGCTGATCCAGAAGGCTGAGGTCAACGTCCACCTGTCCGGCAAGGACATCCACGTGGAAGCTTCCGAAGCCGACCTCTACGCCGCCATCGACCTGCTGATGGACAAGCTGGACCGCCAGGTGCTCAAGCACAAGGAAAAACTGACCGAGCACCGCGCGCTGGGTTCGGGCGAAGCCTCCCAGACCCAGGCTTCGCTGTAAGGCCTGATTGAAGACAACGGGAGCCTCGCGGTTCCCGTTTTTCTTTGCGCTTGCCGGTTTTCAGTACTATCAAGGCAACGTAGAATTCGGACTTTCCCCAAGAGCCGCATGCATAAGCCAACATGAATCTCATCGGCAAGATCCTGACTCCGGACCATATCCTGCTGGATCTGGACGTCGCCAGCAAGAAACGGGTGTTCGAACAAGTGGGCCTGCTGGTGGAAAACACCCGCGGCATCGCCCGCAGCGAAATCTTCGACAGCCTGTTCAGCCGTGAAAAACTGGGCTCCACCGGACTCGGCCAAGGCGTGGCCATTCCCCACGGCCGCGCCCGCGGCCTGAAGGAGGCGACCGGCGTATTCATCCGCCTGAAGGCGCCGATTCCCTTCGACGCCCCGGACGGCAAGCCAGTGCAATGCCTGTTCGTGCTGCTGGTGCCCGAACACGCCACCGATCTGCACCTGCAGGTGCTGTCGGAACTGGCGCAGATGTTCTCCAGCCGCCAGATGCGCGAGCAGATGCTGGGCCTGAACGCGCGCGACGACCTCTACAAGCTGCTTAGCGACTGGACGCCCCATGCCTAGCATCACCGTACGCCGGCTGTATCAGGAAAACCAGCAGAAGCTGAACCTGACCTGGGTCGCCGGCACCGGCGGCTCGGACAACGTCATCGGCAACGACGACCAGCGCCCCACGCTGGCGCTGGTCGGCCACTTGAACTTCATCCACCCCAACCGGGTGCAAGTGCTGGGCCTGGCGGAAGTGGACTACCTGAACAAGCTGGAGCAGTCGGCGGCCAAGACCGCGCTGGACCAGCTGTTCCACAAGAGCATGTCGGTGGTGATGGTGGCCAACGGCCAGCCGGTGCCGCGGCTGCTGCGCGACTACTGCCACAGCCACAACGTGCCGCTGATGTGCAGCACGCTGGAAAGCCCGTACCTGATGGACGTGCTGCGGATCTATCTCGCCCGCGCGCTGGCGGTGTCGACCGTGCTCCATGGCGTGTTCCTCGACGTGTTCGAGATCGGCGTGCTGATCATGGGCGACTCGGCGATGGGCAAGAGCGAGCTCGCGCTGGAGCTGATTTCCCGCGGCCACGGCATGGTGGCCGACGACGCGGTGGAGCTGTACCGCATCGGCCCGGATACGCTGGAGGGCCGCTGCCCGCCGCTGCTGCGCGACTTCCTGGAGGTCCGCGGCCTGGGCATCCTCAACATCCGCACCATCTTCGGCGAAACGGCCGTCCGCCCCAAGAAAGTGCTCAAACTGATCATCCACCTGGTCAAGGCCAACGACCAGGCGATGCAGGCGCTGGACCGGCTCAACATCCAGTCCGAAACCCAGGACATCATCGGCGTCACCGTGCGCAAAGTCGTGCTGCCCGTCGCCGCCGGCCGCAACCTGGCGGTGCTGGTGGAAGCCGCGGTGCGCAACTACATCCTGCAGCTCAGGGGCATAGACAGCACCCGCGAGTTCATCGAGCGCCACACCAACTTCTTGAGAGACCAGGAAAATGCGCCTGATATTGATTAGCGGCCTGTCCGGTTCCGGCAAGTCGGTGGCGCTGCGCGCGCTGGAAGACTCCGGATTCTATTGCGTGGACAACCTGCCCGCCACTTTGCTGCCCGAGGCGATGACGATGTACGCCGACTTCGGCTACGAAGACATCGCCATCAGCGTGGACACCCGCTCCGGCCCCTCGCTGGGCGCGCTGCCTCAGGTCGTGGAATCGCTGAAAGCCCAGGGCATCGACGTACGCCTGCTGTTCCTGGAGGCCAAGCCGGAAACGCTGGTCAAGCGCTTCTCCGAAACCCGCCGCCGCCACCCGCTCTCCGATGCCGGCATCACGGTGGAGGAAAGCATACGGCTGGAACAGGAAATGCTGGCCGAGGTGCTGGAGCTGGGAACACGCATCGACACCAGCGAGCTGTCGGCCAACGCGCTGCGCGGCTGGGTCCGCGAGCTGGTGGACGCGGACAGCAGCCGGCTGACGCTGATCTTCCAATCATTCGGCTTCAAGCACGGCGTGCCGCAGGATGCCGATTTCGTGTTCGACGCCCGCTGCCTGCCCAATCCCTACTATGACCCGCAGTTGCGCCCGTTCACCGGCCGCGACCAGCCTATCGTCGACTTCTTCGCCGGCCACCAGGAAGTGGCCGAGATGATAGCCGACATCCAGGCGATGATAGCCAAGTGGCTGCCCTGCTACGGCAAGGAAAACCGCAGCTACCTGACCGTGGCCGTCGGCTGCACCGGCGGCCAGCACCGCTCGGTGTTCATCATTGAAAACCTGGCGCGCCTGTTCGCCGACCGCCAGGTGCTGGTCCGCCACCGCCAGCTCCACACCGACCACTGAACCGGGCTAACGGGCCGCGCAGGCCCGTCCCTGGAGAATGCCAGATGCCCCGCCGCAAAACCGTCACCGTCGCCCTCACCGGCGCTTCAGGCCTGCCTTACGGCCTGCGCCTGATCGAAGCCCTGCTCGCCGCGGACATCCGCGTGTGGGTGCTGTGCTCCCAGGCCGCCCAGGTGGTGGCCAAACAGGAAATGAACCTGACTCTGCCCTCCCGGCCGGCTGAAATGAAAGCGTGGCTGTTGCAGCGCTATCCGGCGGCGCCGGATCTGCTGGAAGTCTACGGCCGCGAGGAATGGTTCGCGCCGGCCGCGTCAGGCTCCAACCCTCCCTACGCGATGGTGGTGTGCCCATGCTCGATGGGCGCGCTGGCCGCCATCCGCCACGGCATGAGCGACAACCTGATCGAGCGCGCCGCCGACGTCTGCATCAAGGAGCAACGCAAGCTGGTGCTGGTGCCAAGAGAGACGCCGCTGTCCGCCATCCATCTGGAAAACATGCTGGAGCTGGCCCGGCTGGGCGTGGTGATCCTGCCGCCGGCGCCCGGCTTCTATACACACCCCAAGAGCGTGGACGACATGGTGGATTTCGTCGTGTCCCGCATCCTGGATCAACTCGGCGTCGAACAGACATTGACGCCGCGCTGGGGGGAATGACATGGATGGCGGCCCGATCCTGAGCCTGGAGGCGCTGCGCCGGCTGGAGCGGGCCGCCGCCGGGCTGGACCTGATGCGGCGCGCCGCCTGGGCCGCCGCCGACTGGGTATCGGCGCGAGCGCCCGCCGGCGCGCCGCTGCTGATCTGCGCCGGGCCTGGCAACAACGGCGGCGACGCGTTGCACGCGGCGCGGGAGCTGCAGGCCCGCGGCTACCCCACTCTGGTCTACCAGCCCATCCCGCCGGGCAGCGCGGAATGCGCGGAGGCCCGCCGGCTGGCGGAAGACGACGGCATCGCCATCCTGAGCGCGCTGCCCGAACGCGCCCCCCCTCCCGCGCTGCTGATCGACGGCCTGTTCGGCATCGGCCTGTCTCGTCCGCTGGATGCCCATTGGCAGGAGATCCTGCGCCGGCTGGACCGGATTGACTGCCCTCGGCTGGCGCTGGACTGCCCCAGCGGCCTCGATGCCTACACCGGCCAGCCCCAGGGCGCAGCGCTGCGCGCCGACCACACCCTGACTTTCCTCTGCCACAAGCCCGGCCTGTACGGCGGCCCAGGCGCCGACCTCGCCGGCTCGGTGGAGCTGGCCCCGCTGGACTGCCCTTTCGATCTTTACCCCGCGGCCGAAGGAGAGCTCAACCGCCCTTCCGCCGCGGCGCTCGCCCGCTCGCGGGACAGCCACAAGGGCAGCTACGGCGCGGCAGCCGTCGTCGGCGGCGCGCCCGGCATGCTGGGCGCCGCCCTGCTGGCGGGACGCAGCGCGCTGGCCGGCGGCGCCGGCAAAGTTTATCTATGTCCGCTGGACGGCCGGCTGCCGGTCGATCCGGCCGCGCCGGAGCTGATGGTCCGCCCTGTCGACGAGGCTGCCGAACTTCCGGCGGCAGACGCTTTCGCCGTCGGCCCCGGACTGGGACAACAGGAGCAGGCGGCGCACCTGCTGGAACAAGCCATCGCCCGCCCCTGCCCGCTGGTGCTGGACGCCGACGCGCTCAATCTGCTGGCCGCGCGCGACGAACTGGCGGAGCGCGTCGCCGCGCGCGCGGCCCCCACCGTGTTGACGCCGCACCCGGCCGAAGCCGCGCGCCTGCTGAGATCCAGCGTTGGCGAAGTCCAATCCGACCGCGTGCGCCACGTCCGCCGGCTGGCCGAGCGCTTCAACTGCGTGGCCGTATTGAAGGGCGCCGGCAGCCTGATCGCGCGGCCCGACGGCTTTTACCGCGTCAACACCAGCGGCGGCCCCGAGCTGGCCTCCGCCGGCCAGGGCGACGTGCTGACCGGCCTCATCGCCGCGCTGCTGGCGCAGGGGCTGGACGCCTTCGACGCCGCCTCGCTGGCCGTCAGGCTGCATGGCCTGGCCGGCGACGACTACCGCGCCGAAAACGGCGGCCCCATAGGCCTTGCCGCCTCGGCCACCGCGCCGCGCGTCAGCCGCGCGCTCAACCGCCTGCTGGCAAGCGGCTGACGCGCTTTGCCGGCAACGGCTGTTTGTGGTTAACATCGACCGGCAAGCCCACCACCCGGAGAGCCGTGTTGTCGTCCGTACCCAATCAGAAAAAAGCCTACGCCTTCGGCCTGGGCGCCGTGCTCGCCTGGTCCACCGTCGCCAGCGCCTTCAAGCTCAGCTTGCAGCACCTCTCGCCCATGCAGCTGGTGCTGTACGCCAGCGTCGCCTCGCTGCTGTCCCTGCTGTCCATCCTCGCCTGGCAACGCCGGCTGCCTGAACTGGCGGCCGCTTTCCGGGCGCACTGGAAAGCGTCGCTGCTGTTCGGCGCGGTCAATCCCTTCGCCTACTACCTGGTGCTGTTCGAAGCCTATTCGCTGCTGCCGGCGCAGGAGGCGCAGGCGATCAACTACACCTGGGCGCTGACGATGACCCTGCTGGCTGTGCCGTTGCTGAAGCAAAAGCTGCGCGCCCGGGACGCCGCCGCCGCGCTGATCTGCTACCTGGGCGTATTGGTGATAGGCACCCGCGGCCAGTTGCTGGATCTTCACCTCTCCAATCAATTGGGGGTGCTGCTGGCGCTGGCCTCGACGTTGCTGTGGGCCGGCTACTGGATATTCAACACCCGCGATGCCCGCGAACCGGTGCTGGGCCTGACGCTGAACTTCGCCTGCAGCCTGCCGCTGAGCCTGGCTTGGTGCGCCTGGCATGGCCAGCTGACAATGCCTGCCTGGCAGGGACTGGCCGGCGCCGCCTACGTCGGCGCGCTGGAGATGGGCTTTACCTTCGCGCTGTGGCTGTCGGCGATGAAGCTGACTCGCAGCACCGCCAGCGTCGCCAATCTGATCTTCCTGTCGCCGATGCTGTCGCTGCTGCTGATCCACCTGATCGTCGGCGAACCCATCCTGCCGTCCACCCTGCAGGGACTGGCGCTGATTCTGGGCGGCCTGCTCGCGCAGAAAGTCCCTCGCGGCCGCGCCTCTGCGCAAGCGGCGGCCTGAGCCGCGCGCAGCGGCGGCTCGATCCAGCATGGCATTTCCGGCTCGCTCTGCCTACGATTCAGTGAGGGCAAGAGCAAGCAGGCACCATGAAAAGCATCAAGACAAGGTTAATGTTATGGCTGATGGCATGGATCACCACCATTCTGGGGACGACCGGGCTGTATTTCTACATCCATGACTACAACATCGACCAGAATGACTTCCAGACTCAGCGCGCCGCCGTGCAATCGCGCCTGTCGCTGTCCCTGCCGCACGGCATCTGGCAACTGGACGACGAGAACGTCCGGCTGGCGCTGGACAGCGAGCTGAGCTGGCCATCCGTCATCGCCATCAACGTCAAGGGAGAAAGCGGCCTCAACCTGGGCCGCACCCGCGACAACAACGGCAATCTGCGCGACATGCTGCCCAATGAGCAGCCCAAGGTCGACGACAAGCTGAGCATCCCCATCATCTACCAGGGCAAGGAGCACCTGGGCACCGCCACCGTATACCTGTCCCACGACGCCTTGCGCATGCGCGAAGACCAACACCTGATCACCATCATCGCCCAGATCGTGCTGCTGGACAGCCTGATCTTCTTCATCATGTCCTTCAACCTGCAGCGCTTCATTTTCCAGCCGCTGGCCAAGCTGCAGCAGGCGCTGAACACCGCAGTCCGCGCGCCGGACGCCAGCGGCGCTCAGATCACGCACCTGGCCGACGACGAGATAGGCGGCATCGTCAACGGCTTCAACCGCATCGTCGCCCGCACCGCCGCCGATCTGGTGAAACGCACGGCGGCCGAGGCGATCGCCCGCGAGGAAAAGGAAAAGGCGCAGCAGGCGTACAGCCAGTTGATGGCGACGCAGGAAACACTGGTAGAGGCGGAAAAAATGGCTTCGCTGGGCAGCCTGGTGGCCGGCGTCGCCCACGAGATCAACACCCCGGTCGGCATCACCCTGACCGCCGCGTCCCACCTCGGCACCGCCACCTCTCACATCAACGGCAAGCTGGAAAGCGGCAACATCAAGAAAAGCGACTTCCAGAGCTATCTGGAGACCGCGCAGGAATGCTGCGAGCTGATCCTCGCCAACTCCGAGCGCGCCGCCAACCTGATCCACAGCTTCAAGCAAGTGGCGGTGGACCAGACCAGCGAAGCGAGGCGCAGCTTCCACCTGCACGACTATCTCAACGAAGTGATCACCAGTCTGAAGCCGCGCTTCAAGCACACCAAGGTCTCGATAGACATCCAGTGCGAAGAGGACGTGTTGCTGGACAGCTACCCCGGCGCGCTGGCCCAGGTGCTGACCAATTTGGTGGTCAACGCGCTGATCCACGGCTACGAAGGCGGAGACACGGCCGGCGTCATCCTGATCGAAGCGCATCGCAATGACGGCCAGCACGTGTCAATGACCATCAGCGACAACGGCAAAGGCATCTCGGCTGAAAACCTGAGCCGGGTATTCGAGCCTTTCTTCACCACCCGTCGCGGCAGCGGCGGCAGCGGCCTCGGCCTCAACATCGTCTATAACATCGTGCGGCAGCGGCTTGGCGGCAATATCGAAGTGCATAGCGAGCTGGGGCAAGGCACTCGATTCACGCTGGACATGCCCTGCATCGCCCCCACCGTCCAGCACAAGGAGAATGTGGCATGAGCAGCGACACCCTGCCTCCCGACGAAGACAACTGGCTGCTGGACGACGACAGCGACGGCAGCGAAGTCGCTGCGCGGCCTTCTGAAGCGCGCAAGCCCTGGAAGGTATTGATCGTCGACGACGAAAAGGATGTCCACACCGCCACCCGCATCGCGCTGCGCGGCATCAGCTACAAGGAAAGACCGCTGGAGCTGCTGAGCGCCTACAGCGGCGCCGAGGCCTTCCAATTGCTGAAGCAGCATCATGACATCGCCCTTATCATGCTGGACGTGGTGATGGAGAGCGAAGACGCCGGCCTCAGGCTGGTGCATCGCATCCGCGAGGAGCTGGACAACGGCGTGGTCCGCATCGTGCTGCGCACCGGCCAGCCCGGCCAGGCGCCGGAACAGGAAGTCATCCTCAATTACGACATCAACGACTACAAGACCAAGACCGAGCTGACCACCCAGAAACTGTTCACCACCACCATCGCGTCCTTGCGCGCCTACGAGAACCTGGTGTCCTTGGAGAAAAACCGCCAGGGTCTGGCCAAGATACTGGAGAGCGCGTCCGACCTTTACCAGTTGCATTCGCTGCGAGAATTCGCCTCCGGCGTGCTGCGCCAGATCAGCGCGCTGCTCGACATCGGCACCGACGGCATCTTGTGCGTGCGCAACGAGAGCCATAGCGGCAGGCCGGAGCTGGAAATCCTGGCGGTGTCCGGCTCTTACGAATACCTGGCCGAGTCCGGCGACCTATCCAGCGAGCCGCACCTGGCCTCGGTGATACAGCAGGTATTCCAGGAAAAGCGCAGCATTTACCAGCACCCCTACGACGTGCTCTACATTTCCTCGCGCAATCGCCGAGAATTCGCCGTCCACTTCATGCCGCAATGGCCGCTGGACGCGGTGGAGCGCGACCTGCTGGACGTGTTCTGCCAGCGGATTTCCGCCGCCTACGACAACCTCTACCTGTACAACCAGCTGCGCAGCGCCCAAGAGGCGACGGTGGTCGCGCTGGCGGACCTGGCGGAATTCCGCGACACCGATACCGGCGACCACGTGCTGCGGGTGCAGAAGCTGACCGACGCCATCGCCGACGAGATGGTGAGGCAAAACCGCTATCCCGACCTGATGGGCCGCGAATTCATGGACATGGTCGGCATGGCCAGCATCCTGCACGACATCGGCAAGGTGGCCACGCCAGACCACATCCTGCTCAAGCCGGGCAAGCTGGACCCGGAGGAGCGGGCGATCATGGAGCAGCACGCGACCATAGGCGCGCAAATCCTGGCGCGCTCCGCCAAGCTGGTGGAGGGCGCCAGCTACCTGTCGCTGGGGTCGGAAATCGCCGGCGGCCACCACGAGCACTTCGACGGCAACGGCTATCCCAGCAAGCTGAAGGGGCAGGATATCCCGCTGTCAGCCCGCATCGTCGCCGTCGTCGACGTGTTCGACGCCCTGCTCAACAAGCGGCCGTACAAGGAACCGTGGAGCATGGAGGACACGATGAAATACATCAACGGCCGCGCCGGCAGCCAGTTCGATCCCCACGTGGTGTCGGCATTGAGCCGCCTGGTCGACGAAAAACGGTTGCCGGTCAAGTTCGGCGAATAGCCTCCGCCCCAAAGCAAAACGGCAGCCCTCAGGCTGCCGTTTTGCTTGCCGCGGCCCGCGCTCAAGCCACGTAATTCAGCACGCACATGTATTGACAGATGCTGCCGCCCAGCACGAACAAGTGCCAGATGCCGTGCCCGTGGCGTATCTTCTCGTCGTTGAGGAACCAGTAGATGCCTACGCTGTAGAGCACGCCGCCCAGCGCCAGCCAGAACAAGCCACCCGGCTCCAGCGCCTCGATCAGCGGTTTGATCGCGATCAGCACCAGCCAGCCCATCGCCACGTACAGAATCATCGACAGGATGCGCGTGCGCCTGCCCAGCGTCAGCTCCTGGACAATGCCGAACAAGGCCAGCCCCCAGCTGAGGCCGAACAGCGTCCAGCCCCAGGCGCCGCGCAGCGTCACCAGCGCGAACGGCGTGTAGCTGCCGGCGATCAACAGATAGATCGCCGAGTGGTCGCACTTCTGCAGAATGGCCTTGGCCCTGCCCTTGAAGCTGTGATACAGCGTGGAGATCAGGTACAGCGTGACCAGCGTGCCGCCGTACAGGCTGAAGCTGACGATTTTCCATGGATCGCGCTGCATGGCCGCCTCGACCACCAGCACCACCAGTCCGGCTATCGCCAGCAAGGTGCCGGCAAGGTGGGAATAGCCGTTGAAACGTTCCCCGCGGTACATATTGTTTTCCCTGGCCGGCGCTCCGCCGGCTTGATGCGTCAAAACGAATTGGAGCGCTCGCGGCTCCGCAGGGTTCCATTGTCCTCTCCCCGCCGGCGCAAGACCAGCGGTTTGCGCAAACAAAAAGCGGACCGCGAGGCCCGCTTCGTCGCTGGAGAACCGGGATCAGGCGCCCAGCGCCTTCAGCACCTCGTCGCGAACGGTTTCCACCGCGCGGGCGCCATCCACCTTCACGTACTTCGGGGCTTTGGCGCTGCCGGCGGCCGCCAGCTTGCCGTAGAAGCCCACCAGCACGGCGGTCTGCTCATGGTAGACGGACAGGCGCTTCTTGACGGTTTCTTCCTGGTCATCGTCGCGCTGGATCAGATCCTCGCCGGTCACGTCGTCCTTGCCGGCCACTTTCGGCGGATTGAACGCGACGTGGTAAGTGCGGCCGGAGGCCAGGTGCACGCGGCGGCCGGCCATGCGCTCGACGATGGCGGCGTCCGGCACGTCGATTTCCACCACGTAATCGATGTCCACGCCGGCGGCGATCATCGCCTCGGCCTGCGGAATGGTGCGCGGGAAGCCGTCGAACAGGAAGCCGTTGGCGCAATCATCCTGGGCGATGCGCTCCTTGACCAGGCCGATGATGATGTCGTCGCGGACCAGGCCGCCCGCGTCCATGATGGACTTGGCTTCCAGGCCCAGCGGCGTGCCGGCCTTCACCGCGGCGCGCAGCATGTCGCCGGTGGAGATTTGCGGAATGCCGAACTTCTCCTTGATGAAGTTGGCCTGGGTGCCTTTGCCGGC